>CAZIME010000024.1:0-21489 GCA_964540395.1 uncultured Bifidobacterium sp.
GGCGTCGAGACGGGCGGTTCGAACGTGCAGTTCGCCGTGAACCCCCGCACCGGTGAACAAGTCGTCATCGAAATGAACCCGCGCGTGTCGCGTTCGTCGGCGCTCGCGTCGAAGGCGACGGGTTTTCCCATCGCGAAGATCGCCGCGAAGCTCGCCGTCGGCTACACGCTCGACGAGATCCCCAACGACATCACGAAGATGACTCCGGCGAGTTTCGAGCCGACGATCGACTACGTCGTCACCAAGGTGCCGCGTTGGGCGTTCGAGAAGTTCGCCGGTGCGAGCGACGAGCTCGGCACGCAGATGCGCAGCGTCGGCGAGGTGATGGCGATCGGCCGCACGTTCCCGGAGAGTCTGCAAAAGGCGCTGCGCTCGCTCGAGCGAGGTCGTCTCGGCCTCAACTGCGACCCCGCCGAGGAGGAACTGCGCGCCATGTCCGACGCCGACCTGCTCGCGGCGATCTCACGCCCCACGTCCGAGCGGATCTTCCAAGTCGGGGAGTGCCTGCGTCGCGGCATCCCCGCGTCGACGGTCCACGAACGCTCGCACGTCGACCCGTGGTTCCTCGACCAAATGATGCTCGTCGTCGAACACCGTGCCGAGTTGGCGCAACGCCGGCCCCCCGAGCTCACGAAGCGCGACTGGCGCCGGGCGAAGCGTCTCGGCTTCTCCGATGCCCAGCTC
The DNA here is from genome assembly GCA_964540395.1 of uncultured Bifidobacterium sp. Taxonomy (GTDB): domain Bacteria; phylum Actinomycetota; class Acidimicrobiia; order Acidimicrobiales; family Ilumatobacteraceae; genus F1-60-MAGs027. The sequence continues at coordinate 685 of CAZIME010000024.1, forward strand.
GCGCACCTGTGGGGCACCGACGAAGATGCGGTGCGAACGTTGCGCGAGGCCGCCGGTGTGTTCCCGACGTACAAGTCGGTCGACACGTGCAGCGCCGAGTTCGCCGCGCAGACGCCGTACTTCTATTCGACGTGGGAGGACGAGACCGAGGTGCGCGACTCCGATGCGCAGCGCGTCATCATCCTCGGCAGCGGCCCGAACCGCATCGGTCAGGGCATCGAGTTCGACTACTGCTGCGTGCACGCGAGCTTCGCATTGCGCGACGCCGGCTACGAAACGGTCATGCTCAACTGCAACCCCGAGACGGTGTCGACCGACTACGACACCTCCGACCGGCTGTACTTCGAGCCGCTCACCCGCGAAGACGTGCTCAACGTCATCGCCGCCGAAACCGCCGCATCGGGCGGTCGCGTACCGAAGGTCATCGTGTCGCTCGGCGGTCAGACGCCGTTGAAGCTCGCCGGTGTCATTCCCCCCGAACTCGTCGCCGGAACGTCACCGGCGTCGATCGACGTCGCCGAGGATCGCGCCCGCTGGTCGGAGTTGTGCGAGCGGCTCGGACTCGAGCAACCGCCCGGCGGTACCGCCGTTGACGTCGACGGTGCGCGCGCGATAGCCGCACGGATCGGGTACCCGGTGCTCGTGCGCCCGAGTTACGTGCTCGGCGGTCGCGCCATGCAGATCGTCCACGACGATGACCACCTTGCGCGCGCAATGGAGGAACTCAGCGCGTTCGGTTCGCTCGGCAGGGAGGGCGGGTTGTCGGCGGCGCGACCGGTCCTCATCGACCGGTTCCTCCAGGACGCCACCGAGGTCGACGTCGACGCCATTCGTGATGCGGGCGGCGAGGTGCTCATCGGCGGCGTGATGGAACACGTCGAGGAAGCTGGTGTCCACAGCGGTGACTCGGCGTGTGCACTGCCGACGCAAACGTTGTCGGCCGACGTCGTCGCGCAAATCGAGCAGGCGGTCCGCAAAATTGCCGGTGCACTCGAGGTCGTCGGGCTCGTCAACGTTCAGTTCGCCGTATCGGACGGTCGGGTGTTCGTTATCGAGGCGAATCCGCGCGCGAGTCGCACCGTGCCGTTCGTCGCGAAGGCGACCGGTGTGCCGTTGGCGATGGTCGCGAGCCGCGTCATGCTCGGCGCGTCGCTCGCCGAACTGCGTGCAGAGGGTCTCGTTCGTGCGCCGGCGACGGGCCACGTCTCGGTGAAGGAAGCCGTGCTGCCGTTCCAACGGTTTCCCGAGGTCGACGCCTCGCTCGGCCCCGAGATGCGCTCGACGGGCGAGGTGATGGGTATCGATGTCACGTTCGGTCGGGCGTTCCTCAAGGCGCAAACCGCGGCATTCACCGATCTGCCCGCATCGGGCACGGTGTTCCTGTCGTTCAACGATCGCGACAAGCCCGGTGGTGTCGACGTCGCGCGTGAACTCACGGCGGCGGGGTTCGTCATCGTCGCGACGAAGGGCACCGCCGATACGTTGCGTGCTGCGGGCGTCGCCGTGCAGCGCGTCGTCGGCAAGGTGTCGGAACGGGCCGACGACTCCGGTGCCGCAACCGACGACGCGGTGCGGCTCATCGAGTCAGGTGAGATCCATTTCGTCGTCAATACGCCCCAGGCGCGCGGCACCCACCGTGACGGCGAGGCGATCCGCAAGGCGGCCAACGTCAACGGGGTCGCCCTCGTCACGACGTTGCGTGCGGCTCGCGCGGCGGCCCGTGGCGTGCGCGAACGTGCCGAACGGCCGATGACGATTCGCAGTCTGCAGGAATACCACGGTCGAGCGTGATGGGTGCCGACGCGAACGTCGCATTTCCGTCGACGCGCGTCGGTGGTGTGGTGTTGCGCAACCCCGTAATGAATGCCGCCGGCACCGCGGGTTTCGGTGACGAGCTCGCGGCGTACGTCGACATGGCGCAACTCGGTGCGTTCGTCGTGAAGTCGCTCGCGAGTTACGAGTGGGACGGCAACCCGGCTCCACGGGTGCATCCGACGCCGATGGGAATGATCAATGCCGTCGGACTCCAGGGTCCCGGAGTCGCCGCATGGATCACCGATTCGTTGCCGCGCCTCGAACGTGTCGGAGCGACCGTCATCGTGAGCATCTGGGGACGGCGCACGGAGGAGTTCGCCGATGCAGCGCTCATGCTCGCGCCCGTGGCGTCGCGGATCGCCGCCGTCGAGGTGAACCTGTCGTGCCCGAATCTCGACCATGGTCGCGACATGTTCGCCCACGATCCCGTGCTCGCCGCCGACGTCGTCGCGGCGGTGCGATCGTGCATCACGCTTCCGCTGTGGGCGAAGTTGAGCCCGAACACCCACCGCATCGTCGACGTTGCGACGTCGGTGACCGATGCCGGCGCGGCGGCGCTCGTCGTCGCGAACACCTTCCTCGGACTCGTCATTGACGTCGACACCGGGCGGCCTGCGCTCGGCAACGGAGGAGGGGGCGTGTCGGGACGGGCGATCCATCCGCTCGCGCTGCGCTGCGTCCACGACGTGCGCGCTGCGCTGCCCGACGTCGACATCGTCGGTGCGGGCGGCATCGCCACCGGTAGGGATGCGCTCGCGATGTTGATGGCCGGTGCGAACGCCGTGCAGGTGGGAACGGCACACTTCGCCGACCCGCGTGCCGCCGTGCACGTGGCCGATGAGCTGTTCACCGAACTGCGTCGACGCGGCGTGACGAGCTGGAGCGACGTGGTTTCGAGCGCGCACCGCTGACGCGGCGCGACGGGACCGTTCACCGGCGCGATCACTAGCATCGGGGCATGTCGTCGCGCGTGCAGGTCCTCGAGGATCTGCGCGGCGTGCGTGCGGCACGCGAAGAGGTCGTTGCGCGGGTTGCCGCCGGATCACTCTCCCTCGCCGACGCACTCGATCTTGCCGCTACTCGTCGCGACGTTGCCGAGTGTTACGTGACGAAGCTCGTCGAAGCGGTACCGGGTGTCGGCAAGGTGCGCGGGCGGCGCCTGCTCGCCGAGCTCGGTGTGCCGCCGCGGCGCCGGTGCGCAGAGCTCACCGTCGACGCCCGCGAGGCACTCCTCGGGGCACTCCGATGAGCGCACCACTCGTCTTCGTCATCTCCGGTCCGGGCGGCGTCGGCAAGAGCACCATCGTCGAGCGCCTCGTTGCGGGCGATCTGCGCCTGTGGCTCAGTCGTTCGTGGACGACCCGCGAACGGCGCCCCGGCGAAGCGGCCGATGCGTACACGTTCGTGTCGCGCGAGGAGTTCGAACGCAAGATCGATGCGGGTGGGTTCCTCGAGTGGACGAACTTCCTCGGCAACTATTACGGCACGCCGCTTCCCGTACCACCCGAGGGACGTGACATCGTTCTCGAGATCGAAGTCGACGGCGCCCGCCAAGTGAAGGCGTACCGTCGCGATGCGGTGCTCATCTTCGTGCTGCCGCCGTCGCGCGACGAGCAACGGGCCCGCCTTCATGCACGAGGGGACGAGGCGAGCAAGGTCGATCAGCGGCTGCGCAAGGCCGAGGAAGAGGAGCCGGTCGGTCGTGCCCTCGCCGATCACGTCCTCGTCAACGACGACCTCGGTGCAACGGTCGAGGAGATGCTGCGAATCGTCGAATCGGCCCGTCGGGACCGCGGCTAGACTCGTTCATTCGAACGGCTCGACGGACCGTGAGTTGGTCGTCGGTCAGCCGTCTACACGAAGGAGCACCCGTGAGCAGGCCGAAGAACACGACCATGATGAATCCCGCCGTGGAGAGCCTCATGGAGCGGACGCACTCCAAGTTCAGCCTGGTCACCCTGGCATCGCGTCGCGCGCGGGAGATCACCGAGTACTACCAGAACCTGCAAACGGGCGGACTCGTACCACCAAGCGTCACGTCGGTGAGCACGAAGCCGCTGTCGATCGCATTCGAGGAAATCGCCGCCGACAAGGTGCGCTACATCGCGAAGTCGGTCGAGGAGTTGCTCGCTGAGGCCGAGGCCGCGCGTCTCGCCGAGGAGCAGGCGGCTGCGGACGCAGCTGCGATGGAGGCCGAGGCGGACGCGCAATGACGCGTTCGTACACCTTCACCTCCGAGAGCGTGACGGAGGGTCACCCGGACAAGATGGCCGACCAGGTGTCGGATGCGGTTCTCGATGCGATCCTTGCCGAGGACCCGCAGGGTCGTGTCGCATGCGAAACGCTGCTGACGACCGGCTTGTGCGTCGTCGCCGGTGAAATCACGACGAGTGCGTATGTCGACATTCCCAAGCTCGCCCGTTCGGTGATCAAGGACATCGGGTACGACAACGCCGCGTACGGCTTCGACGGCAACACGTGCGGCGTCATCATCAGCATCGACGAGCAGTCGCCCGACATCGCCAAGGGTGTCGACGTCAGCGAGGAAGTGCGCGCAGGCAAGAGCGGTGAAGACCGGCTCAATGCCCAGGGTGCCGGCGACCAGGGAATGATGTTCGGTTACGCGTGCGACGAGACGCCCGAGCTCATGCCGTTGCCGATCCATCTCGCGCACCGTCTCGCCGAGCAGCTCGCCGAGGTGCGCAAGTCGGGTGCGATCCCGTACCTGCGACCCGACGGCAAGACCCAGGTCACGTTCGACTACGAGGACGGTCGCCCCGTTCGCCTGCGTACGGTGCTCATCAGCACGCAACACGCCGACGGCATCAACCGCGACACCGTCATCCGCCCCGACCTCATCGAGCAGGTCATCCGTCCGACGGTGCCGGAGCAATTCGCCAACGACGACTACGCCGTGTACGTCAACCCGACGGGTGAGTTCGTCAAGGGTGGACCGCACGCCGACACCGGTCTCACGGGACGCAAGATCATCGTCGACACCTACGGTGGCATGGGCCGCCACGGCGGCGGCGCGTTCAGTGGCAAGGACCCCTCGAAGGTCGACCGTTCCGCCGCCTACGCCGCGCGTTGGGTTGCCAAGCACGTCGTCGCATCGGGTGCCGCCCGTCGTTGCGAGGTGCAGGTGGCGTACGCCATCGGCATGGCCCAGCCGATCAGCATCCTCGTCGACACCTTCGGCACGAACGTCGTCGACGAGTCGGTCATCGAGCGTGCGGTGCGCGACACATTCGACCTGCGCCCCGCGGCGATCCTTCGCGATCTCGATCTCAAGCGTCCGATCTTCCGTCAGACCGCTGCGTACGGCCACTTCGGTCGCACCGGCAGTGGTTTCACGTGGGAGCAGACCTCGCGTCTCGCCGAGTTCACGAAGAAAGTGGGACTCTGAGCGACTCGGTCGCCCGAGTCGTCGTCGACGTCACCGGTGTCGACCGGTGGTTCGACTACCTCATTCCTGATCACTTCGCCGCAAAGGCGGTCGTCGGCGCGCGGGTGCGCGTGCCGCTGCACAACAGGCACGTTCCCGGCTGGATCATGGCGGTACTCGCCGTCGATGACGTCACCGCGGAGGGTTTCGATGCGCGCAGGCTGTTGCCGCTCGACAAGGTGGTATCGGTCGGCCCCGACGCGCAGGTTGTTGCGCTCATCGAATGGGCCGCGCGGCGCTGGGTGGCGCGACGGCGTCCGTTCTTCGTAACGGCATCCCCGCCGCGCATCGTCGCTGCGCTCGGTGCATCGCAGCGCGGACTGCGCGCCATCGATGGTGTCGACCGCGAACCGTGGGTCGACGACCTGCTCCGCGCGCCCGGTCCCGCGGTCGTACAGGTCGGGCCGCACGATGACGTGGCGTCCGTCGTCGCCAGCGCCGCCCTGCACGGACCCACCCTCGTCGTTGCACCGATGGTGTCGACGGCGCGCAACATCGCCGCCCGTCTGCGGCACCGGGGGGCGAGCACGGCGCTCGTCCCCGACGATTGGGCGCGTGCGGCATCGGGAGTCGACGTCGTGGTCGGCGCACGGTCGGCCGTGTGGGCGCGCATCGACGGACTCGCGTCGATCGTCGTCGTCGATGAGCATGACGATTCGCTGCAGGAGGAGCGCACGCCGACGTGGCATGCCCGCGACGTTGCGATCGAACGGGCGCAACGCCTCGGCATTCCGTGTCTTCTCGTCAGTCCCGTGCCGAGCATCACCGCGCGGGTGGCCGCCGGTAACCGCCACGTCGTGCTCGCGTCAGGTGCGCGATGGCCGACCGTACGGATCATCGACCGCTCGCAGGACGAACGATGGGGGTCGTCGCTGCTCTCGGGTGAGCTCATCGACGTGCTGCGCGATCCTGTGAAGCGCATCGTGTGCGTGCTGAACACCAAGGGTCGGGCCCGACTGCTCACGTGCAACTCCTGCACCCGGATCGTGCGCTGTGAGGCGTGCGATGCGGCGATGACCCAGCCCGATCCGGATCATCTCTCGTGTCCGCGATGTGCGGCGACGCGACCGGTCGTGTGTGCCGATTGCGGCGCCACCGCGTTGCGCGCCGTGCGACGCGGCGTGTCGCGCCTGCGCGACGAACTCGAGGCGGCGGCGGGTCGCCGGGTCATCGAAGTCGGCTCTGGTGACGAACGCGTCGATGCCGGGGGATCGGTGTTCGTCGGCACCGAGGCCGTTCTCCATCGCATCGCCGATGCTGACGTCGTCGTTCTGCTCGACGTGGACGGGGAGTTGCTCGCACCGCGGTTCCGCGCTGCCGAAGCGACTCTCGAACTCGTCGTGCACGCCGCCCGTCGTGTGCGCAACGCACGTGATGGACAGGGAAGCGGTGAGGTGTGGTTGCAGACGCATCATCCCGACCACGACCTGCTCGACGGTCTGCGCCGCGGGGATCTCACGACGTTCGTCGACGCCGAAACGCAGCGCCGCCGGGTCCTGTCGTTGCCGCCATTCGGCGCGCTCGCGCGGATCTCCGGTCCGGGTGCCGACGACGCAGCCGATCAACTCGCGACGTCGTTGCACGTATCTGTGGCGCGCCGCGACGGCGAGGTGCTCGTACGTGCCGCAACGTACGACACACTCGCGGACGAGCTCGCACACCTCGCGCGGGCGAAGAATTCGCGCTGGCGCGTTGCCGTCGATCCGCCGCGGGCGTGAGATCGTCCCTCCGGGCTGGCGTTAGTCGCTCGTCGTGTGGTCGTTTGTGCGGGCGTGCGTGACGACGAGAACGCGGTAACCCTGCTTGCTCGAATGACGATCGACGTTCCATCCCTGCGACGTCAGCCAGCGGGCGAGCGAATCGGAGCCGAGGTTCTTGTGGGCGACGAGGCAGGCGACGCCGTCGGGGGCGAGGCGCGCGAGCCACGTCGTGAGCAGTCGGTGCAGTTCGTCCTTGCCGACTCGAATCGGGGGATTCGACCACAGCAGGTCGAAGCGCACGTCCGCGGGGACGCCGGACTCGTCGACGATGGTGACGTTCGTGACATCGTTGCGCGCCATCGTCGTGCGCGCGACGTCACGGGCACGCTCGTTCACCTCGACCGCCCAGATGGTGGCATCGGGGCGCAGTCGGGCGAGGAAGGTCGCTATCGCCCCGCTGCCGCAGCCGAGGTCGCAGAAGATGCCGTCGGGCGGGGGAGGCGGTGCGTTCTCGAGCAGCACGCGCGTGCCCCAGTCGAGATCACCGCCGTTGAAGACTCCGCGATCGAGGGCGAGTTCCCATTCGACTCCCTTCACGCGAACGGCGGCGAAACGCGCCTCGGCATTGCGTGGTGACGTCGGTCGCGCAGTGAAGTAGTGGTCGCCGGCACGCTCGGTTCCGTCACTCGGTCGTTCCGGCAGCGTGTTCACGTCGTTTGTAGCCTTGCACACATGGCGCACGACATTCGTACCTTCGGCGATCCGGTGTTGAAGACCGTCGCCGACGAGATAACGAACATCGACGCGAAGCTCGTGCGCCTCACCGAGGAGATGTTCGGAGTCATGTACCAGGCGCCCGGTATCGGACTCGCCGCCCCGCAGATCGGCATCCAGCGGCGCCTGTTCGTCTATGACATCGACGAAGATCCGCGCGTCATCATCAACCCGAAGATCGTCGAGTCGAGCGGGGAGTGGGTGTACGACGAAGGCTGTTTGTCGATCCCCGGTTTGTACGTCGAGATGCTGCGTCCACGACGAATCGTCGTGCAGGGGATCGACCTCGACGGCAACGACGTGCAATTCGAAGCGGACGAACTCCTGTCGCGACTCTTTCAGCACGAGATCGATCATCTCGACGGTGTGCTCATGTTCGACCGCATGACGCCCGAGCAACGCAAGAAGGCCGTCACCCTGTACCGCGCCCGCGAAGCCGGACCGCGCGACGCCGAGCCGGTGCACCTTCGACTTGACTGATCTCGCGCCGCTGCCTGCGGGGCCGGCCCGCAGCATCGCCTATCTCGGCACACCCGAGGTTGCCATTGCGCCGCTGCGCGCACTCGTCGAAGCGGGCGTGCACGTCGCGGTCGTCGTCACCGGGCCCGACAAACGGCGCGGACGCGGATCGGAAACCTCGCCGTCACCGGTGAAAGCCGCGGCAATCGAACTCGGGCTGCGCGTCGAACACGACCTGCGTGCGGTGACCGAATCGGGTGTCGATCTCGCCGTCGTCGTGGCGTACGGGCGGCTCATTCCCGTCGACGTCCTGCGAGTGGTGCCGATGGTGAACGTCCATTTTTCGTTGTTGCCGCGATGGCGCGGGGCCGCACCCGTCGAGCGTGCGCTGCTCGCCGGCGACTCCGAGACGGGGGTGTGCATCATGCGCGTCGTTGAGGGTCTCGACGAGGGCGAGGTCTACGACACCGTGACGATTCCGATCCGCCCGGACCACACGTTGACGTCGTTGCGCAACGAGCTCGTCGCTGCGAGCACGGCACCCCTCGTACGCCTCGTCACAGGCGGTGCACCGCGGGGTCGCGAGCAGTCGGGCGAGGTCGTCTACGCACGCAAGATCCGACCGGAAGAGTTGCGTCTGCAGTGGACCGAACCGGCCGACCGGGTGTGGGCGACGACACGACTCGAGACTGCGTGGTTCGTGCACGGTGACAAGCGCGTGCGGGTCGTGCAGGCGCGGCTTGCCGACGTCGCGCACACGGCATCGAACAACGTCCCGAACGTTCCCGGGTCGGTGTTGCACATCGATCGCAGCGGTGTCATCGTCGCCTGCGGAAACGGGGCGATCGTGCTCGAACGGGTACGCCCCGAGGGCAAGCGTGACATGGCGGCACACGAATGGGCCCAGGGAGCACGGCTCGTTGCACGACGCGATGTCGGCGCAGCGTCCGGGTCGTCGGGTGCAGCCGTCACGCATCTCGGATAGCGCCACCGCAGAGCGAATCACGACCACCGAGGCGTAGCCTTCATCGGCGATGTTGCGCATCGTCCTGCCGAAGGGCTCACTCGAAAACGCCACGTTCGCCCTCTTCGATGCGGCGGACCTCACGGTGAAGCGGTCCTCGCAGGTCGACTACCGGGCCTCGATCGCCGATCCGCGGGTCGGAGAGGTGCGCATCCTGCGTCCGCAGGAGATTCCCACGTACGTCGCCGAGGGGCTGTTCGACGTCGGAATCACCGGTCGCGACTGGATCGAGGAAACCTCCTCGACCGTCGAGTCGCTCGGCATGCTCAACTACTCGAAGGCCACGAGTGATCCGGTGCGCATCGTCGTCGCAGTGGCCAACGATGCGCCGTACCGGTCGGTGTCCGACCTGCCCGTCGGAGTTCGCGTGACAACGGAATACCCGAACCTCACGCGCCGCTTCTTCGCCGATCGCGGCATCGCCGCCGACGTGCGTCTCTCGTACGGAGCAAGCGAGGCAAAGATTCCCGACATCGCCGATTGCGTCGTCGATCTCACCGAGACCGGTCGCGCCCTGCGTGCCGCCGGACTGCGGATCATCGACACGATCCTCACGAGTCACACCGAGTTCATCGCCAATCCCGCATCGGCGGCGGATCCGACGAAGCGCCACGCCATGGTGCAGTTGCTCACGCTTCTCAACGGATCGCTCGAAGCACGCGGCAAAGTGCTCGTGAAGCTGAACGTCAGCGACGCGAACTACGAAAAGGTTCTCGCGGTGCTGCCCGCGGCGAAGTCACCGACCGTGTCGAAGCTCGCATCCGGCGATTGGGCCGTCGAGTCGGTGGTCGCCAAGAGCACCGTCAACACCGTCATTCCGGCACTGAAGGATGCCGGTGCGACGGACATCCTCGAATTGCCGATCTCGAAGATCATCCCCTGACGGTTCCGGTCTCCGGGATGGAGATCCGGGGTGGACGGGTGGTCAGGCTCGCGAGTACTGGACGAACACCATGCGGATGTTCGTCAGGGCGTCGCGCATCGTTGGCGCTTCGTCGCCGAGCCTGTCGCCGAGGGTCTCGACGAGCGCGCCGAGGGCATCGATGGCCAACGACGCGTCGGGAAGTCGCGGCGGCTGCGCCGACAAGTGGATCGCGGCAAGCTCGTACAACCCCATCGCGTGATTGAGAACCACTACCTGGGCGGGCACCTCGGCGATGCGCCGGCGGGCCTCCTCAAGGGCCTGCTGTGCTTCGTCCAGCGCCGTGGAGTCGCCGTTGTGACGCGGGGAGTCGGGACCCGGGGAGTCGGCGCTCACGGCGGTACACTCTATGACTCACGGCATCGGCGCTCACCCGTTGATGCCGCGGCAAAGTGAACGCGTCGCGAAAGCAATTCGTTCCACCTCGCCACGACATTCCGCCAGGGTCGACGAGACGCCTGCGGTGAGTGCGTCCGGGTCCGCGCCGCCGACGCCATGCGTCGTGCACCGGGTTCGTGCATTCGCCCGGCACCTCATCTCCCTGTCGTCATCAGCATTACTTCGACACGGGAGGCCCAGCCGCTTGTACAGCAGTGACCAGCCATAGCACCGACACCGAGTGAGCCGCGTTACAACGAGCGGATTCGCGTTCGCGAAGTCCGACTCGTCGACGCCGACGGCAGCCAGGTGGGCATCGTGTCCATCGAGGAAGCAATGTCGCGGGCACGCGCAGCCGAGATGGATCTCGTCGAAGTTGCCGCCCAGGCCAGTCCGCCGGTGTGTCGAATCATGGACTACGGGAAGTTCCGTTACGAGGAAGCCCAGCGCCAGAAGGAATCGCGCAAGAAGACGGTTCAGATCACGACCAAGGAAGTGAAGTTCCGGCCGAAGATCGGCAAGGGCGACTTCGACACCAAGGTTCGACACATGAAGGAGTTCCTCGAAGAGGGACACAAGGTGAAGGTGACGCTCCAATTCCGCGGTCGCGAACTCGCGCACCCGGAGCTCGGGGCGAAGATCCTCGACGGCGTTCTGCGCCAATTGGACGGCGTCGCCAAGGTGGACACTCATGCCCGCCTCGACGGACGCAACATGACGATGGTTCTGTCACCGGACAAGAAAGCAAAATCACCGAGTGCAAACTCCGCGTCGCAGCCCCGCAACGGCACTTCCGGTGCCGCTCCCGCCGCGGCGGCGAACGGGGAGAACGCCGCGCCGCCACCGGCAACACCGGCGGGCTGAACGCCCGACCCGGTTGCACACGGCGAGCGACACATGTTCAGCAGCGAATTCAGAACTTTCAGACAAAGGAGACACGCAATGCCGAAGATGAAGACATCGAAGACCGCCAAGAAGCGCTTCCGCAAGACGGGGAAGGGCAAGCTGCGCCGTCAGCAGGCGATGCGTCAGCACCTGTTCGAGAACAAGCCCTCGTCGCGCACCCGCCGTCTCGACGGCACCGTCGACGTGCACCCCGGCGACGCTCGGAAGATCAAGCGACTCCTCGCCGAGCGCTGAGCCGAACCGTACCCACGACCATCTGACCGAACGACCACAAAGGAGACACCACCATGGCACGCGTCAAGCGAGGAGTTCATGCGCGCAAGAAGCACCGCGCAATCATGGAGAAGGCGAAGGGTTACTACGGTGACCGCAGCCGTACGTTCCGTTCCGCCAACGAAGCCGTCCTGCACGCCGGACAGTACGCATTCCGCGACCGTCGCGCCAAGAAGGGCGAGTTCCGCAGTCTGTGGATCCAGCGCATCAACGCGGGTTGCCGTCAGCACGACCTGTCGTACAGCCGCTTCATCGCGGGTCTCGACAAGGCGGGGATCGCCGTCGATCGCAAGGTTCTCGCCGATCTCGCCGTGAACGACGCCGCGACGTTCGCCAAGCTCGTCGCCACCGCCAAGGCAGCACTCGTCTGAACGGCGACACGCTGGGGTTCAGTCACCCGCGTGTCCAGCAATTGCGACGTCTCGCATCGCGTCGCGATGCGAGAGTCGCCGACGGTGCGTTCATCGTCGAAGGTGAAACCCTCATCCGCGAGGCCGTGCGGGCACGCTGGGACGTGCTCGCAGTCTTCGCCGACCATGAAGCGCCCGAACTCGACGTGCCGACCCCCGATTCGTTTCGTCTCGCACGCGGTGTTCTCGAGCGCGTGTCGACGACGCAGAGTCCGCAGCCGCACATCGCCGTCGTCGGACGCCGTCTCGCATCCCCGGCCCGCCTGACGGAACCCGGCGACCACCTCATCGTGTACCTCGACGCGGTGAGCGATCCCGGAAACGTCGGTACGGTACTGCGCAGCGCCGAAGCCATGGGTGCGGCGTTCGTCGTGCTCGGCGCGGGATGCGTCGATCCGTTCAATCCGAAGGTCGTTCGCGCATCCGCCGGCGCGCTGTTCTGCGTCCCTGTCGTCGAAGTCGGGGATATCTCCCCGGTCGTCGATGCGGGCTTCCGCGCCGTCGGAACGTCATCGCATCCCGACGACGGCGCCGTGCCGATCGACGAACTCGACGTGTCCGGGAGGCTGGCGATCGTCATGGGCAACGAGAGTCACGGCGTCACCACCGCGACTCGCACCCGCGTTGCGCAATGGACCTACGTTCCGCACGTCGGTCGCGCCGAGAGCCTCAACGTCGCCATGGCGACGACGATCATCTGTTACGACGTCGCACGACGTCGCCGGGCGACGCTCAACTAGCCTCACTACGTCATGTCCGGGGCGCAGCAGCAACTTGCCCGCATCGATGCCGCTCTTGTCGCGGCACGCAGCGCCCTCCGGACCGCGCCCGACGTCGAATCACTGCGTCGTACGGCGAACGAGCACACCGGAAAGACGTCCGAACTCGCGACCCTGAAGTCGTCGCTCGGGTCGATCGCCGATGTCGACGCGAAGCGATCCGTCGGGCGGGCGATCAACGAGGCGTTGCAGGCGATCGATGCCGACGTCCAGTCGCGGATCGTCGAGCTGGAGAGCGCCGATCTCGACGCCCGTATGCGCTCCGAGGCGATCGACCTCACCGAGCACCTCGGCGTGCGACGTCGGGGTCACGCGCACATCGTCACCCAGGCGTGGGAGCGCCTCGAGGACGTCTTCGTCGGAATGGGTTTCCGGGTCGCCGAGGGTCCCGAAGTGGAAACCGACTTCTTCAACTTCACCGCGCTGAACATGCCGCCGTCGCATCCGGCGCGCAGCAACTTCGACACGCTCTTCGTCGACCACGGCGATCCCGGTTCGACATTGCTGCGCACGCACACCTCACCGGTGCAGATACGTGTCATGCGCGAATGGGATCTGCCGATCTATGCGGTGATGCCGGGGCGCGTGTTCCGCCGCGATACACCCGATGCCACGCACATGCCGGTGTTCCATCAGATCGAAGGCCTCGTCATCGACAAGGGCATCACCTTCGCGCACCTCGCCGGAACCATCGAGTCGTTCATCAAGGCTTTCTTCGGTTCGGACTTCACGAGCCGTCTGCGACCGTCGTACTTCCCGTTCACCGAGCCGAGTGCCGAGTTCGACATCCGTCGTGCCGACGGTCGGTGGATCGAGCTCGGTGGCTGCGGAATGGTCCACCCGAACGTGCTGCGTGCCGGGGGAGTCGACCCCGGCGAGTACACGGGCTTCGCCTTCGGATTCGGCATCGACCGCATGGCCAAGGAACGCCACGCCGTCGCCGACCTGCGCGACATGTACGCCAACGACCTGCGCTTTGTGCGCCAGTTCTAGGTGGTGACGTCGTGAAGATCGTCCGTTCGTGGCTCGAGGATTTCGCCCGATTCTCCCAGGTTGCTTCCGACGATCAGATCGCCGATGCGCTCACCGCGCTCGGGTTGTCGGTCGAATCCGTCGACGTCGTCGGTGCGAGCGTGCCGGGTGTCGTTGCCGCGCGCGTCGTGCGCACCGAGCGCCATCCCGACGCGGCGAAGGTGCACCGCGTGTGGGTCGATGCCGGTGACGGCGCCGAGCGCCACGTGTGGTGCGGTGCGTTCAACATGGCGGCGGGGGACCTCGTTCCGCTCGCCACCTTGGGCACGACGATGCCCGACGGTCGGCACATCGAACGACGGGCGATCCTCGGCATCGAGTCCGAGGGGATGCTTTGTTCGGCCGACGAACTCGGCCTGTCGAACGACGCCGCGGGAATCCTCATCCTCGATCCCGCCGTCGCGCCTGGAACCCCGTTGTCCGACATCGTCGGCGGTCCGGAGACGGTGCTCGATCTCGACGTCACGCGCAACCGGCCCGATTGTCTCGGTCATCTCGGCGTCGCGCGCGATCTCGCGGCGCACTACAAGTTGCGCTGGAACGAACCGCGCACCGACACCGCGCGTCGAGGACCCAAGCGCACCCTGCCGGTGAAGGTTGTCGACGCCGATTTGTGCGGGCGATTCTCGCTGACCGTCATGTCGGGTATCACCGTCGGCCCGTCACCTGCGCACCATGCGCGACGACTCGCCGCGGCGGGAATGCGCTCGATCAACAACGTCGTCGATGCGTCGAACCTCGTGATGCTCGAACTCAACCAGCCGAACCACGCCTATGACGCCGACATCGCCGGCAAGGGCATGCGCATCCGCCGGGCGCGCGACGGCGAAACCCTCGTCACGCTCGACGGTGCGACCCGTCGACTCACGGAAGACGATCTCCTCATTTGTGATGCGCAGGATCGGGCGATCGGTCTGGCGGGAATCATGGGTGGGCGCGACGGCGAGGTGTGCGACGCGACGACGACGATTGCCCTTGAAGTCGCCTGGTTCGATCCGGGTGCGGTGCGGGCGACGAGTCAGCGTCTTGCACTGCGCAGCGAGGCATCGTCGCGTTTCGAGCGCGGCGTCGATCCGCGCGGCGTCGAGGCCGCCGTGGGCCGATTCGCCGCGCTGCTGCGCGAGACCTGCCCGCAGCTCGTCGTGCACTCCGGTGCGGCCGACGTGCGCACCGCATCGATGCCGACTCCGGCAACGATGTCGCTGCGGCTGAGCGAAGTGCACCGCGTGCTCGGCACGCAGGTCACCGTGCGAACCGCCACGGCGCTGCTCGAGCGCATCGGTTTCGAGGTCCGTCCCGTCGCGGCGAAAACGTCCTCCCGCTCGGCGGGCCGCTCACCGAGGACGGCTGCCGCGAAGAGCGGTCCGGTGCTGCGTGTGAAGGCGCCGTCGTGGCGCCACGACTGCACGGACGAAGTCGATCTCATCGAAGAGCTCGCGCGGCACATCGGATACGACGCACTCGGCAAGCGCGTGTCGCAGTCAACCCAGCCCGGCGGCTTGTCGCCCGTACAGAAGCGGCGCCGTCTGTTGCGCGAGATTGTCATGTCGCTCGGTTGCGACGAAGCGATGCCCTCGCCGTTCCTCGCTCCCGGCGACCACGAAAAAGCCGGAATCAGCGTCGCGGCCGGCGTCGTATCACTCACCAATCCGCTCGTCGCCGAGGAGAGCATCCTTCGCGTCTCTTTGCGTCCCGGGCTCCTGCGTGCCGTGCACTTCAATCAGTCGCACCGTGCCGACGGCATCTCGTTGTTCGAGCTCGGTCACGTGTATCCCGCCGGTCGGGGCGAACTGCCCGACGAGTACGAGTCGTTGTGTCTCGTCGCCGCGGGTGCCGATGCGACGACGGCGATGCAGTGGTGGACGGAGATCTCGGCCGCCCTCGGAGTTGGCGCGCAGGTCGACCAGTCGCGTGTCGCCGACGGTTTCCATCCGTCGCGGTCGGCCTCTCTCGCCCGCGGCCCCGTCGTGCTCGGAGCAGTGGGGGAAATCGACCCGCGGGTACTGCGACGTCTCGGCATCGAGAGCCGTGTGGCGTGTCTTGAGCTGAACGCGACGAAGATCCTCGCCGAGATTCCCGCTCCCGCCGCCGCGAAGCCCGTCAGCCGTTTCCCAGCGAGTGATTTCGACCTCGCGTTCACCGTGCCGTCGACCGTCACCGCGCAACAGGTGCAGCGCGCCCTGCGTACCGCGGCGGGCTCCCTCGCCGAGGACGTGCGACTGTTCGACGTCTACCGCACCGACGCCGGTGCGGCGAGTCGCAGTTTGGCCTTCGCCCTGCGCTTGCGCGCCGCCGATCGCACCCTCGCCGACGACGATGTCGCCACCGTGCGCGACAAGTGCGTCGCCGCGGTGACGAAGCTCGGCGCATCACTGCGCACGGCCTGAGCTCCGGTGCTTGTGGCACCGTGCTCGCGAGGCGGCGCTCGTGACCCGGTACTCGTGACACAGGTCCGTCCGACCCGCTAGACACTCCCGTGAGATTCCCCGTCGGACGACGGGACTGGGGGAGGATCCGACATGGCTGAGTACGTGAAGCGGGCGACGCGCAAAGGTCGCCACGGAGCCGACGTCGAACTCACGCAACGCGTGCGCGATCTCCTGGCCCGCGTCGAGCGGGGAGGCGATGCCGAGGTCCGTGCGATGTCGCGCGAGTTCGACAAATGGGAGCGCGACTCGTTCCGTCTGTCCGACACCGAGATCGAGCGCATCGTCGCGTCGGTCGATCGCACGACGATCGCCGACATCGAGTTCGCCCAAAGACAGATTCGCAACTTCGCCCGCCACCAACTCGCTTCGATGCATCCAGTCGAAGTCGAGACGCTGCCCGGGGTGACGCTCGGTCACAAGCACATTCCCGTGTCGGCCGTCGGTGCATACGTGCCGGGTGGCCGGTATCCGATGGTCGCATCGGCGCACATGAGCGTGCTCACGGCGAAGGTTGCGGGCGTCCCGCGCGTTGCGGCATGCACCCCGCCGATCAACGGTGAGATGCCCGCCGAAACCATTGCGGCAATGGCCCTCGCCGGTGCCGACGAGATCTACGTTCTCGGCGGCGTCCAGGCCGTCGCGGCGATGGCCATCGGCACGGACACCATTGCCCCCGTCGACATGATCGTCGGTCCGGGCAACGCCCTCGTCGCCGAGGCGAAGCGACAGTTGTACGGACGTGTCGGCATCGACCTGCCGGCGGGACCGACGGAAACGTTGCTCATCGCCGACGACACCGTCGACGGCGAGATGTGCGCCACCGACCTGCTCGGCCAGGCCGAGCACGGACCGAGTTCGCCGGCGATCCTCGTCACGAACTCTCGTGCACTCGCCGATGCGACGATTGCCGCCGTGGCCGAACAGTTGAAGACGCTCCCAACAAGCGACATCGCCACCCAGTCGTGGGCCGATTACGGACAGGTCATCCTGTGCCAAGACCATCGTGAGATGCTCGAAGTGGCCAACGAGCTCGCCTTCGAGCACGTCCAGGTGATGACGACGAACGACGACTATTTCCTCGAGAACATGACGAACTACGGGGCGCTGTTCCTCGGACCGATGACGAACGTGTCATACGGCGACAAGGTGATCGGCACGAACCACACGCTGCCCACGCAGGGCGCGGCTCGGTACACGGGTGGCCTGTGGGTCGGTAAGTTCCTGAAGACGGTGACGTACCAACGCGTGACAAACGCCGAGTCGTCGGCGCTCATCGGTGAGTACTGCTCGCGCCTGTGCGCGATCGAACGCTTCTGGGGGCACAAGGCGCAGGCCGACTTGCGCGTCGAGCGCTACGGCGCGGCGGTGAATTGATGCGACCCCTCGCCGTCGTCACGGGGGCGAGCGGTGGCATCGGTTCGGCCATTGCGCGACGCCTTGCCGAGGTCGGTCACGACGTCGTCGTCGGCTACGGCTCGCGCCGCGATCGTGCCGACGAGGTCGTCGCGTCGCTCGGTACCGGTGATCACGTCGCGTGTGCGGTCGACGTCACCGCACCGGAGTCGCTGGCATCGCTGGCGTCACTCGTTGCGGCGCGCGGCAACGAACTCGCCGTGCTCGTCAACTGCGTCGGTGTGACCCGCGCCGTTCCGCACGCCGATCTCGACGGCTTGGATGACGATCTCTTCGACTCGATCATGGCGACGAACGTGCGCGGCGTATTCGCGACGATCCGCGCCCTCGCCCCGGCACTACGTGCAGCGAAGGGTTGTGTCGTATCGATCTCGTCGGTTGCCGGGGTCACCGGTCTCGGTTCGAACGTCGCATACTGCGCTTCGAAGGCGGCTGTCGATTCGATGACCCGATCGCTCGGCCGTGCGCTCGCACCCGACGTGCGGGTCGTGTCGGTGTCGCCGGGCTGGGTGCTCGGGGAGTATTCGGCGAAGGTTCCCGCCGAGTTGCTCGATGCCCAGCTCGCCCAGACGCCGCTCGGCAGATTCGCCACCGCCGCCGACGTCGCCAACGCCGTGTGGGCCGCAGTAGCGCTCCTTCCCCTCACCACCGGCGCCATCCTCCCCGTGGACGGTGGCAGGCCTTTGGGACGCGCGTAGCGCGGAGCAAAGGCTGAATAAACACAGCCAGGCCTTTGGGACGCGCGTAGCACGCCTGTGACCCCGGTGGATCGCTGAATAATCATGCATCCTCCTGTATGATCGAAGTGTGGGTCAGTCGGGATCGGTTCGGGTCGGAGTTCTCGGTGCATCGGGCTTCGTCGGTGTCGAGCTACTGCGCCTCATTGCCCAGCATCCGCGCATGGAGCTCGTGTACGCAACGGGGGACACCCAGGCGGGGACCCTCGCATCGACGTTGTACCCGTCGCTTGCGACCGCATACCCGACGCTCGTGCTCGAAGAGTTCGATCTCGCCCGCGCCGGTGAATGCGACGTCGTCTACCTCGCCCTGCCGCACGAGGCGTCGCTCGCCCTCGTTCCCCAACTCGTCGATCATGTTCGCCTCGTCGTCGATCTTTCCGCCGCATACCGGCTGAAGGACGCCGCCGCGTATCCGCGGTGGTACGGCTTTGCTCACGACCAGCCCGAATTGCTGCGCGAGGCGGTGTACGGACTACCCGAGTTGTACCGCGACGCGCTGCGCGACGCACGACTCATCGCCACTCCCGGCTGTTACGTCACCGCGGCGAGCATGGCGATTGCCCCGCTCGTGCGTGCCGGGATCATCGAACCGACGCGCGTCATCGTCGATGCAGCCTCCGGTGTGAGCGGAGCGGGACGCGCGCCGAAGCCGAACACCACCTTCTGTGCGGTTGACGAGGACGTCGTCGCCTACGGATTGCTCGACCATCGCCACACGCCCGAGATCGAGCAGGTGAGTGGTGCGCAGGTGCTGTTTACGCCGCATCTCGTACCGATGAACCGCGGCATCCTCGCCACCTGTTACGCGACCCCGGCAAAGGGCGCCGAATTGACGTCGCAATCCGTGCTCGCAACGCTCGCCAAGGCGTACGCCGGCGAGCCGTTCGTCGTCGTGCGTCCGACGCCGCCGTCGACGAAGGTAACGATGGGCACGAACTCCGTGCATCTGTCGGCGCGCTACGACGAGCGCACGAACACCGTCATCGTTCTGTCGGCGCTCGACAACCTCACGAAGGGTGCCGCCGGCGGCGCCGTGCAAGCGACGAATGTCGCGCTCGGTTTTCCCGAGACCGACGGTTTGTCGCGGGTGGGGCTCTACCCGTGAGTGCCGTGTCGTCGGGCATCGAGCGCGCACAACGTGCCGACGTCCTCATCGAGGCGCTGCCGTACCTGCGCCGCTTCTCCGGCGGTGTCGTCGTCATCAAGTACGGCGGCAATGCGCTCGCAGGGAGTGACGAGTCGACGGCGCTCACGTCGTTCGCCCGTGACGTGGCGTTGCTGCAGGCGGTCGGTTTGCGGCCCGTCGTCGTGCACGGCGGGGGACCGCAGATCAATGCGTTGCTCGAACGTCTCGGCAAGGTGCCGCAGTTCCACGAGGGTTTGCGCGTCACCGACGCCGAGACGATGGAAGTCGTCGGCATGGTGCTCATCGGCCAGGTGAATCCGCGGATCGTCAGCGCGATCAACGTCCACGGCGGCCGTGCTGCCGGTGTGTCGGGTCAGGACATGGAGTTGTTGCTCGTGCGGCAGCGTGATCCGCGACTCGGCTTCGTCGGCGACATCGTCTCGGTGCAGCCGAAGGTGATCACCGACATGCTCGACGATGGTGTCGTTCCGGTCGTCGCCACGGTCGGTGTCGACGCGAACGGTGATGCCTACAACGTCAATGCCGACACCGCGGCGAGCGCGATCTCCGTCGCGCTCGGTGCGATGAAGATCCTCTTCCTCACCGACGTCGTCGGCGTGCTGCTCGACCGCGACGATCCCCGTTCGCTCATCAGTCGTCTCACGCCCGGCGAGGTCGACTCGCTCACCGCACGTGGTGTCATCGCCGGCGGCATGATTCCGAAGCTCGCGAGTTGCGTCGACGCGGTGAACGGCGGGGTGGCTGCCGCGCACATCCTCGACGGTCGCGTCGAGCACGCCGTACTCCTCGAGCTGCTCACCGACGAGGGCGTCGGCACGATGGTCACCCCCGATGCGCCGCAGGTGTCCGCGTGACGAACCATCGTTTCCTCGCCGCCGATTCCGTCCGCGATCTCGTTGCCGGTCCGGCCCGTGATCATTGCCCGTTCCTCCCGGTGTTCGGTGCGCCGGCCGTCATGTTCGTGCGCGGCGAGGGTACGCAACTGTGGGATTCGGACGGCAAGCGCTACCTCGACTTCCTCTCGGGGATCGCGGTGACGTCCCTCGGTCATGCACATCCCGGTGTCGCACGCGCAATTGCCGATCAGGCGCAGCGTCTCCTTCACGTGAGCAACTTCTTCGCCAACCCGGTCGCCGCTCGTGCCGCCGTCATGGTCGAC
>CAZIME010000025.1:0-21207 GCA_964540395.1 uncultured Bifidobacterium sp.
GAGGATCTGCACGCCCTGCTTGTTCAGCTCGAGCATGTAGTCGACCGCCGAGCGGTAGAACTCCATGTACTCCTGGCGCGGGTACTCGACGCGCCGCGTCGTGCGGTCGGCGAACCCGAACGGATCGAGCGGGGTGCCGCGCAGTCGGCGCATCGCCGCCAAGGTGACGAAGGTCGGCGTGGCGACGATCGGCGGCAGCGCGATCTTGCGCTTCAGACCGAACGCCTTGAGGATCGGTGGGTGCAGGCGGTACCGCATCTTGCGGTGCTTCGGCACGAGACGACCGAGCTCGTCGTGGAACTCGCTCTTGCGGTGCAGACGCGCAACCTCGTACTCGTCCTTGTACGCGGTGAGGCGGAACAGGTGGAGGGCGGCGGCCCGCGTGAGCGCGCCCGTACTCCCCGGAATCTCCCGCTCACGGGCGACGAGGGGTGCGAGTGCATCGAGGAATCGTTGCGCATGACGCACCGACTGGTACTCGACGAGTTCTGCGGCAAGCAGGGCGACGAAGTCGCGAACCTCGGCACTGATGCCGCTGCCGAGCGCCGAGTCGACGAGAGCCGCGACGCGGCGACGCGACGACTCCGTGGGTGTCGGATCCATGCGACCGGCGCGGTGCTCGGGGAATCGTGTCGCGAATTCATCGGGACGGGCGACGACGAAACGACCGAGGTTGAACGCGGCGCGGCTGCGCTCGACGGCAGCGCCGTTCACTTCGATTGCACGCAACAACGACGTGCTCGACACGGGCAGGAAGCCGAGCTGGTAAGCGGCACCGAGAGCGATGATGTTCGCCGCCATGTGGTCCTTGAACACCCGCTCGGCAATGGCCACGACGTCGAGCGTGCGCAGCGCATCGCTGCGTACGCAGCCGGCGAGGGACGACACGATGCCGTCGATCGAGCCGAAGTCCTTGTCGGTGTGCAGCACCATCTCGGCGGTGGCGACCATCGACGTGGAGAGCAGTGCCCGCGTGCGCTGCGGGCTGAGGCGGCTGCGGTGACGTGTCTCGTTGGCGACGAGCAGGTCGAGTGCGATGAACGCGTCGGTGGACTGCTCGGTGATCGACTGCGAGGTCTGCGTCGACTCGGTGAACAACTTCAGGTGCGAGACGACCGGCCCGCCCTTTTGCGAGAGCCCCGTCTGGTCGAGGCCCGATACGTAGAGGCCGTCGAAGGCTGCAGCGGTGGCGAGCACCTGGTTCAGCGTGACGAGACCGGTACCACCGACGCCGACGGTGTAGATGCCGAAGCCGTCGCCGGGAACAGTCGGTAGCAACGGTTCGACGAAGTCGCCCGGAATTGCGAGATCTCCGACCCGCACTGTCGCCGACGGCGCGACATCGACGTCGACCGTGACGAAACTCGGGCAGTCGCCGTCGAGACACGAGTAATCGGTGTTGCACGACGCCTGATGGATCTGTGTCTTGCGACCGAGCAGCGAATCGACCGGCTGCACCGACAGGCACGTGCTCTTCACGCCGCAGTCGCCGCATCCCTCGCAGACGGCTTCGTTGATGACGACACGGGTCTTGCGCTCGGGGGCGAGTTTGCGCTTGCGCATCCGGCGCAACTCGTTGGCGCACGCCTGGTCGTAGATGAGAACGGTGACGCCCTTGACGAGCGACAACTCACGCTCGGTGTCGGCGAGCCGGTCGCGGTGGCGCACCTCGACGCCGTCGGGAATCTCGGCGAGCATGTCGGACGAATAACGGTCGAGATCATCGGCAACGACGACCACCTTTTCGACGCCCTCGGCGAGGAGGCTGCGGCACAGGTCGGGAACCGACTGCTGACCGCTCGGATCTTGTCCGCCGGTCATCGCGATGACGCCGTTGTAGAGGATGCGGAACGTGATGTTCGCGCCCGCAGCCACGGCAAAGCGCGGCACGAGCGATGCGGAGTGGAAGTACGTGCCATCGCCCACGTTCTGGATGATGTGCG
The DNA here is from genome assembly GCA_964540395.1 of uncultured Bifidobacterium sp. GTDB lineage: Bacteria > Actinomycetota > Acidimicrobiia > Acidimicrobiales > Ilumatobacteraceae > F1-60-MAGs027. The sequence continues at coordinate 1,944 of CAZIME010000025.1, forward strand.
GTGTGTCGACGAACGGGGCCCGGCCGATCCACTGCGCACCCTCACCGCCCATGTGGGTGTACGACGTGGCACCGCGGTCCATCCACATGACGAGTGCATGGCACCCGACTCCGCCACCGACGGGACTGACGCCGAGGTCGGCGGTCGAGCGGTTGTGCGGACAGCCCGAGCAGAAGTATGCGGTGCGAGTCGATGCATCGATGCGCTCGGCCGCCGATGCGACGGGAATGAGGCTCTTCGTACGCGGCGTCGGTGTCGATAGCCCGAGTGCACGGTGCAACAACGGACGGATGCGATCGGCGAGCAGCTCGCCGTCGGGCGGGAACAACGGCGATCCGTCGCGGTCGTACTTGCCGAGCACCGCGGGACGTTCTGCGAGGTCGTAGAACTGCTCGCGCAGGTACCGCTCGAGCAACGATCGCTTCTCCTCGACGACGATGACCGTGCGTAGCCCGCGAGCGAATTCGATGGCGACGTCGGGTGTCCACGGGAAGAGCGCTCCGACCTTCAAGAGGCGGATGCCGCGGCGACGCAATTCATCGTCATCGAGACCGAGTTCGCGCAACGCCTGGCGCATCTCCTGGTACGTGCGACCGGCGGCGACGATGCCGACCGTGTCGGCGTCCGTCGACACGTCGACATGGTTGATCCGGTTCTCGGAGATGAACCGCGCTGCTGCCGGCAGGCGTCGCGCATGGAGTTCGGTTTCGAGCTCGAGGGTGTCGGGGATGAAGAACTTGGCGCGCTGACGGAACGACCAATTCGCGCCGGCGAACTCCCACTCGCGACGCGACACGGGATCCCACTCGGCACGCACCGATGCGATACCGAACCCGTCGGCGATCGCGGTGACGATTTTCATGGCGACGTACAAACCTGTGGCCCGCGACAGTTCGAAGGCGTGACGACCGAAGTCGAGCACCTCCTGCACGGTGCCCGGATAGAGAACCGGTACGGCGAGATCGATGAGCCCCGCTTCGCTCGCACTCGGCATCGTCGATGACTTCGATGCCGGATCGTCACCAACCATGAGCACGACTCCGCCGTTCGTACCTGCGCCGTGCAGATTGGCATGACGCAACACGTCGCACGAACGATCGAAACCGGGGGCCTTGCCGTACCAGACACCGATGACACCGTCGTGCTTGGCGAGTGGTGCGAGATGATCCTGCTGACTTCCCCATACCGCGGTGGCGGCGAGATCTTCGTTCAGTCCGTCGACGTGGGTGATGTCGAGACCCGTCTTGTCCATGCGACGCAGCGTCTGATCGAACCCGGCGAGCGGTGAGCCCGGGTATCCGCAGACGAATGCGGCGGTATTCAGCCCGCGACGACGGTCTGCGCGCAACTGGTCGGCGACGACCCGCGCGGTTGCCTGCAGACCGGTGAGGAGGATGTCGGCATCGGTGAGGGAATCGCGCTGCGACAGCGTGAAACTCGCCGCGTCGATGGGGCGCGCGTTCATGGTGCCGACCTCAGCCGAGGGGGACTTCGGTGCCGTGCTCGTCGGTGATGATGATCGCCTCACCCGGACAGGTGCGGGCGATCTTCAACAATCGGTCGAGCGATGCGTCGGTGTCCGGTGAAACCGGTTCGGCCAACTCATCGGCATCGAAACGAAACAGATCGGGTGCGTCCCCCACGCATTTCCCCGAACTGATGCACAATTCCTTGCGCACGGAAAGTCGGTACCCCATGGGCGCGACCTTATCGCAAACGGTCAAGAGAGCGCATCGAGAAGTGCGCGGCCGACCTCTTGCAGCGGCTCGATGCGGTACGGCGCCTTTGCGTAGAGAATGAACTCGTTGCAGCCGGCGGCGCGCAGACCGCGCGCCTGCTCGACCGAGGCGACGCGGTCGAGCGGCTCGAAGAGATGCGCCGACACGTCGATCTCGCTCGGGTCCCGCCCGACGTCGGCACAGTGGCGGTGAAGGATGTCGAGTTTGTGCCGTAGTTCGTCGGGCTCGCGACCGGGGAAATTCCAGTGGTCGGCGAACCTCGCCGCGATTCGCAAGGTGCGCTTCTCACCGTTTCCGCCGATGACCAGCGGCGGACGCGGCTCCTGCACGGGCTTGGGCTCGCAGTAAGCATCGGTGATTCGGTAGTGCTTTCCGTGGAATGTCGTCGTCGTTTCGGTGAGGAGTGAGTCGACGATTTCGCACGCCTCTTCGAACATATCCATGCGCGTCTTCAGGGGCGGTAACTCGATGCCGTACGCGTCGTGCTCCGGCTGGTTCCATGCGGCACCGAGACCGATCTGCAGTCGACCGCGTGATGCGACGTCGAGCGTGGCACACATGTTCGCGAGTACCGCGGGATGGCGGTACGTGTTGCCGGAGACCATGAGCCCGAGCGTGAGACGCCGTGTGACGCCGGCGAGGTATGCGAGCGCCATCCATCCCTCGAAGCACGGACCGTCGACGCGCTCCTCCTGGATGGGATAGAAGTGATCGAACAACCAGCCGCCGCTGAACTCTGGTGTCTCGTCCATCACCCGCCAGCAGCGTTCGAGATCGCTCCATTCACCATGTTGCGGCTGCGTCTTGAAGGTGAGTCGTACGGGCTTCATGCAACCTCCCTCACGACGTGGTCGGGTGCGCCGAGCAGCCACGTCATGCTGCGCCGCACGAGTGTGCGGTGGTTCGGGTGTTCGAGCGACGACACCGAGTGACCGAGCGCATTAAAAACTGTTCGCCCTTCGGCATGATCATGCACCCAGAGAGTCGGCTCGGCACCCGTGTCGCCCGGCTCGAGCGGACGTGACGCCAGTTGGACCGCCGAGTGCGGTGACCGGGCGAGCTTGCTGTAGCGCTCGTCGGTGATGGTGAAAGTCGACAGACCGTGCACGATCGGATGGTCGCCGACGACGTCGATGGTGAGTTCGGCAGGTGCCGGGTGGAACGACGTGCCCCACTGCCATGCGCCACCGATCCACTCGCCCCACTGCGGCCATTCGTCGAAGCAAATCGGAGCCGTGTGCATGGCGAGCAGCGGTCGCCCCGCGTCCCGGTGGTTCTCGAGCCCCGTGCGCAACGCGGGGGTGAGGGTACGGGACCACTTCGCCCGGTTCTCCTCGGAATAACGCGGGTCGAGCATGCGAAACCAGCACGCGTACACGGTGAGCACGTCGAAACTCTGCGTCGCGAGTGCACGGGCAGCCTCGTCGAGATCGTCGACGACGACCGTATTCACCGCCACTGCATCGGTGCCGTCGATGATCGCTGCAAGTTCGGGAGCCGTGTGGTCGAAGTCGTGCGCCCATCCCCCGGTGATGAGCAAGTTGCTCCGAGTCCCCATGTCGTCCCCCTGGTCGTTCGTAGGCTAATCAGCGATGACAGGCGCAAATACCGTCGCCGATACGGTTGTCATTCGCGACGTCGGCCCGCGCGACGGATTGCAGTCCGAGGCACCTCTGCCCGTCGAAAGTCGCGTGGCGCTCATCGACGGGCTCGTCGCCGCCGGCGTGAAGCACATCGAGATTGCCTCGTTCATGCGCGACGACCTCGTACCGGCGATGGCGAATGCAGAGGCGGTCGTTGCCGCGATTCCCGCGCGCAGCGGTCTCACACGCGTCGGGCTCGTCGCCAACGCAAAGGGTGCGCAACGCGCCGTCGCGACTGGCATCGATGCGCTGTCGGTCACCGTGTCGCTGTCCGATGCGTACTCGCACAAGAACGTCGGGCGCTCGAGCGATGAATCGCTCACCGTACTCATGGACGTCGTCGCCGTTGCGCGCGACGCCGGTCGCTCCGTCGACGTCGTCGTCTCGTGCGCCTTCGGTTCGCCGTTCGACGATGTCGTCGTGACCCGCGAGCTCGCACCGTTCATCGATCGCGTGCGCAACAACGGGGACGTTTCCGTCACTCTTGCCGACACGACGGGTGTAGCGACGCCCCACCTCGTGCGCACAGCGATCGAACTCGTCGGCAACGACGTCGGTCTGCACTTCCACGACACGCGCGGCACGGCGCTGCTCAACGCCCACACCGGACTCGAGATGGGAGTTCGCCGCTTCGACACGTCGGTCGGTGGTATCGGTGGTTCGCCGTTCGCCCCGAACGCGTCGGGCAACCTCGCCACCGAGTCACTCGTGGCGCTGCTGCACTCCGAAGGCTGGACGACCGGAATCAACCTCGATGCCCTCATCGGAGTCGGCGTCGAACTGCAACGAACGCTCGGGCATCCGTTGCCCTCACCCTTCGTGCAACTTGCCGGTTGAACTCAGCCAAACTGCACCGCGCTGCGCTGCGCGAGATGTGGGCGTACCTGGGACGTGACGAACTCGACATGCACGGGATGGGCCGCGTACCGCTTGTAGGCATCGGCGTCGTCGAACTCGGCGACGACGGCGACGTCGAAGTTCCCCTCCGCCAGACCGGCATCGACACCGAAGACGAAGGACTTGATTTCCTGGATCGCCCCGGGGAGCTGCGCCAACCCCGCAAGGATCGCCGCGCGCTGGGCGGGCGGCGTGTCGGGTTGGAGTTTGAACATGACGACGTGACGGAACATGGCGCCTCCCTGGATCCTTGCGAACTGACTGTCGACCCGAATGCACCCGGCGGTGCCGCGTCGTCGGCTCAGGGTAGGCGATGTTGCGTCATTCGTCACACTCTCCTAGGGTGACTTCCCAGCGGGGATCAACTTCGCATCACTTAATCAGGGGGATACATGAAGACAAGCAAGACCGTGAAGGTCTTCGTCGGTCTCGCCGTCACCGCCGCACTGGTCTCCTTCGGGACGATCAACGCGTCGGCGTCGACGACCGAGGAAGCATGGTCAACGACGCAGTACAAGTCGGAAAAGCCCGGCTTCACCACCGCCTACTTGCTCGAGGGCACGGCCAAGACGACCGTGAAGACCAGCGCAACGAAGGCCGGTACGAAGGTCGGAACCACGACCACCTCGAAAGAGGAAGCAAAGGGCAAGAAGGTTGTCATCACGGAAGTGACGACGACCGTCGGCGCCAAGAACACGACCGTCACCACGAAGGTCATCACCGCGACCAAGAAGAAGCTTGACGAAGGTGCGGACAACAAGCCGCAGCAGGGCGTGACGAAGACATCGATCAAGGTCGGCTCGACGCAGCCGATCACCGGTGTTGCCGCGATCGCCGGTCAGGGTCTCTACGCCGGTGTGAAGCTCGCCATTGACGAGTTGAACGCCAAGGGTGGCGTGAACGGTCGCACGATCGAGTTCATCGGTCTCGACGACACGTTCGACGTTCCGCGCAACGCGGCGAACATGCGCCGTCTCGTGGAACAGGACCAGGTGTACGCCATCTTGAGCCCGGCCGGTTCACAGGCGCTTCCCGCTTCGTGGAACCTCATCAAGGAGAAGCGTGTTCCGGTCTGGGGACCCGTCTCCCCCGCCGATGCGAAGATCGAGCCGCTGTTCATCCTCGGCCCGAGCCGCACCGAGCAGCTCCGCAAGGGCATCGACTGGCACGTGAAGAACGGCTGCAAGAAGTTGGGTCTCATCGGTCAGCCGAACGAACTCGGCGCCGAAGGCAAGAAGGCCGCGGAACTGCAGTTGAAGGTCCACAAGGGTCTCAAGCTCGTTGCCTCGGAAGAAGTGGCGGTGCGCAGCCAGGAAGTGACGAATGCGGTGCTCCGCATCCGTGACGCCGGCGCAGAATGCATCATCATGGCGACCGACAACGTGCAGGTCGCGCTCGTGCTGAAGAAGATCCAGGAACTCGGCCTGAACATCAAGGTCGCCTCGGACAACGGTGCCGGTGGTACCGGTGGTACGAACATGGTCGGCCTTGCCGGCACGGCGGCGAACGGGTTCGTCGGTGGTTTGCAGGTGAACCTGCCCACCGACCTCTCGGCAACCGGTGTGAAGCAGTGGCGCACCGTGGCGGACAAGTCGAGCCTGCCGCAGGCAACGAACAACTTCTCGTTGCAGACATACACCTACACGAAGGCCTTCTTCAAGGCCATCGAGCGCTTGGGTGACAACCTCAACTGGAACCGTTTGTTCGCGGAACTCGAGACCACGAAGGTGAAGACGCTGGGTGCATCACCCGACATCACCTGTGGTCCGCTCCCGACCGGCCGGTCGTGCGCCAAGGGTGCTGCGCTCGCGCAGTTCAACAACGGCACGTGGACGATCGTGTCGCCGTTCGGCGCACCTCAGGGTGGCTGATCGAGCGATCACTCGTTCGTAAGTGAACGAACACCCCCCGGTCCGCAAAGACCGGGGGGTGTTTCACGTTGTGGGGCCGACCCGTGCACGGTTGTCCGACTTCGGATCGCGACGTCGCATCCGCGGACCACTTTCATCCCCCGGGGTCGCTGTTGTAAGGTGATGCGACGTTCGTCACGCCACCCGTGATGAATGCGATTGCTCAAGGGGGAAAAGAGTGTTTCAGCAGATCCTGTCCGGTCTCGAGGCCGGCAGTTGGTACGCACTGCTGGCAATTTCGATCGTCATCGTCATGAAGGCGACTGACGTACCGAACTTTGCCCAGGCGCAAATCGGCATGCCCGGTGCCTACACCGCGGTGAATCTCATCGGCCAAGGATGGCCCGCGATTCCGGCGATGTTCGTCGGCATCTGCGTCGGATACATCCTCGGTGCCGTCATCGAGCGCATCGCCATCCGTCCGCTCGCCGCACTCGGTCACTTCCCGATGCTCGTCATGACGATCGGCCTCACGTATGCCCTCGTCAGCATCGTCACGATCACCTTCGGGTCGGAGCCGCGCAACTTCCCCACGCCCTGGAGCGAAGGTGGTTGGGAGTTCTCCGGCCTGTACGTCCCCTACGCGCAGGTGGTGACGATCCTTCTCGGCGTCGTCCTTGCCGTCGTACTCACCTACTTCTTCCGCACGACGTGGGGTGTGCGCATGCGGGCAATCTCCGAAAATCCCGGTAACGCACGACTCATCGGCATCAACAGTGGTCTCGTCTCGAACCTTGCATGGGGCCTGGGAGCGGCGATCTCGACGCTGGCGATGATGCTCCACACCCAGGGCACCGTGCTCGCCGACTCGTCGGCCGACCCGCTCATCCTGAAGGCATTCGTCGCCGCCGTTCTCGGCAGCTTCACCTCCCTGTCGGGAGCGTTCATCGGCGGTCTCTCCATCGGTGTGCTCGAGAACATCACCGGTATGTACATCGGCACCGGCTGGAAGGAAGCAGTGGCGCTCGTCATCGTCGTCGCCTACCTCTTCGTACGCATGCCCGTCCTCGTCAAGACGATCAAGCCCCGGGAGGTCTGAGTCGTGTCCACAACATTGCCCACCACGTCCAACGTTGCGATTCCCGACTGGGTGTCGCACCCCAAGCGACCCATCCAGTCGAAGCTCACACGTGCGCTGCTTCTGCTCGGGATGATCATCCTGCCGTGGTTCCTCGGCGGCTACTACATCTACATCGTCTCGCTCGTGCTCGTGTACACACTGAGCACGCTCGGCCTGAACGTGATGATCGGTTGGACCGGCCAGATCGGTCTTGCCGCGGCGGGGTTCTTCGGCCTCGGTGCGTACGCGACGTCGATCCTCAACGAAAAGGGTCTGCCGTGGATCGTCGCCTTGGTGCTCGTCGGACTGTTTGCCGCCCTCATCGGTTTCGTCGACGGTTTCCCGGCGGTGCGATTGTTCGGGTTCTTCCTCGCGATCGCCAGCTTGGCCTTCGGTGACCTCATCCTGCGCTTCATCATCGAAGCCGACGGGATCACCGGAGGTGGCGGTGGTTACCCGGTGCAGTTGCTCAGCTTCTGGGGTCTCGACCGGGAAATCGCGCTTTACTACCTGTGCCTGCTCGCGATCGTTGCGTTCATGGTGCTCGTCGGGCGCGTGCTCGACGGACGCCTCGGTCGCACGATGCTGGCGGTGAACACGATCGAAATCGCCACTCCGTCGATGGGCATTGCCCCGCCGAAGTACAAGCTCATCGCTTTCATGACATCGGGCTCGATCGCCGCCATCGCCGGTGCGATCTTCGCCCAGTTGCTCACCTACCTCAGCCCCGACATGTTCAAGGTGTCGCTCATCATCACGATGCTCGTCATGCTCATCGTCGGCGGCGTGGGCTCCCTGTGGGGCTCGTTCGCCGGCGCGATCTTCGTCGTGTTCGTGCAGGAATGGCTGCAGGCCTTCCAGGTGTACCAGCGCATCGTGTTCGGTGTTTCGCTGATGTTGTGCATCGGCCTGCTGCCCGGTGGTCTCGCCTCTCTCGTCGAGCGCTTGAAGGGTGCTTTCGCGAAACGAGCCGGTCGTGCGGAAGGAGCGGCGGCATGAGCGCTCACTCCCTCATCCTCAAGGACCTGAGCGTCGCCTTCGGCGGCAACAAGGTGCTCGAAGGAGTGAACATCTCCTTCACCGGTGGCCTGCACGGTCTCGTCGGCCCGAACGGAGCCGGCAAGACGACGTGTTACAACGCCATCTCCGGCTACGTCACTCCGACGAACGGAACCATCGAACTCGATGGCACCGACCTCGTCGGCACACCGTCGCACGAGATCGGCTCGAAGGGCATCGGTCGCACGTTCCAGACACCGAAGCTCGTCGCGAAGATGTCCGTGCTTGAGAACGTCATGCTCGGTGCCAACCGCACCTTCACGACGGGTCACGTCGCCGAGTTCTTCGGCACGAAGAAGGCCCGCAGCGAGGAGCGCGTCGTGCGCGAGATGGCCTACGCGACCCTCGCCCAGTTTGGTCTCGACGGTGCGGCACGCGACAAGGCGTCGTCGGTGCCGCTCGCCGTGCAGAAGATGGTCGAGATCGCCCGCGCACTCGTCACCAATCCGGTCGTGCTGCTGCTCGACGAACCGGCTGCCGGCCTCGGCGCCGAGGACGTCGACCGCATGGTCGAGGCCCTACTGCGCGTCATCAAGGAGCGCAACCTTACGACCGTCATTATCGAACACGACCTGCACCTCGTATCGCAGATCTGCTCGAAGATTTCGGTTCTCCACTACGGACGGATCATCGCCGAAGGCGACCCCAAGGTCGTCGTGAAGGATGACGTCGTCATCGAGGCATACCTCGGCAAGCGAAAGGCGGTGAAGTGACATGGCACTTCTCGAAGTACGCAACCTCCACTCCGGTTACGGAAAGTTGGAGATCCTGCGGGACATTTCCATCGACGTCAACGCGGGTGAGATCGTGTCGATTCTCGGCGCCAACGGTGCCGGCAAGACCACCTTGCTGCGCACCATCTCCGGTGTTCTGCCAACGTGGCAGGGGTCGATCACCTTCGACGGTCAGAACCTGAAAGGTCTGCGACCCGACAAGCGGGCGCAGCTGGGTCTCGCCCACCAGCCCGAGGGTCGCGGCATCTTCCAGACGCTCACCGTGCGCGAGAACATGGAACTCAGCCTCGTTGCCCGTCACGAGGCGAAGGCCTCCATCGCCGATGACCGCGAACAGTTGCTGACGGCGTTCCCGCCGCTGCGCGAGAAGATCGACCAGAAGGCGTCGGCGTTGTCCGGCGGTCAGCAGCAGATGCTCGCCGTCGCTCGGTCGATGATGGCCCGTCCGAAGCTGCTCATGATCGACGAAATCTCGTTCGGTCTCGCCCCGATCCTCGTCGACGAGTTGTTCAACATGATCGAGCGACTGAACAAGGACGGCACCACGTTCCTCCTCGTCGAGCAGCACGCCGGCGTGCTCGAGATTTCGCACCGCACCTACGTCATCCGCGTCGGTCGCAACGAGATCTCCGGCCCGTCCGACGAAATCGCGAAGTCGACGAACCTCGCGCGCGCCTACCTCGGCGCCTGAACGGCACCTACTCGGGGCGTTATCGCCCGGCGTCCCGCCACGACGGCGGGCGCTTGGCGAGGAACGCAGCCATTCCTTCCCGGGCTTCGGCGGAGGAGAACACCGACTCCGACAGTCGTTGCAGCACGCGAACGTTCATGTCGTCGCCGCGCGCGGCGCCACGCAACAGCGACGTCGTCGTCTCGAGTGCCCGCGGCCCCGCTGCGAGCATCTCGTTGACGAGGCTCTCCCCCGCCGCGCGGGCATCGGTCGCAACGACGTCGACGAGACCGAGCATGCGGGCATCGGCTGCTGTGAGTTCGCCTCCGGTGAGGTAGTGGCGGGCGAGTCGGGTCGCCGCGACGCGCCTGAACACGGTCGCCGAGATGATCGCCGGCACCGCACCGATACGCACCTCGCTGAAGGCGAACGTCACCGACTCGGCGACGACGACGACGTCGCAGGCCGCCATGATTCCGACTCCGCCGGCTCGTACGGCACCGTCGATGACAGCAACGACGGGCTGACGAGTGCCGAGCAGGGACTCGAGCACGGTGGCGAGGGGTCCGAGATCGAGCGAGTCACTCGACGCCTCGCGCAGATCGAGCCCCGAACAGAACGCAGGCGCGACATGGTCGAGCACGATGACACGGGCCGACGAGAGTGCAGAATCGCGCAGCGCCGCGTCGAGCCCCGTGAGCAGATCGCGAGACAGGGCATTTCGGGTGTCGGGGGACGACAATGTGATGCGTCGCACCCGACCGTCGTCGACGACCGTGACGAGCGGTGCGGACATGCCGACGAGAGTACCGCGTCGGGGTACGCTCGCCCGCATGTCCGTGGATGCAACTCGTCGCTTGTTGGGAACCGAACCCTGGTTGGGTGACCTGCTTGCGTCGTCGAGTCATGCGGCGACGAGTCTCGAGGCGATGAGCGACTTTCTCGGTCGCGACACCGCATTGAAGGCACGCGAGAAGTTCCTGTTCATCGCCGCGATCAGCGCGGTGAAGGGCCGCCCCGAAGCGACGAACGAGTGGATGGCCCGTGCACTCGGCGCCGGACTGTCCGTCGAAGCGGCCCGCCACGCGGCGGGTCTCATGCTGCTGTCGCGCGGTCTCGAGGTGTCGAAGTTGCTCTTCTCGGCGATCCAGGCGGCCGGTCACGCTCCGCTCACCGGTGCGATCGTCACCGACGAACACCCGACCCGCGAAGAGATCAACGAGTACTTCGTGTCCGTGTTCGGACAGTTGCCCGACCGGGTGACGCTGCTCGGTGACCACGTTCCCGGCGCACTCGTCTTCTACCACGTGTTGCGCAAGTCGGGACTCGAAGCAGGTGCACTCGAGCCGCGAGTCGCCGAACTCATGGTCGTCGCCGTGAACGCCGGCGAATACCAGCGTGACTACATCGCCATCCATGCGGCCGGTGCGCTGAAGAAGGGCGCCGACGAAAGCCAGCTCGTCGAAGCGTGCGTGTGTGCGATCCCGTTCACGGGAATCGCAGCGTGGTTCCCCGCAGCCGAGGCGATCCTCGGTCTGCGAACCAAGCAGTAGTCAGTTCAGCGCGATCGCACCGCGCAGTGCAACGAAGTCGTCGAGCGACGTCGGGTCGACGAGCGAGCTGCGCGAGCACACGTCGTCAATTACCGCTCCTTGCAATACCTTCTTCGCCGGGATCTCCAGTTTCTTGCCCGACAGCGTCCGTGGCACCGCGCGCACCGCGAAGATGTCGTCGGGAACGTGGCGCGGCGACAGCTGCGTGCGCAGCGCCGTGCGAATGACGCTGCGGCGCTCGTCGTCGAGCTCACCGTCGACCAACCGCACGAAAAGCACGAGGCGGCCCTCGTCCCCACCGCGATCGGTGAGGTGGACGACGAGACTGTCGGCAACGAAGTCGAGTCCTTCGACGAGACCGTAGAACTCACTTGTCCCCAGCCGTACGCCGCCCCGGTTGAGCGTGGCGTCCGACCGACCGCTGACGATGCTCGAGCCGTCGTCGAAGAGTGTGATCCAGTCGCCGTGGCGCCACACGCCCGGGTAGTCGGAGAAGTACGCAGCACGGAGCTTGCTGCCGTCGGGATCGTTCCACAGCGCGACGGGCATCGACGGCATCGGGGTGGTGAGTACGAGCTCACCGGTTTCGCCGACGGCGCATTCGCTGCCGTCGTCACGGAAGGCGCGCACGTCCCCACCGAGTGCCGCGCATGCGATCTCACCGGCGCGTACGGGCACCAACGGTGACATACCGAGGAATGCGCTGCACACGTCGGTGCCGCCGCTGATGCTGTGCACTGCGACGTCACGACCGACCTCGTTCGTCACCCAGCGAAAGCCGTCGGCGACGAGCGGTGAACCGGTCGAGCCGACGACGCGCAACGCGGAGAGGTCGAACGTCGCTCCCGGTCGCAGCCCCGCCTTCACGCAATTGGCGATGAACGTCGCACCGACTCCGAACACCTTCACTCGCTCGGCAGCGGCGATCGACCACAGTGCGGAGAGATCAGGATGGCCGGGGTCGCCGTCAAAGAGCACGATCGTCGCACCGACGCACAACCCCGAAACGAGGTAGTTCCACATCATCCAGCCGGTCGTGGAGAACCACATGAAGCGGTCGCCGCGGCCGAGATCATGGTGCAGGGAGAGCATCTTCAGATGCTCGTGCAGGATGCCGCCGTGTCCGTGCACGATCGCTTTCGGCAAGCCCGTCGTGCCGGAGGAGTAAAGCACGTACAGCGGATGGTTCGCCGCGACGGGAATCGTGGCCAGATCAGTGTCGCCGGCGGTCACGTCGAACTCGGTGCGCGTCGTATCGACCCGGATCGCCGCGGCAAGGTCGGGCAGCGACTCGATGATCGTGCGCGCATCGGCGGACTTGTCGATGCGCTTCGTTCCGTACACGTAGCCGTCGCAGTAGTACAACACCTTCGGTTGGATCTGACCGAAGCGACTCGTCACCGCGGCGGCACCAAACTCGGGTGGACACGAGGAGAACACCGCACCGAGTGACGATGCGGCGATGAGCAGTGCCACGGCTTCGGGAACGTTGGGCAGGTACACCGCGACGCGATCCCCCACCGTGACACCGTGCTTCGTCATCTCATCGCGGTACCGCGCGGCGAGCGCGAGCAGTTGCGACCATGTGAGCGCAACCCGTGCCCGGGTGTTCGAGTGCCCAATGACGGCGACTTCGTCGCCGTGAGCACGCGCCATCTCCACGACGCGTTCGGCCCAGTTCAGCGTTCCACCCGGCCACCACACGTGTCCCGGCATCGTGGTTGTCGCTGGCTCGACGACCGCGCGGGGTCGTGTATGCCACGTGACATCGAACCATGCCGACACTTCACCCCAGAAATCGTCGAAGTGCTCGATGCTCCAGCGGTGGAGCGTGGCGTAGTCGTGCACCCCGGGCACTCGCGACGCGACGTGGCCGAGGAACCGGTGCGCCTCCGTGCCTCCCTCTACTGCCGGCGTGAGGATCTCACCACGCGCGACGGGAACGTTGCCGCTCACCGTGTCGCCACTCACGGTGTCGCCGCCGCACCGCTGCGCACGTAGCGCAGGAAGAGGAACCCGTCGTCACCCTCGCACACCCGGACGAGTTGCCACGGCTCACGCGCAGCCGGAGGCCCGGATGCGACGCGATCGGACACGGAGCCAACGAAGCGCGGTGCGATCGTGAGGCTCACCTCATCGACGAGCCCCGCAGCGAGCATCTGCGCATTGAGTTGCGATCCGCCCTCCAGGGCGCACACGTTGCCATCGATGCGACGGACGATGTCCGTCACGTCACCGGCGACGACGTGTGTGTTCGGTGCTACACGCAACTCGTCGGCGTGCGGGCCGAGATCGCCGCTGCGCGACACGACGTACAGGTTCCGACCCTGCGGTAGTGGGTGATAACCGTCGGCGCGAACGGTGCCGGCACCGACGAGAACGGAATCGGCGGTGCGGTGCAGGTGGAGAAACAGTTCTTTGTCAATCGGACCGCCGAGCGCTGCGGCGGATCCGTCGAGATGGATTGCCCCGTCGGCGGACGAAATCATGCACATGACGATCCACGGACGATCGGAGTGGCGGCGGCGCGTGGAGAGGTCCCACATGTCGGTTACCGACACTTCACCACCCTTGGGAAACAGCGACTGCATCGCCGAAGTGTCTAGCGCACCGCTCACGGCCTGCGGAAACGTGCTTACGAACCGCTGCGGTGGTAGTTCGGCGATTCGTGGGTGATCGTGACGTCGTGCGGGTGGCTCTCCTCGCGTCCCGCCGTCGTCACGCGCATGAAACGCGCCTTGGCATGCAGTTCGTCGATGCTCGCGGCACCGACGTACCCCATTCCCGAACGCAAGCCACCGACAAGTTGGTAGAGCACGTCACCGAGCGGGCCGACGTAGGCGACGCGACCCTCGATTCCCTCGGGTACGAGCTTCTTGCCCCCCGCATCACCACTCTGGGCCGAGCCGTAGCGGTCCGCACCGAGACCCTGCATCGCACCGAGTGAACCCATGCCGCGGTAACTCTTGTACCGACGCCCCTCGAACAACTCGACCTCACCGGGTGCCTCGTCGGTGCCGGCGAGCAATCCACCGAGCATGACGGTGCTCGCACCGGCGGCGAGGGCCTTCACGAGGTCACCCGAGTACGACACTCCTCCGTCGGCGATGACGGGAATGCCGAGTTCGGCGGCGCGACGCGAAGCAAACCAGATTGCCGACAGCTGCGGCATGCCGGCACCGGCGATGATTCGCGTCGTACAGATCGAACCTGCCCCGACACCGACCTTCACCGCATCGGCTCCGGCGCGGTGCAGGGTTTCGACACCGTCCTCGGTGACGACGTTGCCGGCGACGACAGGAAGTTGCGGCCAATGACTCTTGATCCGTTCGACCGCCTTCACCACACCCTGCGAGTTGCCATGGGCCGTATCGACGACGACGGCATCGACGCCCTGTGCAACGAGGGCCGAGCAGCGGTCTTCGAGATCGGCACCGACACCGACGGCGGCGGCGACGCGCAGACGTCCCGCGGAGTCGCGGGTGGCGTGCGGGAACTCCTGACGCTTCATGATGTCCTTCACCGTGATGAGGCCGCGCAAGTGGCCGTGCGCATCGACGAGAGGCAACTTCTCGATGCGGTGCTTCTGGAGGATCGCCCGTGCCTCGTCGAGCGTAGTTCCCTCCGGTGCGGTGACGAGACCGTCTTTCGTCATGAACTCGCTCACCGGACGGCGGTAGTCGGCGTCACTGCAGAACCGGATGTCGCGGTTCGTGAGAATGCCGACGAGCCGCCCCGATGTGTCGGTAATCGGTACTCCGGAGAACTTGAACCGGTGCATGAGTTGCTCGGCGTCGTCGAGCGTGGCAGTCGGCGCCAGCGTCACGGGGTCGCTGATCATGCCCGACTGCGAGCGCTTCACGCGCTGCACCTCTTCGGCTTGCCGCTCGATGGTGAGGTTGCGGTGGACGACCCCGATGCCACCGCAGCGGGCCATGGCGATGGCGAGGCGCGCTTCGGTGACGCGGTCCATCGCCGCCGAGACGATCGGAA
Organism: uncultured Bifidobacterium sp.; assembly: GCA_964540395.1. GTDB lineage: Bacteria > Actinomycetota > Acidimicrobiia > Acidimicrobiales > Ilumatobacteraceae > F1-60-MAGs027. Next base: position 17,202 of record CAZIME010000025.1, read on the forward strand.
CGTTGAGCCGTACGTCGCCGGCGAATACCGCACTCGTATCGGCCATGTCGGGAAGGACGTCGCTGTACCCGGGTACGAGGACGACGTCGTCGAACGTGAGCCCCTCGAATCGCGAGAAGAACTCCCCGTTGTGGCTGCGCGATGTCTTGTTCACGGTTGTCCTTTCGGTTCAGTGGCGGAAATGACGCCTGCCGGTGAAAATCATCGAAACACCGTGCTCGTTTGCCGCGGCGATCGACTCCTCGTCGCGCTGACTGCCGCCGGGCTGCACGATGACGGCAACTCCTGCAGCAGCAAGTGCGTCGGGGCCGTCGCGGAAAGGGAAGAACGCGTCACTCGCCGCCACGGCACCGCGGGCCCGGTCCCCCGCTCGTGTACAGGCGATTCGCGCCGCATCGACGCGATTTTGTTGTCCGGCGCCGATGCCGACGGCGGCGAGGTCCTTGGCAATGACGATCGCATTCGACGACACCGCCGCACATGTCTGCCACGCGACGACGGCGTCGCGCAACTGCGACTCGGTCGGCTGCGCCGTCGTGACCACACGCCATGTCGAGGTATCGACCTCGACGACGTCGGGCGTCTGTACGAGCATCGCCCCGTCGATGCTGCGCATCGTCATGGCGCCGGAACTCGGCACAGATGCGCGCAGGATGCGCAGATTCTTCTTCTCCCGCAAGATGTCGAGCGCATCGGCGGCGTAGTCGGGAGCGATGACGACTTCGGTGAACGTCTCAGTGAGCGACCGGGCACACTCCCCCGTCATCGGTCGGTTGACGGCAACGATGCCGCCGAATGCACTGAGCGGATCGCATGCATGGGCACGGCGGTACGCCATAGCGACGTCGTCGGCGACGGCCACGCCACATGGGTTTGCGTGCTTGATGACGACCGCTGCGGGATCAGGGAAACGGTGAACGAGGCTCCATGCCGCATCGGCGTCGTACACGTTGAGATACGACATCTCCTTGCCGCCAAGTTGCTCGGCATCGTCCCACCAACTGCGCTCACCGATGATGCGGTACCTGGCACCGCGCTGGTGGGGATTCTCTCCGTACCGCAACACGTCGGCGCGCTCGAGCGTGAGCATCATTGATTCGGGCAGCGCGTCGCCCGGTGCACCGTTAACCATCCAGGCGGCGACCGCCGCGTCGTACCGTGCTGTGACTGCGAACGCGCGAGCCGCCCACTCGCGTCGGGTCGATTCGCGCACCTCGCCGTGTTCGCGCAGTTCGCGCAACAGGCCCGGGTAATCGGTGGGATCGGTGACGACGGCGACGTGACGATGGTTCTTCGCCGCGGCCCGCACGAGCGCCGGTCCGCCGATGTCGATGAGGTCGACGCCGGGATCACTGTCGAAGGGGTACACATTGACGACGACGAGCGAAATCGGCGAAATATCGTGCGTCTCGAGGTCGGCACGGTGCTCGGCGAGGTCGGGGTCGGCGAGGATTGCGCCGTGCACCTTCGGGTGCAGGGTGACGACGCGGTGCCCGAGGATCGCGGGGTAACCCGTTTCGGTTGCCACGTCGACGACGGGGATACCCGCCTCGGCGATGACCCGTGCCGTTCCCCCGCTCGACAGCAACTCCCATCCGAGCTCGTGCAACCCGCGGGAAAGCTCGATGATTCCCGTCTTGTCGTACGCACTGAGCAACGCGCGGGGCACGCTCGAACCGTAGTCGCTCGTCGTCACGGTACACCCGTCGAAACGTCGTGATGAACGAGAAGTACATCCACGGGTAGTTTCGGTGCATGAAAATCGGCGTACAAATCCAACCGCAAGCCACGTCCGTCACCGAGATGCGCGATGCATGGAAAGCCGCCGACGCACTCGGCGTCGACAGTCTGTGGACGTGGGATCACTTCTACCCGCTGTACGGCGATCCGAATGCGACACACTTCGAGTGCTATTCACTGCTCGCGGCGATGGCCGTCGACACGTGCCATGCGACCATCGGCGCTCTCGTCACGTGTTACTCGTACCGCAATCCGCACCTGCTCACCGATATGGCACGCACCGTCGACCACCTCAGTCGCGGTCGCTTCGTACTCGGTCTCGGCTCGGGGTGGTTCGAGCGCGATTACACCGAGTACGACTACGAGTTCGGCACCGCACCCGGGCGCCTGAAGATCCTCGAGGCGGGTCTGCCGATCATCAAGGAACGGCTCGACAAGCTCAACCCCGGCCCGGTGAACGGCAAGATTCCGTTGATGATCGGCGGATCGGGTGAAAAGGTGACGCTGCGCCTCGTCGCGCAGCACGCCGACATGCTGAACACTTTCGGCCCGGTCGACAACTTCCGGCGCAAGAACGACGTCCTCAACGAGTGGTGCGACAAGGTAGGTCGCGACCCCAAGGCGATCGAGCGCACCGTGGCGATCGAAGCGAAGGATCTCGCGGATGCCGACGGATATGCCGCGGCCGGCGCCGATCATCTCATCGTCATGCTCGGCGCACCCTTCAACCTCGATCCGATCGCCGAATTCATCGCCGAACGCCGCTGACCGGCCGAAACGCAGCCGATTCGACCCCGGGAACGGGGGACAAAAAGAACCGCCGGCCCGCACCACTTGCGTGGCACGAACCGGCGGTTCGTACTGCTAGTCGAGCTCGATCAGAGCGACGCGACGTCAACCGACGGCGGCAGGATCACCGCGTCGATGACGTGGATGACGCCGTTCGAAGCCTCGACGTCCGCGAGGACGACGTTGGCACCGTTGACGGTGACACCGGTGTCGGTGGCGAGGGTGATGTTCGAGCCCTCGACCGTGGCGACATCGCCGGCGACGACGTCAGTCGAGTACACGGCACCCGAGACGACGTGGTAGGTGAGGATCGACTTCAGGACCTCGATGTTCTCCGGGAGGAGAAGCTTCTCGAGGAGACCTGCGGGCAGCGCGGCGAACGCATCGTCGTTCGGTGCGAACACCGTGAAGGGTCCTTCGCCCTGGAGCGTCTCGACGAGACCGGCGGCCTCGAGAGCGGCGACGAGGGTGCTGAAGCCCTCGGTCGTGCTGGCAACGGCGACGATGTCACCGGCGGCAGCTTCCTCGACCATCGTCTCTTCGGTGACGGTGTCCTCGGTGACTGCCTCGTCGGCGCTGTCACTGTCAGAGCCGCACGCGGCAAGGGCGAGTGCCGCGACAACGGCAACTGCTGTGAGCTTCTTCATGGATATGTCCTTTTCTGTTGATGGGGGGTATTCGACCCACGGGGGGCGTGACAATTGTGTGCCATCCCGAAGGTGTATGTATGACGATATTGTGCGCTCTTTGTCACACTCCCGTTACATTCCTACCGATCTTCCGGGCGCAGCCTGGCGGAACTCCGACCCCGTTTTCGACCCCTGAAGCCTCCGATACGGGACGTTTTCGGGCCTGCAAGTAGTTTCCAGGGGGTGAAATTCCTGCCCCGCACGATTTACGAGGCCGAGCACGAGGAGTTCCGCCGAACCTTCCGCCACTGGCTCGACACCGCCATCGCCCCCTTTCACGAGGACTGGGAGCGTGAGGGCATCGGCCCCCGCTCGGTCTGGCTCGACGCTGGCAAGCAGGGCTTCCTCGGTCTCACCGTGCCCGAGGAGTTCGGCGGTGGTGGCACCGACGACTACCGATTCGCAGCGGTGATGTCGGAGGAGATGGGCGCGACCGGTCTTATCGGCGTGCCGCACGGCTTCACGCTGCACAACGACATCGCACTGCCCTACTTCCTCGAACTGTGCAACGACGAACAAAAGAGCCGCTGGCTGCCGAAGATGGTCACCGGCGAGTGCATCACCGCACTCGCGATCACCGAGCCGAACACGGGCAGCGACGTCGCCGGCATCAAGACGACGGCGATCCGTGACGGTAACGAGTACGTCGTCAACGGTTCGAAGACGTTCATCTCCAACGGCATCAACAGTGACGCGATCGTCACCGCCGTGCGCACGGATCCCGCCGCGGGTCGCAAGGGCATTTCGCTCATCGTCATCGAACGCGGGATGGCCGGCTTCGAGCGCGG
>CAZIME010000026.1:0-20965 GCA_964540395.1 uncultured Bifidobacterium sp.
ATCGACGTGCCGGGTGACGATCCGTGGCACGTGACGACGATGCTCGCCGGCGCAACATCATCGGCCTCGGCGCCGGGATCGTCATCATGTTTCTCGTCGTGCAGCGGTTGTCGAACGCCGAGGACGGCGGTCAGGGCTGGGCACTCATCGGTATCGGAGCGATCGTCATGATCGTCGGGGCGATGTGGGGCCGCCCTCCGCGCCGCCGCTGACGGCAACGCGCTGATGTGCGGTCGGTTCGTCGCATCGACGACGCCGCAGGCACTCGCAACATTGTTCGACGCCCGTCTCGAAGACTCCGTCGCCGTCAGGCATTGGAAGCCGTCATGGAACGTCGCACCGACGCGGTTCGTGCCGATCGTGCGTCCGACGGCGGATGACGTTGCGCAAACGCTGTCCTACGTTCACTGGGGTCTGATCCCGGCGTGGGCGCCCGACCGCTCGCGGGCATCGGGAATGATCAATGCCCGCGCCGAAACGGTGACGATAAAGCCGAGTTTCCGCGACCTCGTCGAACGCCACCGCGGTGTCGTTCCCATGGACGGGTACTACGAATGGCGCACGATCGATGCACCCGCCGGACGCAAGCGTCCGTATCTGTGCACACGCACGAACGGGAAGACGCTCGCAACGGCGGCGTTGTGGACGACGTGGCGTGATCCGCAGAGAAACGGCGAACTCGTGACGAGTTGCGCGGTGATCACGGTTGCGGCGAACGACGACGTCGCCGCGATTCACGACAGGATGCCGGTCGTGCTCGACGACGACGGTGTCGATCGGTGGCTGAACTCCGAGATTCCTCCGCTCGACGTGCTGCGTCCTGCACCGGTGCACACGTTGAACGTGACGCGCGTGTCGTACGCGGTGAACAACGCCCGTACCGACGGTCCGTCCCTCGTCGTCCCCGTCGACGAGGATCCGCCCGAGACGCTGTTCTGATTCTCCGGCCCGGGACCCGGGCAGGAATCTGCGGACTACGCGATGGCGCCGGGCACGCCGTCGCGGTGCAACTGCGCACCGAGTAACGAGGCGGCTTCGGCGAGATCTTCCGCCTTGGTGCCGTGCTGCTGCGTGGAGAAGTCGAGGTTCGCCATGACGTCGGCAGGGATGCAATGAAGGTGGCAGTGGTTCACCTCGAATCCCGCGATGACCAGACCGACGCGCATGCAGCCGAAGGCCGCACGCTGTGCGAGGCCCACGCGCCGCGCCGTGTCAAACAACTTCGTCGACAAGTCGGCGGGCACGTCGATCCACTGGTCGATCTCGGCGCGGGGCACGACGAGTGCGTGACCGCGACGCGTCGGTGAGATCGTCATGAACACGACGAGATCGTCGTTCTTCAGAGCGAAGTGTCCGGGCAGCTCGCCGGCAATGATGCGTGTGAACAGCGATGGCATGGCTCGACGTTAGTGTTCTGCCGTGACGCAACGCCGCTGGCTCACGGTGCCGAACGCCGTCACGTTGATGCGTCTCGCCTGTCTCCCGTTCTTCTTGTGGTTGCTGTTCGCCCGCGACGACAGGGCACTCGCCGCATGGCTACTGGCATTCCTTGGTGCAACCGACTGGGTCGACGGATGGCTTGCGCGGCGGCTCGGGCAGCGTTCCGACGTCGGCGAGGTGCTCGATCCTGCCGTGGATCGACTCCTTTTCATCGTCGGCGTCGGTGCGATCATCATCGACGGTGCCGTGCCCCGGTGGTTCGGTGTCGTCGTCATCGCTCGTGAGGCGATCATTGCCGTCGTCCTGCTCGTTGCAACGGCCCTGGGTATGAAGCGCTTCTCGGTCAGCCGCTGGGGCAAGAACTACACGTTCGCGCTCATGTGGGCGTTTCCGTTGTTGCTCCTCGGCGCGAGCGGCACGAACGGCTCGGCCTTCGCACGGCACGCGGGATGGGCAATCGGGGTGCCGGGGGTCGTCATCTCGTACGTCACGGCGGTTGCTTACGTCCCGGTCATCGCGGTGAACCTGCGCGTCGGGCGCGCGCAGAAACGGGAACGACTTTCGCCGACACGCTGAGACTACGGTTGTGGCCATGCGCATTCCCGACGACCTTCGCTACACCGAGGACCACGAGTGGGTGCGCATCTCCGGCAACGTCGTGCGTCTCGGCATCACCGACTACGCCCAGGATGCCCTCGGGGACGTTGTCTTCGTCGGAGTTCCCGACGTCGGTGCGGTCGTCACCGCGAAGTCATCCTTTACCGAAGTGGAGAGTACGAAGAGCGTGTCCGACATCTATGCGCCCGTGAGCGGAGTCATCACCGCGGTGAACGCGGCGCTCGCCGAGCAACCCGAGCTCCTCAACCGGGATCCGTACGGTGACGGATGGATTTGTGAAATCACTTGCGACGGACCACTGCCCGATCTTCTCGATGCAGCCGGCTATCGGGCGCTGGTGGGGGGCTGAGGCCGTGGAATACGTGTTCTGCAACTCGTGCGGCCACCGCAACCCGCCGCAGTCGGTGTTCTGTTCGGCATGCGGAACCGTGCTCGATTCCCCGACACACCGCACGATCGTGTTGCCGAAGACCGACGCGTTGCAGGACGCTCCCGGCAACGCCGACAACGCCGTCGTCGCGGCGAATGAGCTCGCTCCCGGTGAGGTGATGCTCGTTGTGCGCCAGGGTGACGACATGGGAACCCGCTTCGCACTGCGTACCGACGAGGTGTCGGTCGGTCGCGTGCCCGACAACGACATCGTTCTCGACGACGTCACTGTGTCGCGGCGCCATGCCGTGCTCGTGCGCAACGGCGGCACGTGGTTGGTGCGCGACCTCCGCTCGTTGAACGGCACGTATCTCAACCACAAGCGCGTGGACGAGGCTGCTTTCGCGCACGGTGACGAACTGCAGATCGGCAAGTACCGCCTCGTTGCCTTCTTCGGCTGAACGCGATGGCCGCCGCGTACCGTTCGATCGGCGAGGTCCTTGCGATGCTCGTCGAGGAGTTTCCCGACGTCACCATCTCCAAGATCCGCTTCCTCGAAAGCCAGGGGCTGATCGCCCCCGAACGCACGGCGGCGGGGTACCGCAAATTCACCGACGCGGAGATCGAGCGGCTGCGCTTCGTATTGCGCGAGCAGCGTGAGAACTTCCTGCCGCTGCGCGTCATCCGCGACCGGTTGGAAAACGACGACAGTGAGTCGGTGCTGCGTCCCGATGACACATCCGATCCGAGCATGCCCCGTGGCCTGCGCGTACCGTCCCGTTCGCATCCCGCGGCGAGAGCTGCCGACATCGACACGACCGGTTCGTTCGTTAGGCCCGCCGCCCGTGCCACGGCGGCGGCGATGCACGAGCCGGTGTCGACGACCAATCCCGTCGCACGACGCCTCACCCGCGACGACGTGCAGGCGCAGCTCGGCATCGACGCGTCGCTCATGGCGGCGATCGAGGCGAGCGGAATCGTGAAGACGATGACGATGGGGGATCTCGTTCTGTACCACCCGCGCGACCTCGACGTGCTGCGCGCTGCCGTCGAGCTCATCAACCTCGGCATCGAGGCGCGTCATCTCAAGGGATGGCGCCTCGCCGCCGAACGCGAACTCGACGTGTTCGAACAAATCCTCTCGCCCAAGGTGCGCCGCGCGGCCAAGAACGCCGTGGCGCAGCCGCTCATCGACATGCTCGTTGACGTCGGTGGTCGACTGCGGACGGGAATACTGCGCAACCGCCTGCACGGTCACGACGAGTAGCTCCGTGGCGGCGGAATTCGACCGCGTTGCTACGCTGACGCCATGAGCGCACAGCAGGATGTGCAAATGCAGCTCGAGGGACTGAAAGTCGAGGTTCCCGCCGACACTCCGATGATGATCCTGCGCGAGATCGACGATCCGCACCGCGTGATGGGCATCTACATCGGCATGCCCGAGGCACGCTCGATCGAGTATGCACGTGAGGGTCACGTGCCGGAGCGGCCGCTCACGCACGATCTCCTCGTCAACGTGTTCGAGGATCTCGGAGCGCACGTGTCACGGGTCGTCATCACCGAGATGCGCGAGCACACGTACTTCGCCGAGCTCCACGTGCTCCTCGGCGGGCAACAGCACGTCATCTCCTGTCGTCCCTCCGATGCAGTGGCCATCGCCGTGCGTGCGGAGATCCCGATGTTCGCCCGACGGGATCTGCTTGATGCGGTTGGGGTCGTCATTGAGGAGGTCGACTCAGCGCAGGAAGACGAGATTCTCGACGAGTTCCATCAGTTCCTCGAAAACGTGAATCCCGAGGATTTCCAGGAGCGGTAGGTCCGCGCGCAGGGGTGGGAGTCGAGATCGTCCCCGTATCCTGAGGAGTCTCATGCGGAGTGAGGGGGCTGGTTCCATGTCGTCGCTGTCGGCTCGTACGTACAGCGGCACCCAGGCGGCGGCGATCGTGGGAATCACGTATCGCCAGCTCGACTACTGGGCCAGGACCGATCTCGTACGCCCGTCGGCCACCGACGCCACCGGCAGCGGCAGCCGACGGGAGTACGTGTATCGGGATCTTCTCGAGTTGAAGGTGATCAAGAACCTCCTCGATGCGGGTATCAAGCTCGAAGCGGTGCGCCAGGTGTTCGAGTACCTGCGACGTCACGTGAGTTCCGACATTGCCGCGGCGCACATCGTCATCAGCGGTGCGTCGGTCGTCCTGTGTGACGGTGAGCATCTCACCGACGTCGTGCGCAACGGTCAGGGAGTGCTCAACGTTCTGCCGTTGTCCAACGTGAAGGCGGAGCTCGACGACCAGATCGTGGAGCTGAAGCGCGTCGAGCGGATGCGCGCCACCACGGAACAGCGCGACTCGCGAGCGTCGCGTCGCATCGCCGCTCGCTGACGCACCGTGCGCACGTCGCCCGTTGATGCACTGCATCGACGGCTGGGGGCGAAGATGGTCGAATTCGGCGGTTGGGACATGCCGCTGTCGTACCCGTCCGGCACGGTTGCGGAACACATGTCGTGCCGCAACGATGCGGTGTGGTTCGACGTGTCACATCTCGGCACGGTCGTCGTCGACGGTGGCGGCGCTTTCGCCGCATTGCAGCGCGCCGCAACGAACGATCTCGCGAAGATCGCACCCGGTCGTGCACAGTACAGCCATATGTGCAACGATGCCGGCGGCATCGAGGATGACGTCATTGTCTGGTGGATCGACGAGTCGGAGTTCCACGTCATGCCGAATGCGTCGAACACGCGACGCATCCTCGACGTCCTCGGTGGTCGCGACGTCACGGCCGAACGCGTCGTCGTTGCGGTTCAGGGTCCGCGAGCGAGGGAGCGACTGGCCACGGTGAGTGCAGGCGCCGCATCCGTCGGCCGCTTCCGTGTCGCACGTGTCGACGTGCTCGGCACTCCCTGCGTCGTTGCGGGTACGGGTTACACGGGCGAAGACGGCGTCGAGGTCGCGCTCCCCGTCGAGGCCGCGGAGACGTTCATCGCCGCCATCACCGATGCCGGGATAGTTCCGGCCGGATTGGGTGCCCGCGACACGCTGCGGCTCGAGGCCGCGCTGCCGCTGCACGGCCACGACATCTCGCCGATGATCACTCCGCTCGAAGCAGGTCTGGCGTGGGTCGTCGGCTGGAACAAACCGCACTTCGTCGGGCGCGACGCGCTCGTTCGACAGCGTGACGCCGGGCCTCGGAGGCGTCTCGTCGGAATCGCCACCGAGTCCAGACGACCCCCGCGCGACGGTGCCGAAGTCGTGCTGGCGAGGGTCGGCTCAACCCACGACTCGGTGGGCGTGGTGACGAGCGGAAACTTCTCGCCCGTCCTCGGACACGGCATTGCCCTCGCGATGTGCACGGAGGGGAGCGTTGCCGTCGGCGAAGACGTGCGCGTCGTTGTGCGAGGTCAGGAGTTGCCAGGACGCGTCGTGACGACGCCGTTCGTCAGCCCGCCGAGGAGTCGGTAGTTCCGGTCCCCGGTGATTCGGTCACCGCGGACGGCACGGTCGCCGATGGCGGAGTTGCGGCAGATGTGGTTGCCGCAGACGGGGTCGCGCCGGGCGATGTTGCAGCAGGTGGCTTCATGCCGAGCATTGCGAGCATCGGGCCGAGTTGATCGGCGACGAGGGCGAGTTTCTTCACGGGCTCCTCGATCTCGTCGAGCAGAGCCGTCACTCGCGTCGACAACTGGTGCAGATTGTCGAGCGTCGCGCCGACGTTGCGCAACGTGGTCACGAGCGATTCGACCTGGTGGCGCGCCTGTTCGGTCTTGCGGCGTCCCTGGTCGACGACGTCGAGGTTGCGCAGCGCCTGGGCGAGATCGGTGAGCGCAGTGAGCGCGTCGTGCGCGAGGCGCTCGGTGGACGAGCGATCGGTCATGGCCTCAACGGTATCGGGACGAGGCGAAGGCTTCGAGCGGTTCGCACGAGCAGACGAGATTGCGATCGCCGTGTGCGGCATCGATCCTCGACACGGGTGGGAAGTAGCCCCGCGCGCGCAACTCGGGTAGCGGAAACAGGGCGTCGTTGCGGTCGTAGGCGCGATCCCACGTGCCGACAACATCCTCAACGGTGTGCGGGGCGTGACGCAAAGGTGAGTCGTCGATTGCAATCGTCCCATTTTCGATGTCGGCAATTTCGCCGCGGATAGCGATCATCGCGGCGCAGAAGCGATCGAGCTCGCGCAGCGACTCACTCTCCGTCGGCTCGACCATGAGCGTCCCCGCGACGGGAAAGGAAATCGTCGGGGCATGAAAGCCGTAATCCATGAGTCGCTTTGCGACGTCCTCCACGGTGACACCCGTCGTCTTCGTCAGCGGGCGCAGATCGAGGATGCATTCGTGGGCGACCCGACCCGAGTCGCCCGTGTACAGCGTCGGGAAGTGGTCGTCGAGACGGCGCGCGACGTAGTTGGCCGCCAGGATCGCTCGTGACGTGGCGAGCACGAGACCATCGCCGCCCATGAGACGGATGTACGTCCACGAAATCGGCAGGATGCTCGCCGAGCCGAAGTTCGCGGCACTGATCACCCGTCGTGCCGCGCCCGCGAGGCTCGGATCTTCCGGGAGGAACGGCGCAAGGTGCGCGCGCACCGCGACCGGACCGACACCCGGACCGCCACCGCCGTGGGGGATGCAGAACGTCTTGTGCAGATTGAGATGGCTGACGTCGGCACCGAAGTGCCCGGGTCGCACGAGTCCGACGAGTGCATTGAGGTTCGCGCCGTCGACGTACACCTGTCCACCGTGGTCGTGGACGATTCCGCACACGTCGGCAATGGAACTCTCGAACACACCGTGCGTCGACGGATAGGTGACCATGAGTGCGGCGAGACGATCACCGACGTCGGCGCACAGCCGCTTCACGTCGTCGACGTCGACGTTGCCGAGATCGTCGCACTTCACGACGACCACTTCCATCCCGGCCATCACCGCACTGGCGGCGTTCGTACCGTGTGCGCTCTGCGGGATGAGACACACCGTCCGCCCGGTCTCTCCCCGGCTGTCGTGGTACGCGCGAATGGCGAGGAGGCCTGCGAACTCACCTTGGCTGCCGGCGTTCGGCTGCAACGACACTGCGTCGTAGCCGGTGACGTCGCACAGGAACCGCGACAACTCGTCGACGAGCATGCGGTAGCCCGCAACGTCGGAGTCCGGTGCATGGGGGTGGATACGGGCAAACGACGGCCACGTGACGGGGATCATCTCCGTCGTCGCATTGAGCTTCATCGTGCACGAGCCAAGCGGAATCATCGTCCGGTCGAGAGCAAGGTCCTTGTCGGAGAGCCGCCGCACGTAGCGCAACATCTCCGTCTCACTGTGGTAGCGGTGGAACACCGACTGGGTGAGGAAGTCATCCGTGCGCAGGTCGTCGGCGGGAATGAGGGTCGATGCCGAAAACGCGGTGATCGAATCGGGATCCGAGACGACGCCGAAGGCCCGACATGCCGCGACGACGGTCCCATGGTCGGATGTTTCATCGAAACTGAGCCCGATCGTGCGTTCGTCGACTCGACGAAGCAGGAGATCGTCGGCGAGTGCACGACGCAGTACGTCGTCGGCATCGACTCCACGCACGGTGACGGTGTCGAAGGCGGCGGTGTTGACGACGTCGAGCCCCGCTGCTCGCATGGTCGCGGTGAATGCCGATGCGAGACCCGCAACGCGGAGCGCGATGCGGCGCAGACCCTCGGGTCCGTGCCACACCGCGTAGAAACCGGCGACATTGGCGAGGAGAGCCTGTGCGGTGCAGATGTTCGACGTCGCCTTCTCGCGGCGGATGTGCTGCTCGCGCGTCTGCAGCGCGAGCCGCAGCGCGGGGCGCCCCATGGTGTCGGTGCTCACGCCGACGAGTCGACCGGGGAGCGCCCGGGCGAACGATTCGCGCGTTGCGATGTACGCGGCATGCGGTCCTCCGAAACCCATCGGCACACCGAAGCGCTGTGCGCTGCCGACGGCGATGTCGAAACCGATGTGCCCCGCGGGAACGAGCAAGGTGCTCGCGAGGGGATCGGTGATGCACACCGAGACGGCACCCGATGCCCGGGCGGACGCGACGAGCGACCGCAGTTCGTGCGATGACGTGATCTCGCCCGACGAGCCCGGTTGGGCGACGACGATGCAGAATGCGTCGACCGAGCCGATCTCGTCGATCGTTCCCGTGCGCAAGTCAATGCCAATCGGTGCGCAGCGCGTGTGCACAACGGCGAGGATCTGCGGATGGACGTCCGCGTGCACCGCAACTGTCATCGACGGGTGCTTCGTGCTGCGGCGGGCGAGAACGATTGCTTCGGCAACCGCGGTCGCCTCGTCGAGCAGAGAGGCATTCGCGAGATCCATTCCCGTCAATTCCGTCACCATCGTCTGGAAATTGAGCAATGCCTCGAGGCGTCCCTGACTGATCTCGGGTTGGTAAGGCGTGTACGCGGTGTACCACGCGGGATTCTCGATGACGTTGCGCAGAATGACCGGTGGTGTGATCGTGTCGTAGTAACCCGTACCGATGAGGCTCGTACGCACGACGTTGCTCCGTGCGATGGCCTCGAGTTCGCCGAGCACGTCAACTTCGTCGACGGCTGCCGGGACGCTCAGCGGGACCGTGCTGCGAACGGAGGCCGGAACGACGTCGGCGATGAACGAGTCGAGGTCGGCGTAACCGAGCATGGCGAGCATGTATCGTTCGTCGTCGCCGGACGTACCGACATGACGGGCGACGAAGTCATCACGTCGCGATGGGGCACTGTGGCGCGACTCACCCATGCGACGTCACGCGGGTGCGACGACGATCGAGCCGTTGTGACCGCCGAAACCGAAGTTGTTCGAGATCGTCGGCCCCGGTGTCCACGGTCGTGCCGCCCCCGTGACGACGTCACAGTTGATGTCGTCACCGAGAACGGTCGTGTTCGCCGTCGGCGGGATGAGTCGGTGTTCGAACGACAACAGCACCGCCGCTGCTTCGAGTGCGCCCGCTGCACCGAGAGGATGCCCGGTCACGCCCTTGATCGAAGTGACGGGTGGGGTCGAGGTGCCGAAGAGTGCGGACACCGCTTGCGCCTCGGCGGCATCGTTCAAGGGCGTCGACGTGCCGTGGGCGTTGATCTGGCGGATGTCGCCGGGGGCGAGACCGGCGTCGTCGAGTGCCGCCGCCATGCACGCGATCGCGCCAACTCCGCCGGGCGACGGAGCGGTGATGTGGTGGGCGTCGGCGTTGCTCGCAGCACCGAGGATCTCGCCGAGGATGTTTGCGCCGCGGGCGACGGCAAGATCCCATCGCTCGAGGACGAACACGGCCGCTCCTTCGCCGAACACGAACCCGTCACGCGTCGCGTCGAAGGGCTTGCTCACGCCCGTCGTCGACAGCGCCGTCATGTTCGCAAAACCGGCGATCGCGGTGATCGTGCCGGCAGATTCTGCTCCGCCGGTGACGACGGCATCGCAACGCCCCCAGGCGACGAGTCGTGCGGCGTAGCCGATGGCATGCGTTGCTGCGGCACACGCCGTACAGATCGTCTCGGCGGGACCGCGCAACCCGTAGCGCATCGACACTGCGGCACCGCAGGCGTTGGCCATCATCATCGGCACGAGGAACGGAGACACCCGTCGCTCGCCCTTTTCGACCCGGACAATCACCTGCTCCTCGAGTGTGCGCAAGCCGCCAATGCCCGTGCCGAAGATCGTGCCGATCCGCGCCCTGTCGTAGGGAAGTTCACCGGATTGGGTGAGCGCCTCGTGCGCCGCGGCGAGCGCGAACTGCTCGACGCGATCGGCGCGCCGTGCTTCCTTCGGGTTGTCGAAATACGGCGACGGATCCCAGTCGGCGAGTTCGATCGATTTCGCTCCGTTGATGCCGGGTCCGAGCAGTCCCTTCCAAAACGCGTCCTTGCCGACGCCGCACGGAGCGAGGACCCCGTACCCGGTGACTGCTACGCGGTGACCTGCTCCCTGCATGGCGACGGGACGCTGCACACCGGGGTGCGCAGTTACTTCACCTTGGAAACGACGAGGTCGTAGGCCTGACCGATGGTCGCGATGCCTTCGAGGTCGCTCTCGGGCACCTCGATGCCGAACTCTTCCTCGAGCGACATGACGAGCTCGACGAGATCAAGGCTGTCGGCTTCGAGGTCCTCCTTGAAGCGGGCTTCCTTCGTGATCTTTGCGGCATCCACCGACAACACGTCGACTGCGCACTTCGTGAATCGTTCGAACATGTCCTGGCTCACATCAACCTCCTCGGGGTTGCGACGAGTGTAGTTCGCGACTAGTGGCCCATCCCGAGACCGCCGTCGACGGGAATGACGGCTCCGGTGATGTAGGCGGCGTCGGGCGAGGCGAGGAACGATACGACTCCCGCGATTTCGTCGACCGTGGCGATGCGCTGCAACGGAACGGCTGCGGAGAACTGTGCCAACTTCTCCTCGCCGAGTACACGCGTCATGTCGGTGTCGACGGGTCCCGGTGCGACGACATTCACGGTGATCGATCGTGAACCAAGTTCGCGGGCGAGCGACCGGGCGAGGCCGACGAGTCCCGCCTTCGATGCGGCGTAGTTCGCCTGTCCCGCCTGTCCCGACAGCCCGACGACGCTCGATACGAGAATGATCCGACCTCGTCGTGCCCGCAGCATCTGCTGGGCGGCACGTTTGCACACGCGGTACGCGGCGGTGAGGTTCGCATCGACGACGTCGGTGAAGTCCCGTTCGCTCATGCGCAGGAGCAACGTGTCGCGGGTGACCCCCGCGTTGGACACGAGAACCTCGACGGGTCCGAACTGTGCCTCGACTGCGGAGAAGGCCCGGTCGACGTCCTCGGCATTCGTCACGTCGCACTGGACGGCGAAGATGCCGTCGGGCGGAGGGGAGGATCGGTACGTGACGGCGACTCGATCACCGCCGGCGGCGAAGCGACGGGCAATGGCCAGACCGATGCCACGGCTACCGCCGGTGACGAGCACGACGCGCGACCGCGGTGCAGTCGTGTCGTGCGCGTCCGCTGCGCGCGAATTGTCTGTTTCGTGGGTCGTGTCGTTCACGCATCATCCTTTCGTCGGGTGGCGAGTCGCGGATCATGCCAGCGCAGGACGGTGCTCGCTGCCGTCATGCCCGCACCAAAACCGACGAGCAGGACGAGATCGCCGTCGCCGAGTCGGCCGGCGTCGGCTGCGTCGAAGAGTGCGAGCGGGATGGAGGCCGATGACGTGTTGCCGGTCTCGTGCAGCACCACGGCGGTACGGTCCATCTCGACATCGAGTTTCTTGCACGCCGCCTCGATGATCCGCAGGTTCGCCTGGTGGGGAACGACGAGCTTCAATTTGTCCGTCGTCACCCCGGCAGCGGCGAGCGACTTCTCCGCAGAGTCGACCATGATGCGCACCGCACGGCGGAACACCTCCTTGCCATCCATGGTGATGTATCCGCCGTGGTCGGTGTAGAGCAATGGTTCGAGGCTTCCGTCGGAGTCGAAGTCCCAGCCGAGCAACTGGCCCCGGCCCTCGACTGCATCGATGACCGCCGCACCTGATCCGTCGGCGAAGAGAATCGCCGTCGAGCGATCGCTCCAGTTCGTGATGCGCGACAACGTGTCGGTGCCGATGACGAGGATGCGTTTCGCACCGATGGCGAGCAGGCCGTGTGCAGCGATCACCGCGTACATGAATCCGCTGCACGCCGCGTTGACATCGAACGCCCCGCAGCGCAGTCCGAGTCCGTGCTGCACGCTCGGTGCGGTCGCGGGAACCATGCGGTCGGGTGTCGAGGTCGACAGGATGAGCGCGTCGATGCTCGACGGATCGACACCCGCCATGGTGATTGCCTTGCGTCCCGCGTCGATCGACAGCGAAGCCGTGCTGCCCCCGACGTGGCGTCGCTTGATTCCCGTGCGCTCGGTGATCCACTCGTCGTTGGTGTCCATCATCTTCGAGAGGTCGTCGTTCGTCAGCACCTTCTCGGGGAGTGCGGTTCCCCAGCCGATGAAGACGCCGCCGACGACGTTGCGCGGTGAGGCGGCCATCAGTGCGTTCTCAGCCAGGCGATCGGCTGGCGGGCGCTCACGCGTTCGCCGGCAACGGCGATGTAGGCCTGCAGCACGCCCGAGAACGCCGAACGCACCTCGTGTTCGCCGACCGTGCCGATGACCTGACCGGTGGCAATCGGGGCGCCGTCGGCGAGGGGGAGCGGAGAGAACACTCCGGCCGCGGGACTGACGACGAGTCGCTCGACGGCGAAGAGATGTTCACCTTCGAGGGCGGTGGGCGGCGTCGGCGTCATGCTGCCCACCCACTCGATGAGCTTGTCGAGTTCGTCGGGTGTCGCGACGCTGATCGTTCGTGCATCGTCGAGCGTGCGCTTCGCCATCCCGGTGAGCACGCCGCCGGGTCCCAGCTCGACGAACGACGTGACGCCGAGTTCGGCCATCGTGAGGAGGCAGTGCTTCCACCGCACCGGACTCGACAGTTGTGCCGACAGCAGAGCCGACCACTCACTACCGCTCGTGTGAGCGAGGGCGTCGACGTTCGAGACGACGGGCGAGTCGGTGTCGCGCGGTGCGGCGGCGGCGATTGCATCGCGCAGCCGGTCGCGCGCGGCGGCCATGAACGGAGTGTGGAACGCTCCCGCGACCTGCAGCGGCATCACTTTTTTCGCACCGAGTTCCTTTGCGTGCACGGTCGCCTTGTCGACTCCCCCCGGCGATCCCGCGATGACGACCTGCCCGGGTGCGTTGAAGTTCGCCACCCACACCTCGTCGTCGGCACGGCGGCATGCAACCTCGACGGCGTCATCGTCGAGCCCGAGCACCGCCGCCATCGTCCCCGGTGATTCGGTTCCCGCATCGTGCATCGCCGCGGCCCGCTCGACGACGAGCCGAACACCGTCGTGGAACCCGAGCGCCCCGCTCGCCGTGAGTGCGGTGTACTCGCCGAGGCTGTGTCCGGCCATGTAAGAAGCGTCGATTCCCAGTCGTTCGACGGCATCGAGGACCATGAGGCTGCTGACGAAGGTCGTCAACTGGGCGTTGCGCGTATCGCGCAGCATGTCCGCATCGGCATCGAGGAGCAGGTGGCCGACGTCCCGCCCGGCCACGTCACTGGCCTCTTCGACGAGTTCCCAACTCTCGTGTTCCCGCCAGGGTCGCCCCATCCCGGGTCGTTGCGAGCCCTGTCCGGGAAACGTGAATGCGATCATTCGGGGCGGAACCTCCGAAGGTCAACATTACGCTGATCAGCCACGTCGAGCCCGAGTGGCGGAATGGCAGACGCGACGGACTCAAAATCCGTTGTCCGCAAGGGCGTGTGGGTTCAAGTCCCACCTCGGGCACCACGTGCAGCGCTCGTAGACTCCGACGGGCGATGTCGGCTTCACTACCGTTCGGAGTCCGGCAGAGACTGCTGGAGCGAACCCTGCGTCGAACCGTGCTCAACGTGCGCGAGGTGCGCGACGAACTGCGCATCCTCGAGGAGCAGTTGGAGCACGTCGAATCGGACCTTGCCGAAAAGGAACTGCGCGCCATGGTGTCGGAGACCCCGTCCGCGGTGCACGAGCACCACGACGCGCTGCGCCACGTCGAGGTGATGCGTGCCGAACGTGAACGGCTCGTCGCGCGGCTGCGCGACCTCGAGCGCGAGCAGGATGCCGCCCTCGATCGGCTCGGATCCTGACGATGGCGACGCGGATCGTCATCGCCGAGGACGAGGCGATCATCCGTCTCGACCTGCGCGAGTTGCTCGAAGAAGAGGGATACGAGGTCGTCGGAGAAGCCGGGCGCGGTGACCAGGCGGTCGACCTCGTGGCGCAGCTCGCCCCCGACGTCGTCATCCTCGACGTGAAGATGCCCGGGATGGACGGCATCGAGGCGGCGCGACTCATCGCAGAGAACGCATCGTGCGCCATTCTCATGCTCACGGCGTTCAGTCAGCGCGAGATCGTCGAGCAGGCGCGTGACGCAGGTGCGCTGGCGTACCTCGTGAAGCCGTTCCAAAAAAGCGACGTCGTGCCTGCGCTCGAACTTGCGGTTGCTCGTTTTCGCGAAGTGCGTGCACTCATCGCAGAGAACGAGTCGCTCAACGACCGACTCGAAGCGCGCAAGGCGATCGACCGCGCCAAGGGTGTGCTCATCGACCGCCATTCGATGAAGGAGGCGGATGCGTTCGGATTCATCCAGCGCAGCGCAATGAGCCGACGAGAGACGATGCGCAACGTCGCCGAGGCGATAGTGCGGGGAGACTTGCTGCCCCCCGCATGAAGATCATGGCCCTCGACGGCAACTCGCTGACGTACAGGGCCTTCTTCGCCCTGCCGGAGGACATGCGCACGGCCGGAGGTCAGACGACGAACGCCGTATATGGCTTCTGTTCGATGTTGCTCACCTTGTTGCGCGAGCACAAACCCGACGGAGTGGTCGTCGTGTTCGACCGAAAGGAGAAGAACTTCCGGCATGAAGTCGCACCGGAATACAAGGCGCAGCGTGAAAAGCAACCCGACTCGCTGTACGAACAGCTCGAGCTCGTGCGCGAGATGCTCACGGCGATGGGTGTCGCCACATTCGACGCCCCCGGCTACGAGGGCGACGACATCATCGCGACCATCGCCCGTCTCTCCCGCGAGAGTGGCGACGACCTGCTCATCGTCACCGGCGACCGCGATGCCTACCAACTGGTGAGCGACCCGCACGTTCGAGTCCTCTACAACAAGCGCGGCGTGTCGGACTACGCGCTGTACGACGAGGCGGGCATCAAGGAGCGCACCGGTGTCACCCCCGATCTCTACGCGCAGTACGCCGCATTGCGCGGGGACCCGAGCGACAACCTCGCCGGTGCCGCGGGAGTCGGGGAGAAGACGGCCGCCAAGCTCCTCAACACCTACGGCTCACTCGCCGGCCTGTTCGACCATGTCGACGAGCAGACGCCAAAGCTCCGTGAATCGCTGCACGAGTCGCGCGAGCGCGTGCTGCGCAACGTCGACGTGATGACGCTGCGCACCGACGCCCCGATCGACGTCTCCGGTGACGTCGTCGTGCCGCGTCCCGACACCGCGGCGGTGCTGAGGATGTTCGACCTCCTCGAATTCACGACGATGCGCCCGCGGTTCGAGGCCGCCTTCGCACCGTTCATCTCCGCGTCGCCTGCATCCCATCCGGTATCGACTCCGTCCGGTCGCGCGACGCGAAGCTCTGACGTGGCAGGAAGCGGAGTGACGGCAACCGCGGTCGCGCCGGCGGGGCTCGACGTGGTGTCGGTGAACGATGCAGGCGGTCTGCTTGCGCACCTCGACGCGGCAGCGACAGGATCGCTCGTCCTGGCGGCACAATGGGAAAACGAGCCGGGTCGCAGCGCATTGCTGTGCCTGGCCGTGTTGCCGCTTGCAGCGGATTCCGGGTCGACGACCGGCTCGGCGATACGCGTCGCGGTCGTCGACGGTCGCGATATCGCGTCGGTTGCCGCGGTGCTCAGCGCGGCTGCAGAGATCATCGCCCACGACGCGCGGGTGACTCTGCGCGGACTGCTGCATCTCGGCGTCGACGTGCGCAACGTCGGCTTCGACACCGCGATCGCGGCGTACCTCGTCGACGCGTCGCTTGGCGATTACGCACTGTCCCATGTGGCCGATCGTCTCCTCGGCGGAACGTCCGCACCGAGCGGCGATTCCGCGCTCGCGTCGGCAACGGCGGGCACGTTGTTCGTGGATACCGATCTCACCGAGGCTCGTGAGCGGGCCGCAGCCGAGGCGGTCACCGTTGCGCGTCTCGTCCCGGTGTTGCGGTCGGCGCTCGATGCAGAGGGCGTTGCGGCGCTGTACCGCGACATCGAGAATCCGCTCATCGGTGTCCTTGCGCGCATGGAACACGTCGGAATCGGCGTCGACGTCGCGCGACTGAGGGGGATCGGCGAGTCACTGGCGACGCAATGTGTGGCACTCACCGCCACTCTGCATGCGGTCGCGGGGCGCGAATTCAACCTCAATTCGCCGACCCAGTTGCGCACGATCCTGTTCGAGGAGCGCGGCTTGAAGGGGAGCAAGAAGACGAAGCAGGGCTACAGCACCGACGCCGCATCATTGGAAAAACTGCGCGACGAATGGCCGGAATTCATCGATCCGCTGCTGCGCTACCGCGAGGTGGAGAAGTTGCGCAGCACGTACGCAGAGGGACTCCTCCACGCGGTCGACGCCGACGGTCGGATCCACGCCACCTTCAACCAGACGGTGGCGCGCACCGGACGATTGTCGAGTGACCGACCGAACCTGCACAACATCCCCGTGCGCACCGAAGAGGGACGCTTGTTCCGCGAGGCATTCGTTCCGGCCGCGGGGTGCGAGTTTCTCGTCGCCGACTACAACCAGATCGAATTGCGTTGCATCGCTCACCTCGCCGACGACCCGGGTCTCATCGCCGCATTCGTCGAGGGTCGTGACGTGCACCGCTCGGTGGCGTCACAGGTGTTCGACGTCGAACCAGACGAGGTGACGTCCGAGCAGCGCTCGCAGGCGAAGATGGTGTCGTACGGCCTCGCCTACGGGATGGAGGCGTACGGTCTCGCGCAACGGCTCTCGATCGGCGTATCCGAGGCAGCCGAGATCCTCGATGCGTATTTCGATGCATTCCCGCGTGTGAAGCAGTTCATGCACGACACCGTTGCCGAGGCAACCCGGCGCGGTTACACCGAAACGCTCTTCGGTCGGCGCCGTCCGATCCCCGAACTGCAGAGCGATCAGCGTGCGGTGCGGTTGGCGGGGCAGCGCATGGCGATGAATGCCGGGATCCAGGGTCTCGCCGCCGACATCTTCAAGGTGGCGCTCATCGGCATCGACGAGCGCCTCGCCACGGGCGGACTCGCCGCCCGGATCGTGTTGCAGGTCCACGACGAGGTGATCGTCGAAGTACCGCGCGCCGAGCGCACCGCCGTCGGTCCACTCGTCCTCGACGTCATGCACGGTGCGGCGAACCTGCGGGTGCCCCTCGAGGTGAACGCCGCGTGGGGCGAGAGTTGGGCGGCGGCGAAGGTAGCCTGACCGTTCCCGCTCGCGCGGGCGTCCCATCCCTACTCACACATCACAACGAGATTCACCAGTGTCCGACACCACCCTTCTCCCATCGGCCTCGATGGGTTCATTCGACAGCAACGGCAATTACATTCCCCGCAAGG
The DNA here is from genome assembly GCA_964540395.1 of uncultured Bifidobacterium sp. GTDB lineage: Bacteria > Actinomycetota > Acidimicrobiia > Acidimicrobiales > Ilumatobacteraceae > F1-60-MAGs027. The sequence continues at coordinate 17,553 of CAZIME010000026.1, forward strand.
TCACCGAGCGCGATGCATCGTTCGCCGACGAACTCGCCGGCACCTTCGTCAGCCTGAAGGAAGGAAGTCTCGTCACCGGCACCGTCGTGCGGATCATGCGCGAAGAAGTGCTACTCGAGATCGGCTACAAGACCGAAGGTGTCATCCTCGCCCGCGAGCTGTCGATCCGACAGGACGTCGACCCGCACACCGTCGTCAAACTCGGCGACAAGATCGAAGCCCTCGTCCTCACGCTCGAGGACAAGGAAGGTCGACTTCTCCTCTCGAAGAAGCGTGCCCAGTACGAGCGCGCCTGGGGCGATGTCGAGCGCATCAAGAACGAAGGCGGAATCGTCGAAGGCCTCGTCATCGAAGAGGTGAAGGGTGGTCTCATCGTCGACATCGGTCTGCGCGGATTCCTCCCGGCCTCGCTCGTCGAATTGCGCCGCGTGCGCGAACTCACGCCGTACGTCGGCCAGCGCATCCAGGCGAAGATCCTCGAACTCGATCGCAACCGCAACAACGTCGTGTTGTCGCGCCGTGCCGTGCTCGAAGAGACGCAGAAGGAGAACCGTGACGGTTTCCTCGACAACCTGAAGGTGGGCGAGGTGCGCAAGGGTCGTGTCTCGAGCATCGTCCAGTTCGGTGCGTTCGTCGACCTCGGCGGCATGGACGGTCTCATCCACGTGTCGGAGCTGTCGTGGAAGCACGTCGAGAACCCCGCCGACGTCGTCAAGGTGGGCGACGAGGTCGAGGTGAAGGTGCTCGAAATCGACAACGAGCGCGAGCGCATCAGTCTCTCGCTCAAGGCCACCCAGCCCGACCCGTGGCAGGAGTTCGCCTCCACCCACGCGGTGAACGAGCTCGTCTACGGCCGCGTGTCGAAGATCGTGCCGTTCGGCGCGTTCGTCCAGGTGGGCGACGGTATCGAGGGTCTCGTCCACATCTCCGAGATGTCGACGCATCACGTCGAAGCACCCGAGCAGGTCGTCACGCCCGGTGAGGAACTGTGGGTGAAGATCATCGATCTCGACCTCGCGCGCCGCCGCATCAGCCTGTCGATCAAGCAGGCCGCCGAAGGTGGCGAGCTCGCCGCCGAGTACCGCGATCAGTTCAAGATCGACGACCAGGGCAACTGGGTCGGCACCGACGACGCCACGCGCGAAGCCGCCTGGTCCGACATGTACGAGGCGGGCGGCCAGCCCACCGAGTGATTCTCGTCGGCCTGACCGGGGGAATCGGGTCGGGCAAATCGTCCGTCTCCACCCGATTGGCAACTCTCGGGGCGGTCGTCGTCGATGCTGATGCGATCGTGCACCGGCTCCAGCGCCCGGGAACCGACGTCCATGCGGCAATCGTCCGGCGATTCGGAACGGATGTGCTCGACGGCGACGGTCACCTCGTGCGCCCACGACTCGCAGAGATGGTCTTCGGAGATGCCGGAGCCCTCGCCGACCTCAATGCGATCGTCCACCCCGCGGTCACCCGCGAGATGAACGGCGAGGTCGATGCGCAGCGAGCGTCGGACAACGTCGTCGTCCTCGACATTCCGCTCCTCGTGGAGAATCCGCGCATCGGTCTGTGTGGAACTCTCGTCGTCGATCTCGACGAGGAGAACGCCGTGCGCCGTCTCGTCGAACAACGCGGTTATCGAGCCGAGGATGCGCGTGCGCGCATCGCGAAGCAGGCGACTCGTTCCGCACGTCGGGCGATTGCTGACTGGATCATCGACAACTCCGGCGATCGGACCGCACTGGAACGCGAAGTGACTGCGGCGTGGCGCTGGATGACGTCGTTGCCGCACGCCGGTCCGGACGCCGGACGTCGGCGATGAGCGACACCGAACAGCATTTCCGCGTCGTTTCGTCGTACGAGCCGGCGGGTGATCAGCCTGCGGCGATTGCCGGCCTCGCCGCGGGTATCGACGCCGGCGACCGCTTCCAGACGCTGCTCGGCATTACGGGATCGGGCAAGTCCGCGACGATCGCATGGACGATTGAGAAGGTGCAGCGTCCGACGCTGATTCTCGCTCCGAACAAGAGCCTCGCCGCCCAACTTGCACAAGAGATGCGCGAGTTCTTTCCGAACAATCGCGTCGAGTACTTCGTTTCGTATTACGACTACTACCAACCCGAGGCGTACATCCCATCGAGTGACACGTTCATCGAGAAGGACTCGTCGATCAACGACGAGATCGATCGCCTCCGCCATTCGGCAACCGCAGCATTGCTCACGCGACGCGATGTCATTGTTGTGGCCTCCGTGTCGTGCATCTACGGCATGGGCAATCCCGACGAATATCGGGGTCACCTTGTCGAATTGCATTGCGGCGTGGACTACGACATGCAGTCGATCCTGCGCCGGCTCGTCGACCTGCAGTACGAGCGCAACGACACGGCACTCGGTCGCGGCAACTTCCGCGTGCGGGGCGACACGGTCGAAGTGCACCCCGCCTACGAGGAGTTCGTGACACGCATCGAGATGTTCGGCGACACCGTCGACCGGATCACGGTGATCAACCCGGTCACCGGTGAAACGATCGAATCGCCGGCCTCGACCGTCATTTTCCCCGCAACGCACTACGTGGCGTCCGAGGAGCGGATGAAGTCGGCAATGACGAAGATCGAGGCGGAACTCACCGACCGACTCGCTTGGTTCGAATCCCGAAATCAGCTGCTCGAGGCACAGCGCCTGAGGATGCGAACGCGGTACGACCTCGAGATGATGGCGGAGATGGGCTACTGCAACGGCATCGAGAACTATTCGATGCACATCGACGGCCGCACGTTCGGGGAGCCTCCGTTCACCCTGCTCGACTACTTCCCGGACGACTATCTGCTCGTCATCGACGAGAGCCACGTCGCCGTGCCGCAGTTGCACGGTCAGTTCGCCGGTGACCGCAGCCGCAAGGACACCCTCATCGAGCACGGTTTCCGCCTGCCGAGTGCGCGCGAGAACCGGCCGTTGCAATTCGACGAGGTGATGGAGCGGATCCACCAGTGCATCTTCATGTCCGCGACCCCCGGTGATTTCGAGTTGAGGCACAGCTCGAAGATCGTCGAGCAGATCGTCCGACCGACGGGACTCGTCGATCCCGAGGTCGTGGTGAAGCCGACAAAGGGTCAAATCGACGACATCATCGTGCAGGTTCAGGGGAGGATTGCCAAGGGTGACCGCGTCCTCGTGACCACCCTGACGAAGAAGATGGCCGAGGATCTCACCGACTACCTCGTCGAACAGGGATTGCGGGTGCGTTACCTGCATTCGAACATCGACACGATCGAGCGAATCGAGATCCTGCGCTCGCTCCGGCTGGGGGAGTTCGACGTGCTCGTTGGAATCAACCTGCTGCGCGAAGGGCTCGACCTTCCCGAAGTGTCCCTCGTGGCCATCCTCGATGCCGACAAGGAGGGTTTCCTGCGCAGCGAGACGTC
>CAZIME010000027.1:0-20157 GCA_964540395.1 uncultured Bifidobacterium sp.
AAGATGGAGAAGCGCCATCTCGAACGGCGGTTGCAGCAGATGCGTGACGAGGGGACCGAGTTCCGCACGAATGCCGTCGTCGGAGGCAACGTCGACATCGACGTGTTGCGCGCGACGCACGACGCCGTCGTTCTCGCCTGCGGTGCGACGGCGTGGCGCGACCTCGACGTGCCCGGGCGGCAGTTGAGCGGCATCCACCAGGCGATGGAGTACCTGCCGATGGCGAACCGCGTGCAGGAGGGTGACGCGCAGGCCGCATCGATCGACGCCAAAAATCGTCACGTCGTCATCATCGGCGGCGGCGACACCGGTGCCGACTGCCTCGGCACGGCGCTGCGCCAGGGTGCCGCGTCGGTGACGCAGCTCGAGATCATGCCCCGACCGCCGCAGGAGCGTGCCGGCAACAACCCGTGGCCGCAGTGGAGCCTCGTGTACCGCGTGTCGTCGGCGCACGAGGAGGGCGGTGAGCGCATGTTCGCCGTGTCAACGCGCGAGTTTCTCGGCACGGCGGACGGTCGCGTTCGCGCTCTCGTCCTCGACGAAGTCGAATTCGTCAACGGACGTTTCGAGACCATCCCGGACACGCGACGCGAAATCCCCGCCGATCTCGTGTTCCTCGCACTCGGTTTCGTCGGCCCGGAAAAAGGTTCGTGGCTCGACACGCTCGGCGTCGCACTCGATGCGCGCGGCAACGTCGCACGCGGCGACGACTTCGGCACGAACGTCGACGGAGTCTTCGTCGCCGGTGACATGGGTCGCGGTCAGAGCCTCATCGTGTGGGCAATTGCCGAGGGTCGTGCCGCCGCGGCGGCCGTCGACGAGTGGCTGATGGGGAGCTCGCAGTTGCCGCGCCCGGTTCGCGCGTCCACCCGCGCACTGGCCTGACACTCGTACACTCGTAGCGCAATGCGTCGTCGCTGGTTGTTGCTCGCTTCTCTGCTCGTTGCGTCGTGTGGCGTCGATGCGTCCGGTTCCGCGACGACGATCGTTCCCATCGGACCGACGGACTTCGCCACGATTCCGCCGGTCGTCACGACGATCGCCCCGGTCGTCACCACCTTGCCGCCCGGTGCGATCGGCATCGAGCAGATCTACCTCGTGCAGGCGGGTGACTCGCCGATCAAGGTGGCCAATGCCTTCGGTATCACCGTCACAGAGCTGCTCGCCTGGAACGGTCTGCTCGATCCGTCGCAGTTTCCGTATCCCGGGCGGCAGTTGAAGATCCCGCCGACCGCGCAGGTGACCGTCAACCAAACGCAACAGACGGTCGTGCCGAATCCCGTCGGCTCGCCGGGTTGCGGCAACCGTCCGGCCGGAACGTACGAGGTGCAGGCCGGTGACTCCTTCTTTTCGATCCGTACGAAGTTCTGCGTGTCGGCGAATTCGTTGCTCGCCGCCAACGCGTGGTCGAGCGTCGACGTGCTGCTGTTCCCGGGTCAGAAGATCAACATCCCGCCCGCGGGAAGCTGATTCGGTTCAGCGCTCGACGCGTCGGGTGCGTCGGGTGCGTCGCTCGAGTGCGAGCGTGACGAGTTCGTCGATGAGTTCGGGGTACGACAACCCGCTCGCTTCCCACAGCTTCGGGTACATCGAGATCGGGGTGAAGCCCGGAATCGTGTTCACTTCGCTGACGAGCAGACCGCGGCCGTTCTCCTCGAAGAAGAAGTCGACGCGGGCCATTCCATCGGCGCGCACCGCACGGTAAACGCGCAGTGCGGTATCGCGCACGGCGTCCGACGTCGTCGCCTCGAGCGGGGCGGGAATGAGCAACTTCGCCGTGCCGCCGTGGTATTTGTCCTCGTAGTCGTAAAACTCGCGACCCGGCACAATTTCGCCGACCACCGATGCGCGCGGTGCCTCGTTGCCGAGCACGGCAACCTCGAGTTCACGGCCGCGTACCGCCTCCTCGACGAGGATCCATTCGTCGAAAGCGAGTGCGTCATCGGCGCCCTCAACGAGTTCGGCGAGCGAACGGCACTTGTGCACGCCGACCGACGAGCCCATGTTCGCCGGCTTCACGAAGACCGGCCAGCCGAGGTCGTTGCCGACAGCCTCGAGTCGGGCCGGGACGGCCTCGTCGTGTCGCAGCGCGATCCAGCGCGGCTGGGCGATGCCGGCGGCATCGAGGAGCGCCTTCGTCATTGACTTGTCCATCGACACGGCACTCGCGAGCACTCCCGAACCGACGTAGGCGACGTGGGCCATCTCGAGGGCGCCCTGGATCGTGCCGTCTTCACCCATCGGGCCGTGCAACAGGGGAACGACGACGGAGTTTTGCCGGTTGGACCCGGTAAGGATCGCATCAAGCGACGTCGGAGATCCGACGGCGGTGAGTTTCTCGGCGTCCGAACTCGGGGTGGGGCACGACACCCATTCACCGCCGCGCGTGATACCGACGACTTTCACGCGGTACTTCGCCCGGTCGAGGGCGCGAAGAACGTGTGCTGCCGTCACGCAACTGACGTCGTGTTCGGCAGACTCGCCGCCGAACACGACGATGACTTCGGTGACGGCGTCCTTCGTCGACTCGGCGCTCGCGGTGAACTCGTTGCGTGCTTCGGCGGTCACCGGAGACAACGGTAGTCCTCCCGTACACTTCGTCGCACGATGCGCTTCATGGCCGCAGACGTTGCGTACGCAACAGGTGGACGTCTCGTCGGACAGAACGCGCATCTTTCCGGCGTGTCATTCGATTCGCGGGCGCTCACACCGGGACAGTTGTTCATCGCCGTCGTTGCCGAGCGCGACGGGCACGACTACATCACCGCCGCCCGCAAGGCCGGTGCCGGTGCATACCTCACGATGCGCGAGCCCGAGGGGGGAACGGCGATCGTCGTCGACGACACCGTTGCCGCGCTCGGTCGACTTGCGGTATGGGCGCGTCGTGCTCTCGATGCCCGTTGCGGAGCGCGCACCGTCGGGATCACCGGATCGGTCGGCAAGACCTCGACGAAGGACTTTGTTGCTGCGGCGCTCGGTACGAGTTTGCGCACGACAGCGAGCGCGAAGTCCCTGAACAACGACCTCGGTGTGCCCGTGACGATTCTCAACGTAAGCGACGACGTCGAGGCCCTGGTGCTCGAGATGGGTATGCGCGGCGAAGGGGAAATCGCCCGACTCTGCCGCATCGCCGAGCCGACCATCGGAGTCGTCACCGCCGTCGCCGCCGCGCATACCGCACGCGTCGGCGGAATCGACGGGGTGGCGCGGGCGAAGAGCGAACTCGTCGCCGCACTTCCCGCGCACGGGGTGGCAGTGCTCAACGCCGACGACGTCCGTGTCCGTGCGATGCGCGATGTCGCCGCTGCACGAGTGATCACCTACGGCGCAGCCGACGACGCCGACGTGCGCGTCGCACGCGTCGTTCTCGACGACCTCGCCCGACCGACGGCGACTTACGAGGGGGAGTTCGGTTCGGTGTCGGTCGCGATTCCCGTAGCCGGTGCGCACATGGCCCACAATGCCGCCGCCGCCCTCGCGGTGTGCATCGCCTGCGGCGTCGATCCGGTCGCCGGTGCGGACGCTCTGCGTGACGTAAAGATGTCCGCGATGCGCATGGAGCGGCGCAGAACGGCGAACGGAGCGCTCGTCATCGACGACTCGTACAACGCCAACCCCGCGTCGATGGCGGCGGCGTTGCGGGCGCTCGCGGCGGTGCGCGCGGATCGGCGCCTCGCGATCGTTGGCATCATGGCGGAACTCGACGACTCAATGACCGAGCACGGGCGCATCGCCGAACTCGCCGCGTCACTCGGTATCGAATGCGTGGCCGTCGGTGCTCCCGACTACGGGGTGCGCTCCGTGTCGATGGACGAGGCCGTCATGCTCGCCGGCACGCTGCGCGAGGGTGACGCGTTGCTCGTGAAGGGTTCGCGCGTTGCGGGCCTCGATCAGCTCGTGCGCCGGGTCTGCGGCTGACCGGCCGCGCTGCGCCGCTCGACCGCCTTGATATCGCACCACTTCGCGAGGAACAGCGCCCATGCCGCCCCGAGGAACATCAACCATCGTGCACCGAAACGGTCGATGAGCGGACCGAAGACGAGGTTGCCGACCGGGACCATGCCACCGAACATCATGAACCACAACGCAAGTACGCGTCCCCGTTCGTTCGGTGCGAGGTTGGCCTGCAACACCGTCGTCATTGCCGTCGTCGCGAGGAAGTAACCGAAACCGACAACGAACCCCGCGACGAATGCGGGTTGTGCCGAGCCGGCCACTCCGAAGCCGACGAGTCCGATGCTCGTCATGAGGAATCCCCAGCGGATCATGACTCGCACGTCGCGTCCCGACATGAACGTGCCGATACCGATGCCGCCGAGCGCGGCCCCGAAGGCCCACACGGCATACAGCCACTTGTAGGTCGCACTCGTTTCGTCGATGCCGAAGTTGAGTGCTGCGATTGCGGGGAAGAGACCGATGTACGACAACGAGAGGATTGCGAAGCTCACGATGCTCAACATGAGGCGAACGATGACGGGTCGTGAGCGGGCGATGGCGATTCCCGATACGAAGCGCTGCCAGCCCGATATCTTCTCGGGTTCGATGCGCGGAATCCTCACGTTGAACAGCGTGAAGATGACGAACAAGTACGTGGCCGCGTTCGCCGCGAAGAAATGCCAGGGTTCAGCGCCGAGTGGAGTGAAGCCGGCGACGATGAGCGGGCCCAGAATGCGAGCCATGTTCAGCACCATCCCGTTGAGCGATGCCGCGCCGGCAAGGTCGCGCGGATCGACGAGCGAGGGGAGCATCGCCGTCCAGGCGGGGCGGTCGAGCGCGTTGCCGATTCCGACGCCGAGTTGGGCGACGAAAATCGCCCACATCGGGGCGTCCCGGGCGGCGAAGTAGGCGAGCAACACGGAGAACGAGAGCATCATCGACTGGGTTCCGACGAGCCACGTTCGTCGGTCGACGGAGTCGACGAATGCGCCGGCCGGCAACGAAAAGAAGATGTACGGGCCCAGCTGCGCGAAGATGATCACAGCGACGACAGTTGCACTGTCGGTTCGGTCGTACACGTAGATCGGCAGCACCACGTTCTGGATCCACGTACCGATGCTCGAGCCGAAGGAAGCAAAGAACATGCGACGGAAGTCGCGCACTGCGAGGGCCGCGCGAGCACTTCCGGTGCGACGCAGTCGTTCGTCGTCGTCCCCGGCGGGGACGTGGTTCATCGCATCACCACTTGCGAGATCGTCACTCACCGGACCGCACCGATTGCGTACACTAAGTGACGTATGGCGAGCGCGTCACGCAACCCGAGCGACGCGATTCCGGCACGAGTCGGTGCACCCGAACTCGTCGACGGTCGGTGCAGCACCCGATTCGCGATTTTCAGCGAGTGTCCGCACTGCGGCGGTCCGCTCCACCCGGAGCACGCGCACTTCAAGTGCGCCGGCTGCGGCTGGCGTGACTCCTGCTGCGACTGACGCGTTCGTCAGCCGAGCAACAAGTCGGCCGTTGCCGCAAGCGACGACGCCGGACCACCGACGAGGAACGTGGTGATGCAGGTTTTGCGCCACTCGGTGAGTTCTTCGCGGATCTTTTCCGACGGGCCGACGAGTGCGACGTCCTGCACCATGTCGATCGGAATGGCCGCCGCTGCTGCGGCTTTGTCCCCCCGAAGGTACAACTCCTGCACGTGTGACGCGACGCCTTCCCATCCCATTCGGGCGAACACCTCGAAGTGGAAGTTGGCACCCTTGGCGCCCATGCCGCCGGCGTACAGCGCGATGAACGGACGGATGAGATTCGCGCATTCCTCGATGTCGTCGCCCGGTACCACGACGAGCGGACACACGACGTCGAATCGCGATGCCTTGTCGGGGTCCCCGCTCGCGGCGAATCCCTCGGCCAGTTGTGCGCGATAAAACGAGTCCTGTTTCGGCGAGAGAAAGAGCGGCAGCCAACCGTCACAGATCTCGGCGGCGAGGGCGACATTCTTGGGTCCCTCCGCGGCGAGGTAGATGGGAATGTCCTTGCGCAACGGGTGGATCGTGCTCTTCAACGCCTTGCCCAGTCCCGTGCCGCCGCGATGCGGCATGTCGTAGAACTCGCCGTGGAACTCGACGGGTGCATCGCGACGAATGATGTTGCGCACGATCTCGACGTATTCACGCGTTCGCGCGAGGGGTCGCGGGTAGGACTGCCCGTACCACCCTTCGACGACCTGCGGTCCGGAGGCGCCGAGACCGAGGATGAATCGGCCGCCGCTGAGATGGTCCATCGTCATTGCAGCCATCGCGGTGGCAGCAGGTGTGCGTGCTGCCATCTGCATGATGCCGCTGCCGAGGCGGATCGTTTTCGTGTGTGCACCCCACCACGCGAGCGGAGTGAGTGCATCGCTGCCGTACGCCTCGGCAGTCCAAATCGAGTCGAAGCCGAGGCGTTCCGCCTCTTGCACCGCTTCGAGTGCGCCCGGCGGGGGACCGCTACCCCAGTATCCGGTGTTGTAGCCGAGGCGCATCGTCATCGCATCAACCCTGAACCGCAACGAGAGGGTCGACGTACGTGCGACCGAGGGCATCGGCTGTTGCGCGGTGGGTGAGCGATCCCGCCGCCGTGTTCATGCCGAGTGCAAGGGCGGGATCGGCTGCGGCAGCGGCGCGCGCGCCGAGAGTCGCCACCTGCACGACGTACGGCAGCGTCGCGTTCGTCAGTGCATAGGTGCTCGTGTACGGAACCGCACCGGGCATGTTGCCCACCGCGTAATGCACGACACCGTGTTTTTCGTACACGGGCTCGGAGTGCGTCGTTTCGTGTGTCGTTGCGATGCAGCCACCCTGGTCGACGGCGACGTCGACGACGACCGCACCCGGCTTCATGCCCCGCACCATGTCCTCGTCGACGACGACGGGCGCGCGACCACCGGGGACGAGTACCGCACCGACGACGACGTCGGCGTCTGCGACGCTGCGCTCGATTGCACCGCGGTTCGCGGTGAGCGTGGTGACGCGACCGACTGCGATCTGCTCGAGTTGGCGCAGGCGGTCGATGTTGCGATCCATGAGCACAACTTCGGCCTGCATTCCCGCCGCGATCCATGCTGCGTTCCATCCGACGTTTCCGGCGCCGATGACGACGACTCGGGCCGGTCGCACGCCGGGCGCGCCTCCCATGAGCACACCGCGCCCGCCGTACGGACGCTGCAACCAGTGGGCCGCGGCCTGCGTGGCGAGCCTGCCGGCGATCTCGCTCATCGGTGCGAGCAAAGGCAGCGCACCGTTGGTCGTCTGCACCGTTTCGTACGCGAGTGCGGTCGTGGCGTTCTTCAGCAACGCCTCGGCGACGTGCGGATACGCGGCGAGGTGCAGGTAGGTGAAGAGCGTGAGATCGGGGCGCAGATGGGCGAGTTCGTCACGTGTCGGCTCCTTCACCTTCACGACGAGTTCTGCCGACCAGGCATCGGCGGCACTCGGGACGATGCGTGCCCCGGCCGCTTCGTAGTCGGAGTCGGGCAGGGACGCCGCCGCACCGGCCATGGTTTCCACGAGTACGGCCACTCCACGTTGGGTGAGTTCGCGAACGCCGTCGGGCGTGATGGCAACGCGTCCCTCGAGGGTCTTTGTTTCCTTGGGAACACCGAGCGTGCGAATGGCGGGGGACATGTCCTTCGTTCTAGCGGGTTTTCGTTGACGACGCGGGGCGATGCTGTGCTAGGACGTCGGTATGAGGACCTTCCGCAATTTCATCAACGGTGAATACGTCGACGCACGGGGTGGTCGCACGAGCGACGTCGTGAATCCGGCGACGGGCGGTGTGTACGCACAGGCGGTGCTGTCGGGCAACGACGACGTGGCTGCGGCAATGCGCGCCGCAGCCGATGCATTCGAGTCATGGCGCGAGACGACTCCGTCGCAGAGGTCGCTCGCCCTCTACCGCATCGCCGATGCGATCGAGGCACGCAAGGACGAACTCATCGCACTCGAAGTGGAGAACTGCGGCAAGCCGGTGTCGATCACGCAGACGGAGGAGATTCCGCCGATGGTCGATCAGATCCGTTTCTTCGCCGGCGCGGCACGCATGCTCGAAGGCAAGAGTGCCGGCGAGTACATGGCGGGTCACACGTCGATGATCCGTCGCGAGCCGGTCGGCGTGTGCGCACAGGTCGCGCCGTGGAACTATCCGATGATGATGGCCGTGTGGAAGTTCGCACCTGCGATCGCCGCCGGCAACACCGTTGTGCTCAAGCCGTCGGATACGACCCCCGCGAGCACGACGGTTCTCGCCGAGATCGCCGCCGAATTCCTGCCGCCCGGCGTCTTCAACGTCGTGTGCGGTGACCGTGACACAGGTCGAGCCATGGTTGCCCACACCACGCCGGCAATGGTGTCGGTGACGGGGTCGGTGCGCGCCGGAATGGAAGTCGCCGAGGCGGCGTCGCGCACACTGAAGCGAGTGCACCTCGAGCTCGGTGGCAAGGCACCCGTCATCGTCTTCGACGATGCCGATATCGAGGCGGCTGCGGCACACATCGCAATGACCGGCTACTTCAATGCCGGTCAGGATTGCACGGCCGCGACCCGCGTCATCGCCGGACCGAAGGTGTACGCCGACTTCGTCGACGCGCTCGGCGACGTGGCAAAGTCGACGAAGACGGGCTCGCCGACGGAGGACGTGTTGTACGGCGCGCTGAACAATCCAGCGCAACTCGGGCGCGTCGCAAGTTTCGTCGATCGCGCACCGAAACACGCCAAGGTCGTAGCCGGCGGCAATCGGGTCGCCCGCGACGGCTTCTTCTTCGAGCCGACGGTGATCAGCGACCTGCGCCAGGACGACGAGATGATCCAGCAGGAGATCTTCGGGCCGGTCATTACGGTGCAGCGATTCGATGACGAGGCCGAGGCCGTCCGGTGGGCCAACGGCGTCGAGTACGGACTTGCGTCCTCGGTATGGACCCGCGACTTCGGTCGGGGTATGCGCATGGCAAAGGCACTCGACTTCGGTTGCGTGTGGATCAACACCCACATCCCGATCGTCGCCGAGATGCCCCACGGTGGCTACAAGAAGTCGGGATACGGCAAGGACCTCTCCGCCTACGCGCTCGACGATTACACCCGCATCAAGCACGTCATGGCGAACATCAACTCCTGACACCCCGGCTGACGGGGTCGAGGGGTCGTCGCCACCCGTGAAAATCTTCTAGGTTGTCCCCGTGACGCAAGTTCCCGTCATCGAGCTCGACAACGTGCGCAAGAGCTTCGGCGATTTCGTTGCCGTCGACAACGCGAACTTCCACGTCGCCCACGGCGAATTCTTCTCCGTTCTCGGTCCGTCGGGTTGCGGCAAGACGACGATCCTGAAGATGATCGCCGGTTTCGAACAACCCACGGCGGGACGCGTGCTCCTCGACGGCACGGACGTCTCCGACGTTCCGCCGCACAGGCGCAATGTCAACACCGTCTTCCAGCAGTATGCGCTGTTCCCGCACATGACCGTCTTCGACAACGTCGCGTTCGGACCCCGCAGCAAGAAGGTCGACGAGGCGAAGGTGAAAGCCGACGTCATGGAAATGCTCGAAGTAGTGAGGCTCGCGCAGTTCGCCGCGCGCAAGCCGTCACAGTTGTCGGGCGGACAGCAGCAGCGCGTTGCGCTCGCGCGGGCCCTCGTCAACTACCCGAGTGCGTTGCTCCTCGACGAGCCACTCGCGGCTCTCGACCTCAAGTTGCGCGAAGCGATGCAGATCGAGCTGAAACGAATCCAGCGTGACGTAGGCATCAGCTTCATCTTCGTCACCCACGACCAGGGTGAGGCACTGACGATGAGTGACCGCATCGTCGTCATGAGCGAGGGCGTCGTCGAACAGATTGCAACACCCGAGGAGATCTACCGTCGCCCGGCATCCCTGTTCGTGGCCGGCTTCATCGGCTCGTCGAACCTTCTGCCGGGCACCGTCACCGAGGTCCGTCCCGGCGAGGTCGTCGTGAAGCTCTCCGCCGGTGCAACGGTGTCGGTCATCGACAACGCACCCGGCGTGAAGGTCAACGAACGTGTGTCGGTGATGTTGCGCCCCGAGCGCCTCGTACCGGTTGCGCAGGCAAGCTCCGGCGTTGCGGGTCTGGAGTGCACGCTCACCGATCTCGTGTACCAAGGTGCGACCGCACGGGTCATCGTGCGTTTGACCGACGACACCGAAATGGCTGCACTCACCGATGCGGACCGCCTCGAGCCCTGGATGCGCCCCGGTGCGTCGTTGCGCCTCGAGTGGCCGCGGGACTGTCCGTACGTGCTCGCAGGTTGGCCCGATCGCGCCGGGGCGACGACGACGGACGTGGACAGCGTCGAAGCCGAGTTGTAGTCGTACCGGAATTGCCGGTGCGTCCGGCCCCGGCGCACGAGACGGTGAAGTGGTCGTTCGAACGTGCTCGCGATCAAATTTCTGCCCGGTCGAGGGCGGCGTTCTGACTATGCTCGGCAAGAAGGCACGGTCGGCAATGCAGCCGCACGTCCCTTGCCATCGTCACATCGGGGAGGGATCACCATGGGAATGAATCGTCGTCGCTCTGCACGACCGGGGATGACGCGCCGCGAGTTTCTCGCGCGCAGCGGCGCGCTCGGCGTTGCCGGTTTGTCGTTGCCCGCGCTTCTCGCGGCGTGCGGCGGATCCGATTCCGAGGGTGGTGCGCTGTTGTTCGACAACTGGCCCCTGTACGTCGATCCGACGGAGGGTGACCTCACCGGCTCGGTCGATCGTTTCATCGCTGCATCCGGCATCGCAATGAAGTACACCGAGACGTACAACGACAACGACGAGTACTTCGCGAAGATCCAGCCGTTGCTCGGCAACGGTGACACGATCGAACCCGACCTCATCGCGCCGACGTTCTGGATGGCCGGACGACTCATCAGTCTCGGTTGGGTGGAGAAGATGCCGTTCGACAAGATTCCGAACGCTGCGAACCTCGCCGACAACTACGTGAAGCCGCCGTGGGATCCCACCGGCGAGTACAGCATTCCGTGGCAGGCGGGAATGGCCGGTATCGCGTACAACATCGACGTGACGGGCCGTGAGCTGAAGAGCGTCGCCGATCTCTTGGATCCGGCGTTCAAGGGCAAGATCGGCATGCTCACCGAGATGCGCGACACGATAGGTCTGCTCCTCATGGGCCAGGGCGTCGACATCTCGGCGATCACGAGCTTCGACCAGGCTGCGGGAGCGTTCGAGCAGCTCGAGAAGGCGAAGACCGACGGCCAGATTCGCGCGTTCACTGGGAACGACTACATCGATGATCTCGTCAGCGGCAACTACGCCGCGTGCGTCGGCTGGTCGGGTGACGTCTTGCAGTTGGGCAAGGACGCACCGAACATCCGCTTCATCATTCCCGAAGAGGGCGGAACGCTCTGGTCGGACGTCATGGTCATCCCAAAGGGTGCGAAGAACGTCGATGCCGCGGCGAAGTGGATCGATTTCGTGTACGACCCCGTACAGGCGGCGCAGATCACGGCGTACGTGCAGTACCTGTCGCCGGTGAAGGGTGTGCAGGAAGAACTCGCCAAGATCGATCCCGAGCTCGCCGAGAACTCTCTCGTGTTCCCGGACGACGCGATTCGGTCACGCCTCAAGTCCTGGGCGAATCTCAGCGAGGACGTCGACGCGCAGTTCGCCGACGCTTTCTCGGCAATCACCGGCGCCTAACGGCTGATGCTCGCCTCGCGGGCGGATCACGCGGGCCTTGCGGCCCTCGCGGTCGCCGCGCTGTGCCTCGTCGCACTCGGGGCTGGCTGGTTCGACGGGGCACTGAACGCCCTCGTCGTCCTCGTCCTTCTCGTCGTCGTCGCCGGTGTCGGTGCATTGGCGTTGTTCGGCGGACCGCAGGCGCGGCGCCTTCTCGCGCCTTACGGCTTGATGAAGCCCGGACTGCTGTGGATGGCGCTGTTCTTCCTCGCCCCGGTGTGGTCATTGTTGCGCATCTCTTTGTCGACCAAGGAGAGTCGCTTCTCCGTGCAGTACGACTTCGGATGGGCTTGGGAGAACTACTCGACGGCATTTTCCGACTTCGGGGCGCAGTTCCAGCGTGCGTTCCTGTATTCGGCGATCGCCACTGTGCTCACGATCCTCATCGGATACCCGGTCGCGTACGTCATCGCATTCCGCGGTGGACGGTTCAAGAACGTCCTTCTCGGGCTGGTCGTCATCCCGTTCTTCACGAGTTACCTCATCCGGACGATCGCGTGGAGCACGATCCTCGCCGACCAGGGTCCGATCGTCTCCGTGCTGCGCACGTTCGGTCTCGTCGGGGTATTCGAGTTCCTCCAGATCATGGACAACGGCAAGCTGCTGAACACGCCTGCAGCGGTGATCGGCGGTCTCACGTACAACTTCCTGCCGTTCATGCTCCTTCCGGTCTACGTGAGCCTCGAGAAAATCGATCCGTCACTCGTACGTGCCGCCAACGACTTGTACTCGACGCCGACTGCGGCGTTTCGCAAGGTCGTTCTTCCGCTGTCGGTCCCGGGCGTTTTCGCCGGAACCCTGCTCACTTTCATTCCGGCGGCAGGTGACTTCATCAACGCGCAGTTCCTCGGCAACCCGAACACGACGATGATCGGCAATTCGATCCAGGACCAGTTCCTGCGCCAGAACGATTACCCGGTTGCGGCGGCGATGAGCACCGTGCTCATGGCCAGCATCACAGCACTCGTGCTTCTCTATACGCGGTTCTTCGGTACGGACGACATCGCATGAGCACGTTGCGATCGAAGGTCGCCCGCAACGGGCTGAACGTATTCGCCGGTCTCGGGCTCGTCTATCTGTTCATGCCGATCTTCTTCATCGTTCTCTTCAGCTTCAACTCACCTCGCGGAAACTTCAACATCGTGTGGCAGGGGTTCACCCTCGACAACTGGTTGAACCCGTTCTCCGAATCGAGCCTCACCACCGCGTTGTGGACGAGTCTGCGCATCAGCGGCATCGCCACCGTCATTTCGACGGTTCTCGGCTCGATGATCGCCGTTGCATTGTCGCGTCGCCCGTTCGTCGGATCGTCGGCGATCAACCTGCTGCTCGTGCTCCCGCTGACGACCCCCGAGATCGTCCTCGGTTCATCCCTTGCCACCTTGTTCCTCGGGCAGACGTTCGTCAACTTCGGAACGACGACGATCGTCATTGCGCACGTCATGTTCCAGGTGAGTTTCGTCGCCCTCACCGTTCGTGCCCGAATCCGTGGCTTCGACTGGACTCTCGAGCAGGCCGCCGCAGACCTCGGCGCGTCGCCGTGGCGCACGTTCCGGCTCGTCACGTTCCCGCTCATTCTCCCCGGTGTTCTCGCGGCGGCGCTGCTGGCCTTTGCACTGTCGATCGACGACTTCATCATCACGTTCTTCAACGCCGGTTCGACCGTCACGTTCCCGCTCCAGATCTACGGAGCTGCCCGCGTGCGCATTCCGCCGCAGATCAACGTGCTCGCGTCGATCGTCCTCTTTGCGAGTGTCGCGATCCTCGTTTTCGGGACGCTGCGCGGGCGCCGGGCTCCGAACGTGAGCAAGCGGCGTCCGGCAGGCATGCGTCGCGTGCCGCTGCGTCGCCGACCGACGTCGTCGTAGGTCGGCCAGGTGACGTCCAGGCGACGGATCGCCGTCGGTCCCGACGACGCTCCCGAGTGGCTGCGTGAGGCGGTGCGCACGAGCGGTGCCGAAGTGACGCCACCGGAAGAAGCGACGGGTCTGGTCTGGGGTGCGGCGCACGACGTAACGGGACTGCGTGAGTGGCTGGGGCGTGCTGCGCACATCGAATGGGTGCAGCTGCCCTTCGCCGGGATCGAGAACTTCGTGCCCGTGCTCGACGAGCGGCGCACGTGGACGAGCGGCAAGGGTGTGTACGCCGAGCCCGTCGCCGAATTGTGCCTTGCGTTCCTCCTCGGCGGATTCCGTCACGTCGTCGGCTATGCGCGCACCGATCACTGGTCGGGGGACCATGGTCGCAATCTGTTCGATGCGAAGGTGACGATCGTCGGCGGTGGGGGAATCACCGAGGTTCTTGTCGGGCTGCTCGCCCCGTTCCGCGTCCACGTCACGGTCGTGCGTGCACGGGTGACACCGATGCCCGGAGTGCACGAAGTCGTGGGTCGTGATCGAGTGCACGATGCGATCTCGGATGCGGACGCAGTCGTCCTCGCGTGCGCACTCACTCCGCAGACCGAGCGCCTGCTCGGTGATGCCGAGTTCGAGCTCATGCGTACCGATGCATGGGTGATCAACGTCGGGCGCGGCCGACTCATCGACACCGATGCTCTCGTTCGTGCGCTGGCGGCGGGTGCCATTGGAGGAGCTGCACTCGACGTCACCGATCCCGAGCCCTTGCCCGCCGACCACCCGCTGTGGCGTCTGGAAAACTGCGTCATCACGCCCCACGTCGGAAACACGCGGGAGATGGCGGTGCCTCTGCTCTCGGCGCGCGTGCGCGAGAACTGTCGTCGCTGGATGGCAGGTGAGCCGCTCCTCGGATCGGTTGACGTCGGCCTCGGGTACTGACGGCGGATCCGACGGCAGTGACGACTCGTCCGTGTCGTGACCGTTGGGATGACGGGCTTCCGCTGGTCGTCCGCACGGCGTGCGCCATACCCTGACAGTTCGTGTTCGATCCGTACGCCGTGCTTCGCGTGTCGCCGCGCGCCGATGTCACCGAGATCCGCGCTGCGTACCGGGCGCGGATGCGCGAAGCGCACCCGGATGGCGGGGGCGTGGGTAATCACGCCGACGTGGCGCGCATTGCCGAAGCGTGGGCGATCCTGTCGTCACCGGCGAAACGCGCAGCGCACGATGCCGCCGTTGCGGCAACGGCCGCTCCACGGACGTCGGCCCCGGCCTCGCCTGCCGCATCGAGCACGACGTCCGTCGGAAGAGCGCGATTCCCGTGGCGCTTCGTGCTCGCCGTAGCAGCGGGTGGCGCCGCTCTCGTCATCTTCCTTCACATCGTCGGCGACCGCAACGCTCCACGCGGACCCGACGGTCTCGTCGGCCCCGGCTCCTGTATCGCACTCGACGCCGTCGGCGCGGCATACGAAGTCGACTGTGCAGCACCGCACGTCGGGGTGGCCCGGGAGCTCGTGCCGTTCGATGCTGCCTGCGACTCAGACACCGTTGCCGTGCGTGATCGCCAGGGCATGGGCACCGTGTGCCTCGAGCAGTAGCCTGCAGATCCGCAAGGGCGATTAGCTCAGTCGGAAGAGCGCCACGTTCACATCGTGGAAGTCGTGGGATCGAGGCCCGCATCGCCCACCGGGGAGGCGCCACCGTCGGCGCCCGCGCGTCTACTGTTGATTCGTGCGTCGAAGCTGCGAACGGGTCGGTTGCTCCGAACCGGCATCGGTTGCCTACGGCATCGACATCGGCACCTTGGTCGTGTGGCTCGAGCACGCCTCGCCCGACGCGTCGCATCACATGAATCTCCTGTGCGATCGCCACGCGGAGCGACTCATTCTCCCGCGGGGATGGAGTGTCGACGACCGTCGCGAGGGGACGTCGCGTCTCTTCGTCGCCGCGCAGAGGGACAAGGTTGCGCCGAAGACGAAACCCGCCGCCAAGCACGCAACGGCGGCGAAAGCACCCCGATCGACGGCCCGACGCGAGCGCGATGCGACGACGCAGCTGCGCGTTGTGACGAACGACGGCCTCTTCGATCCGACGGTGCCGATGTCACCGCCGTTCGTGCCGCGCGACGCGACCGCATCTGTCACCCGTGCCGACGAGCAGACGACGGAAAGCGACGCGATTGACGACGATCCCGTAGTCGCGACGCAAGAGGCTGCTGCCGCGGTGAACGACGTTCCATCATCTGCCGAGGTTTCGCCTGGCAATGCGACGCGCGACGTCACGCGCTCGCATCCGGCGGGGGAGCGACGTTTCTTCGATCGTGCGACTGCCAACCACACCCGACCGATCGCGCGACCGTCGGATGCTTCCCGGGCGATGTTTCGCGACACCACACGGGGAGTGGTGAGACCCGACGACACGTACGACTTCGACCAGGGTGATCACGTCGAGTAAGTCGGCTACACGACCGATGGAGCACTGCGAAACGATCCGGCTCGACGCAGCGGTCGGGCGCGTTTGGACTCTCGTCGACGACCTCGCGAAGTACCCGCAGTGGATGTCTCTCGTGCACACCGTTGCGCGCGAGACCGATGCGGGAGATCCCTCATGGTTGGTCGAGTTGCGGGCGCGGATCGGTCCGTTCGCGCGTTCGAAGAAGCTGCGGATGCGGCGCGTCGTGCACGAGATCGATGCAGCGGGTGTGCACCGCGTCGTTTTCGATCGCAATGAAGTCGATGGGCGGACGCACTCGCAATGGCAGCTTGAAGCAAGGGTGTCACCCGACGGGTCGGGTTGCCAGGTCGACGTGACGCTGCGTTACTCGGGTGCACTGTTCGGCCCCGTCGTCGAGGCCGCGCTGCGGCACTACGTCGCCGAGGGGCGCGAGCGTCTCGCAGCGATCGCGACATCGACGGGCTGACCCGCCGCGAGTTGCCCGCACGCAGCATCGATGTCGGTGCCGCGGTTGCGTCGTACCGTGGCGTTGACACCGAGGTCGGCGAGTCGTTGTGCGAACGCCTTCACTCCCGCGGGTGACGTCCCGCGCGTCGGCCAACCGGGAGTCGGGTTCAGCGGAATGAGGTTGACGTGCGCCGACGGTGTGAGTCGTTTTGCCAATTGAGCAAGCTCGCGGGCGTCTCGGGCGGTGTCGTTCACTCCGTCGATGAGTGCCCATTCGAAGCTGATGCGCCTGTTCTTACGCGACAGGTAGTCGCTACATGCGTCAATGAGATCGTCGAGGGGGTAGCGGCGATTGATCGGCACGAGTTCGTTGCGCAGATCGTCGCGCGCCGCGTGGATCGACACGGCGAGATTGACGGGTAGCGGTCGGGTGGCGAGCGTGCGGATTCCCGGAATGATTCCGACAGTCGAGATGGTGATGTGTCGAGCAGAGAGTCCGAGATCGGCGTGCAGGCGCTCGACGGCACGCCAGGTCGCCTCTTCGTTGGCGAGCGGCTCGCCCATCCCCATCATGACGACGTTGGCGACGCGACGTCCTTGCTCCCTGGCGAGCCGCGCAGCGCGCACCACTTGTTCGACAATTTCGCCCGCCGTGAGATGGCGGCGGAAACCGGCTTGACCGGTCGCACAGAAACCGCAGGCCATGGCGCAGCCGGCTTGCGTACTCACGCACACGGTGCTGCGATCGCGGTAGTGCATGAGCACGGTTTCGAGAGAATGTCCTCCGTCGCGCAGCTTCCAGAGAAACTTCGTCGTGTCACCGGCGTCGCTGACGCTCGTCAACTGCAAGTCGAGTGCTTCCGGCAGAACGTCGGCGACCCTGCTGCGCAGCGAGGCGGGAACCGTCGTGATCTCCCCGAGCGGTTGCAGATGGGTGTACAACCCGGTCCAGACCTGGTCGATCCGGTACTTCGGCTCACCGTCGAGCAGTTCGATGAGTTGCGTGCGATCGACGTCGTAGACGGACGGGGCGGTCGCGGCGGTCATGATGCGAATCGTCAGGCGCCGAGATGTGGTGCCGCGAGGCGCTCGTAGTCGGCGATCCGCTGACGCAGGACGTCGAGGGACGCCCGCCAGAACTCCGGCGACTCGACGTCGAGGTCGAAGGAGCGCCCGAGTTCCTCTGCAGTGTCCATTCCCGCGCGCGACAGAACGTCGTCGTAACGGTTGCGGAACTTGTCGGGGTCGGCCTGGTATCGGGCGTACAGACCGAGACCGAACAGCAGTCCGTAGGTGTACGGCCAGTTGTAGAAGTGCGCCCCGTAGTAGTGCGGCTTCAGGATCCACATGTACGGGTGGGCCGTCGATTGATCGAGGCCGTCACCGTACGCGGTGGCCTGCGACTCGCGCATCAGCTCGTTGAGTTCCGACACGCCGAGGGTCCGGCGCTGGCGTCGGGCGAACACCTCGGTTTCGAAGAGGAATCGTGAGTGGATGTCGACGACAACCTGTGCCGAGCCGATGAGATCGACGTCGAGCAGTGCCAGTCGCTCATCACCCTGCAGGCGCGAGAGTCCCTCCTCGACGACGAGCGTCTCGCAGAAAATGCTCGCCGTCTCGGCGAGGGCCATCGGCAGTCGCTTCTGCAGGGGAGTTCGATGGGCGAGTTGCGTGTTGTGGTACGCGTGTCCGAGTTCGTGCGCAGTGGTCTGCGCCGATTCGACGCTGCCACTCCAGTTGAGCAGCACGAGTGAGCGGTCGCCGACGAACGGCATGCAGAATGCGCCTCCCACCTTTCCTTCGCGGGGTTCGGCATCGATCCACGATTCGGCAAGGGACCGGTCGACGAGCCCGGCGAGACGCTGGTCGTAGGCCGCGAACGCGTTGCGAACGAGGGCCATGCCGTCATCCCACGACACGTTGCTCGCTGCGAATGGCAGCGGTGCGAAGAGGTTCCACCACGACAGTCCGGCGACGTCTCCGTGGAGTTTCGCCTTCACGCGCATCCAGCGACGGAAATCGGGAAGCGATTCATGAATCGCCGACTGCATTGCGGCGAAGGTCTTGTGCCCGACACCGTTCGCGTACAGCGATGCATCGAGCGGTGACGACCAGTGGCGACGACGATTCACCGCATTCGCCTCACCCTTGATTGCGTTCATCGCAGCACCTGCAGCGACTCCGATCGTCGGCCAGGCGCGCATCTCGGCGTCGTAGCCGGCACGGCGGACCGCGATGTCGGGATGGCTTGCGAGGCCCCGCACGGCGGCCATCGGCATGTCGCGTGGTCCGTCGGGGAGATCGACGCGCGTCGACAACTGCGACGTGAGGTCGTCGTGCAGCCGACCCCATGCCGACGAGCTCGTCGTCGACAACTCGGCGTAGAGGTTCTCTTCCGCTTCCGACATCTGATGCTCGGCGCGGGCCTGCAGGCGTTGCAGCGGTCCGAGATGTTCACGCGCCTGTGCGCTCATCTCGGCGAGCGCTTCGGCATCGAGCGAAGCGACCCAATCGGCGAGTCGGGCGAGCAGGGGCGTCAAGCGTGCGCCGACGACCTCGAGCTCGCTGAGCAGGCTCTGGGCGCGTTCGTCAAGCGAGTTGGTGCTCACCGTCGCATAGATATAGGAGAGCAAAAGCTCGCTGTTCTCGGCAACGGCGTTGTAGGCGCCGATGATGTCGTCGGCGGCTCGACCGTCTTCCGCGGTCGGCTCGTGCGGCTCGACCGCGCGAACGTTGCGTTCATCGAAGAGCGCCTCGAGTCGCGTCACGTCGGCGCCGATGCGCTCCATCGCATCGAGGAACGAACGCGAGTCGAAGGATTCGTGCACGTCGGCCACCGACCAGCGGGGCAATGCGTTCGTTGTCATGGCATGAAAACTACAGACCTGACCTTGCGGTCGGATTCACCGTGGCGGAATGTGGCCCGACCATTCGACGTCACGACGATGGCGGCGAAATCCGAGTGATTCGTACATCGCCACAGCCGGTTCGTTGGTCGAGTCGACGTACAGCATCCCCGTATCGACGCTGCGCGTCGCGAGGTGGTCGAGTCCGGCAATGACCAGTCGTCGTCCGAGGCCCTTGCCATGGTGCGACGGATGGACTCCGATGACGAAGATTTCCCCCATCGGAGGATGGGTCTCTACATGCACCTTTGTCCAGCAGAATCCGACGAGTCGTCCCGTTTCCTCGTAGAGAAGAAAGTCGGTAGCCGAGAACCACGGTTCCGTGAGTCGCTGCGCGAGCATTGACGCGTCCCAGTTCCCCTGCTCGGGGTGTCCTGCGAACGCGGCATTGTTCGTGCTGAGCCACGCATCGTCGTCGATTCCGGGGCGGAATGTGCGAAGCGGAATCGGGTCCGTGGGTCTGCGAACGGCCGGGTCGAGCGGAAGGTCGACCCTCATCTGCAGCAGCGACCGCTCGGCACGGAAGCCCCGTTCGTCGGCGAGAACCGCGGCGTACTTTTCGGTGTCGGCGATGAACCATCGCACGGTTCCGCCTCCGCTGTGCCGCACCGTCGTCAGCAGTGCATCAAGATCGGCGGCGAGCTTGTGGTCATTCAATTCGTCGACGTCGGGTGGTGTGGCGATCACCCATACGTCGCGTGCACGCGAAAGAACGAGCTGCGCCATGCCGACAGGGTAGTGATGGTCGGCCGACGGGTACCGTTGACGATGTGCCGTCGCGTCCGCGAAAGTCCGAACTTGATGCACATGCAGCCGCGATCCT
>CAZIME010000028.1:0-18955 GCA_964540395.1 uncultured Bifidobacterium sp.
CCGCGTCAGTCCTTCACGACTGGGCTGCGCATCAGTATTGCTACCTCACGACGACTGGACGCGTGACAGGTAGGCCGCACACGATCGAGATCTGGTTCGTCGTTGAGGACGGTAGCGCCTGGCTCCTCACCGAACCCGACGGCGACACCGATTGGGTGCGCAATCTGCGTCGCGAGCCACGGGTAAGGCTGCGAGTGGGCGAGAACGAAGTGAACGCCCGAGCCGAGGTGGTCGAGGTGTCGCGTAACGCAGCGGTCCGCCTCGCGGTGGCCGAGCGGTACCAGAACGCTGACGACGGTCTCGCCGACTGGGCCCGTGACGCGCTCGTTGTGCGCGTGACACCGAAGACGTAGCGGTTCAATGTTCGAAGTTTCGCAAGGCGTTCGCCGTTGGCGCGCTACTAGCGCGGCAGATAGCAGGTGATGAAGAATAAACGGCCATCGTTTCGTTGATGACCAGGTACCTGCTCTCGGGTGAACGATGACAGGACACGCACTACTTGTATGCACACCTCATGGTGGAGCTGGGGGGAATCGAACCCCCGTCCATCAGCCGGTGAATGCGCGTGATACGACCATTCCCGCTGTGGTGCTGTCGCAACACCGCCGGCGGGTCGACTCTCTAGTTACCTAGAGCGCGTCTCGTCTTTTCGAGATGTCATCGGTCTTTCCCGCCGTCAGCAGTCTTTTCCGCTGTCATCCTCCGCTTCTGTTGCCGGGCTGCGGTGGATCGGCCCCGTGCGACCTTGCGGCTCACGAATGCTCTACGACACCTGGAATCAGGCGGCGAGAGCGAACTGCTTGTTGGCAGTTGTTGTTGTGCCCCGTTTTGCGAGTCTGAGCAACTCGGGTCGCACGTTCATCCAGCGACACTGACGTCGAAACCTGTCAGCCCCGTGAATTTCCGTACGTTTTCAGTGTACGGAGGGGTGTGCGACCGGATGGCCCCGGGGTGGCCGAGGGCGCGCCGTCGTCCGTCGCATGGGATGCCCGGGCCCGACTTGACGGATCTCAAAGGTGGCTGTACATTTCATGTCTTAGAAGACATGATTTAATAACCACGAAAGAGGGGTCCACAATGTCGAAGCCGCCAGCCACCAAGATCACCGTCGCCAGGGGAGACGGCATCGGTCCGGAAATCATGGACGCGACGCTGCGCGTTCTCGCGGCCGCCGGCGCCCGCCTCGACATCGAGGAAATCGAGATCGGTGAAGCGGTGTACAAGCGCGGCAACTCCGCGGGTATCGAGCCCTCCGCGCTCGATTCGTTGCGGCGCACCGGAGTGTTCCTGAAGGCGCCGATCACCACGCCGCAGGGTGGCGGCTTCAAGAGCCTCAACGTGACGGTGCGCAAGACCCTCGGCCTATATGCCAACGTTCGTCCTTGCCCCGCGTACGCGCCGTTCGTTGCGACGAAGCATCCGGGTATGGACGTCGTCATCGTGCGCGAGAACGAAGAAGACCTCTATGCCGGTATCGAGCACCGACAGAGCCAGGACGTCTACCAGTGTCTGAAGCTCATCACCCGCCCCGGTTGCGAGCGCATCGCCCGTTACGCCTTCGAATACGCCCGCGCGTACGGTCGGCGCAAGGTCACGGCCTTCACCAAGGACAACATCATGAAAATGACCGACGGCTTGTTCCACGCCGTTGCCGAGGAAGTTGCCGCCGAGTACAAGGACATCGAGTTCGAGCACTGGATCGTCGACATCGGTTCGGCGAAGTTGGCCGACGATCCGGGTCAGTTCGACGTCGTTCTACTTCCCAACCTTTACGGCGACATCCTCTCCGACGTCGCAGCCGAGATCGCGGGATCGGTCGGGCTTGCCGGTAGCGCGAACATCGGCATGACGAGTGCGATGTTCGAGGCCATCCACGGTTCGGCGCCGCGCCGCGCAGGACAGAATGTCGCCAACCCGTCCGGTCTCATGCTCGCCGCGGTGCAGATGCTCGTGCACATCGGTCAGGGTGACGTTGCCACCGCGTTCCACAATGCGTGGTTGCGCACCATCGAGGACGGAGTGCACACCTACGACATCCACGAAGAAGCGACGAGCACGAAACTCGTCGGCACCGCCGAGTTTGCCGGTGCGGTCATCGACCGCCTCGGAATGCGACCCGAGAAGTTGAAGGCAGTGGAGTACGCGAAGGCACCGTCGATCAACGTCAAGGTGCAACCGCGTACCACGGAGAAAAAGGTGCAGGTCGGCATCGACGTGTTCCTCGACGAGCCGAACCTGTCACCGGATCAGCTGGGCGCGAAGTTGGAGCCGTTGAAGGGCGACAAGTTCACGCTCGACATGATCTCCAACCGCGGTCAGAAGGTGTACCCGGGAGGTGTGCCGGAGACGCTGTGTGTCGATGCCTATCGCTGTCGATTCCTTGCCCCGTCGGGTGCCGTCGAGACGAGTGACACGATCGAGCTGCTCTCGCGACTGAATGCCGCGGGACACCGATTCATCAAGAGCGAGGGACTCTTCACGTTCGACGGAAAACCCGGATTCACGAAAGGACAGGGACAATGAAAAAGACGGCCAAGTTGCTCATCGTGTCGTTGTTGTGCGCGGAGGACGATCTCAAGGCGTACTGCCGTCGGCTCGTCGCGTTCACGAACAACTCGTCGATGTACCTTGCGCGCGTTGTCGCCACTGGCACCCAGGTGTACCCGGAGAGCGCCACGAGCATCACGGGTCTCACCGCCGTGCTCACGTGCGAGTTCCGCATGCGCAATACGGGAACCGACGTCGATGAACAGGCGGCTCGCGACGTGCTCAGTCGGATCGTAACGCTCGACGTGGAAGGTGCTCACCTGGCGACGGAGGATTGCGAGTTGCTCACCGCACTCGTACGCCGCCAAGTCGCTGCGTAGAGCCGGGCCGTGGCCGTGTCGTATGCGGGCCGACAGGTCGGTTTGGCGACGAAGCACGGAAAACTCGACCTGTTCGCCCCGCACTTCCGCGAGCGACTCGGAGTGGACGTCGTCGAGGTGGGGATCGACACCGATCTCCTCGGCACGTTCAGCGGTGAGATCCCTCGCTCGGGGACGCCGCTCGAGACGGTGAAGGAGAAGGCGCGGCGGGGCATGGTTGCATCGGGTCTGTCGCTCGGGCTGGCGAGCGAAGGGTCGATCGGACCGGCCGACGGATTGCCGTTCGCCATCGTCGACATCGAGGTCGCGGCATTCATCGATGCCGACACCGGCATCGAGGTGGTGGAAGTCGCCTCGGAGTTCGGACTGCCGATGATCCGCGTCGACATCGCCGCGGGGGAGTTCGATTCGCTCGCACTCGACCGGGCCGGATTCCCCGAGCACGGTCTCATCGTGCGGTCGGTCGGCGGTGGGCCGATTCACAAGGGCATCCACGATCTCGGTGCGCTCCGCAATGCCGTCGACGAATGTGCAGTGCTGTCGCCGGAAGGCAGGGTGTGGGTCGAAACGGACTTTCGTGCGCACCATCACCCGCGCCGGCGGGCAGTCATCGAGCGCGCAGCGATACGACTCGCCGAACGTCTAGGGGCTCGGTGTCCCGGGTGTCAGTCGCCCGGTTGGGGTGTCGTCGACCGCCGCGCCGGCGCACCGTGCGAGTTGTGCGCGGCGCCGACGCACATCGATCGCAGCGAGGTGTTCGGCTGCGTGCGCTGTGACGTCACCGATGAGCGCGAATTGACAACGGCACGCGGAGTCGATCCGCAGTGGTGTCAGTGGTGCAATCCGTGAACCGCTGACGAAGTGCTCTACTCGCCGCGTTTCGACTGTCGGCCGAGTGAGCGGCGAATCTCAAGTTCAGACTCCTTCTTTGCGATCGCTGCGCGGCGGTCGTGTGCGGCGCGGCCCTTGGCGAGGGCGAGTTGCACCTTGACGCGCCCATCGCGCAGGTGCAGCTCGAGCGGCACGAGCGTGAGACGCTCCTTGGCGACACGCACCGCGAGGCGGCGGATTTCGGTGGCGTGGAGCAACAGCTTGCGCGGGCGCACCGGCTCGTGCGCGCCGACCCCGTGGCCGAAGCGGTACGGCGAAATGTGCATGTTCTCGAGCCACATCTCGCCCGCCTTCACGTGCGCGTAGGCGTCGGCGATCTGCACCTGTCCTTCGCGGAGGCTCTTCACCTCGCTGCCGACGAGCACGATTCCCGCCTCGATGACGTCGAGGATCGTGTAGTCATGGCGCGCCTTGCGATTGCTGGCGAGAATCGTCGGTTCGGCGGGCTTGGTCATGATCGGCAACTGTTCGGTGTTCTGCGCCGTGTTCGGCGACCTCCACCCTAGGTAGCGTTGCGAAGCGTGTCCGCTTCCCCCGACGCCACCGGAGCAGCAAACGAACTCGTCGGCCAGCTCGTCATCACGCCCGACATCGAGGTGGCGATCACGCAGCACGCACTCGCCTGCAAGCCGCACGAGGCGTGCGGCCTGCTCGTCGGAGAGTGGGGCAGCGACGTCGCGCGCGAATTCCACCCGTGCCGCAACGTCGCCGCATCGGCGATCGTGTACACGGTCGATCCGAAGGACCACCTGCGCATCGAACTCGACGCCGAGGCGCGTGGGCTTGCCGTCATCGGCGTCGTGCACAGCCACACCCATACCGAGGCGTATCCGAGCCCGACCGACGTGCGCCAGGCCCCCGACCCGCAGTGGCATTATTCGATCATCAGTCTGAAGTACGACCCGCCGCGACTGCGCAACTTCCGCATCGCTGAGGGCGCAATCAGCGAAACCGCGCTCATCCGCGACTGAACGGTGCGTCCGGCCCGCCGGACGTGACTGTGACGCTCCGTCGGGCATCGGCCGCCTAGGTAGGTAGAATGCCGACTGATCCGATCGGATTTTCACCCTTCTCATGAGCCCCCTTCTCGCCCCCGCCACCCACGCCAACGTGCTCGGACTCATCGGCAACACGCCGATGGTCGACGTCAGCGTGCTCTCGCCGAATCCGAACGTGCGGTTGATTGCGAAATTGGAGAGCCAGAACCCGTTCGGCTCGGTGAAGGATCGCATTGCCAAGGCAATGATCGAAGCGGCCTACCGCGAGGGTCGTCTGAAGAAGGGTCAGCGGCTCATCGAACCGTCGTCGGGCAACACCGGCATCGCGCTCGCCGCCATCGCCCGCGTCATGGGCAACCCGATCACCATCCTCATGCCGGAGAACGTGTCGGTCGAGCGCCGACAGATGCTCCAGGTGTTCGGCGCCGAGATCATCCTCACCCCCGGGGAGGAGGGATCGAACGGTGCCGTGCGTCGCGCCGAAGCGATGGCCCGTGAGCATCCCGAGTGGTGCTTCCTCCATCAATACGAGAACGAAGCGAACCCCCGCGCGCACTACGAAACGACGGGCCCCGAAATCTGGCGTGACTGCCCGGAGATCACGCACTTCGTCGCGGGTCTCGGCACGAGCGGCACCCTGATGGGTGTCGGCACGTACCTGAAGGAACAGAACTCCGACGTGAAAATCGTCGCGGTCGAGCCACCGCTCGGCGAGCGTGTCGAAGGATTGCGCAATCTCGACGAGGGATACATCCCGCCGGTGTTCGACAAGTGGCACGGTCGCAGCGTGCTCGATCGCAAGCGCATCGTGCGCCCGCGCGAGAGCATCGAAATGACGCGGCGCATCGTCCTCGAGTGCGGCATCTTCGCCGGAATTTCGTCGGGTGCGTCGCTTGCCGGTGCGGTGAAGGTCGCCGGCGAAATTTCGGAGGGAACGATCGTGTTCATCGTCTGCGACGGCGGGTGGAAGTACCTCTCCACCGGTGCGTACACCGACGATCTCGATGCCGCCGAAGCCGCGGCCGAGAAGATCATCTACTTCTGACCCGCGCGCCTACTGTTGAGTGCGCATGACGAGTGACGGCGCACGCCCCATCGGCGTGTTCGATTCGGGGGTCGGCGGTCTCACCGTCGCCAGGGCACTCATCGACCTCATGCCCGACGAACCACTCGTTTATATAGGTGACACCGCGCGGTACCCGTACGGCAACAAGCCGGCTGACGACGTGCGCCGCTTTGCCCGTGAGCTGGCGGAGAGCCTCGTGCGCGACCACGACGTGAAGATGATCGTCGTCGCCTGCAACACGGCGGCGTCCGTCGCCCTCGACGAACTCGTGCGCGACATGCCGGTGCCCGTCATCGGCGTCGTCGAGCCCGGTGCCCGCGCGCTCGTGCGGGTGACGCACAACGAGAGTGTCGGGGTGATCGGAACCGTCGGCACCATTTCGTCGGGTGCGTACGACCGTGCGGTCGCCGCCACCGGTGCACGCGTGACGTTGACGACGGCCGCGTGCCCCGGCTTCGTCGAATTCGTTGAGCGTGACAACACCGACGGCCCGGAAGTGACGGTGCTCGCCGAGCGCCTGCTCGCGCCCGTGCGCGACGCGGGTGTCGATGCGTTGCTCCTCGGCTGCACGCACTATCCGTTCCTCGCGCCCGTCATCCAACGGGTGATGGGCGAAGGAGTCGTGCTCGTGAGCAGTGCGAGCGAAACCGCATTCGCCGTGCGTGACGAGCTCGATCGCCGTCATGCGCGCGCCGACGATTCAGCTGGCAATGCAGCCGGCGGCGCCCCGGTGCGCCACAAGTTCATGTCCTCGGGTGACGTCGAGCAGTTCGCGCGCCTCGCGCGCCGCCTGCTCGGCCCCGAAGTCGTATCGGTCGAACCTTGGAGATTGGGAGCAGCATCATGACGAGACCCGACGGACGCACGCCCGACGAACTGCGACCGGTGCGCTTCGAGCGCGACTTCACCGAGATGGCGTCGGGCTCGGTGCTCGTGTCGTTCGGCCGCACGCGCGTGCTGTGCACGGCATCCGTCGACGAGGACGTGCCGCGTTGGATGAAGGGCCGCGGCAGCGGCTGGGTGCCCGCCGAGTACTCGATGCTTCCCGGATCGTCACCCGAGCGTGTCGACCGCGAAGCCGCGAAGGGCAAGCAGAGCAGTCGCACCGTCGAAATCCAGCGGCTCATCGGTCGTGCGTTGCGCGCCTCGTGCGACATGAAGTTGCTCGGCGAGCGCCAGGTGGTGCTCGATTGCGACGTGTTGCAGGCCGACGGCGGAACGCGTACCGCGAGCATCTGCGGTGCCTACGTCGCGTTGCACGATGCGCTCACGCGACTCGTCATGACCGGCACTCTCGCGAAGCATCCGCTGCACTCGTTGTGCGCCGCGGTGAGCGTCGGCGTGCACAACGGCGTACCGGTGCTCGATCTTCCGTACGCGGAGGACTCCACCGCCGACGTCGACATGAACGTCGTCATGCTCGCTCCGTGGGACGGTGCCGAGGCGTCGTTCGTCGAGGTGCAGGGTACCGCAGAGGGCGCCACGTTCGGTCGCGGGCGACTCGATGACTTGCTCACGCTCGCATCGTCGGGCATCGGGCGCATCGTCGACCTGCAGCGCAGTGTGCTCAGCGTGCAGCCGTCGCCGCGGTAACTCAGTGTTGCGCGTGGTGTGCGCGTCGGCGAACCCCGACAAGGTGCGCGAGATCGAGGATCTGCTCGTCGGTGTCGTCGAGTTGCTGCCGCGCCCGGCACACGTTCCCGACGTCGTCGAAGATGCCGACACTCTGCTCGGTAACGCACGCCTGAAGGCCCGCGCACTCGTCGCCGCAACGGGACTGCCGGCAGTCGCCGACGACACCGGTCTCGAAGTTGACGCGCTCGACGGTGCGCCGGGGGTGCGCACGGCACGCTTCGCCGGCGACGATGCGTCGTACGCCGACAACCGTCGTCACTTACTCAATGCGTTGCGCGGGGTCACGGGTGCGGCACGCAGCGCGCGCTTTCGCACCGTCGTCGTTCTCGCATCACCCGACGGGCATGAGATCGTCGCCGAGGGGGAGTGCCGGGGCACGATTACAGAGTCCGACCGGGGCGACCGGGGCTTCGGTTACGACGCCGTGTTCGTGCCGCTCGACGGCGACGGGCGGACGTTCGCCGAAATGACGATCGCCGACAAGCACGCGATGTCGCACCGGGGTCGGGCGTTCCGTCAGCTCGCCGAGTTGCTCGCCGCCGCACGCTGAGCTCATGCGGGCAACCGTGCCGGCGGAGAGACTCGAACTCTCACTGGCGGCGTCCTAAGCGCCGTGCCTCTGCCATTGGGCTACGCCGGCGGGTGAACGCAAAGGGTAGCCCCGCGTCGGTTCCTTTGACAGAATGTCAAGGTGACTGCAACCCACGAGGCGACGACGTTTGCCGATCAGTTGGGTTTGGCCGACACGATCGTTGATGAACGGGCGCTGGCCAACTCCGTCGCCCAGTGCGCGTCGACGCGCGTCGTTCTGCCGACCTTCGCCCAGCTCGCCGATCCGACGAGCATCGACCCGTCGTTGACGAAGGGCGTCGACAAGAACGCCGCCGATCCGCGCAACTTGTTCCGCGTGCATTGGTACAACGATCTCGCCGGCGAACGCGTCGCCGTTCCCGACTACGTCGTGTTGCCATCGTCGCTCACCGGTGTGGCGAGCCCGATCGTGGTCGCGTTCGGCGACCGCTTCCCGATGATCACCGCGCACAAGGTGCTTGCCGCTTACGCATGTCTCGCTCCGCGCATCATCACCGGACAATTCGATCCCACGCGTCACCGCGCCATCTGGCCGTCGACGGGCAACTACGCGCGCGGTGGCGTCGCGATCAGCAAGATCATGGGAGCCCGCGGCGTCGCGGTCCTGCCGGCGGGAATGTCACAGGAGCGCTTCGACTGGCTCGACCGCTGGACGTCGGACCCGAGCGACGTCGTGCGCACGCCGGGCACCGAGAGCAACGTGAAGGAGATCTACGACGCGTGCAACGAAATGCGTCGCGATCCGGTGAACTTCATCTTCAACCAGTTCTGCGAGTTCGGCAACCACCTTGCGCATTACGAGGTGACCGGTCGCGCGTTGTCGCACGTGTACGAACACGCGCGCAAGACGGTCGGCAACGCGCACTGGCGACTCGCCGGTTTCACGAGCGCTACCGGGTCGGCCGGCACCATCGCCGCCGGTGACCGTCTGAAGGACGACCACGGCGCGGCGATCGTCGCCGTCGAGGCGCTCGAGTGCCCGACGATGCTCGAGAACGGTTTCGGCGAGCACAACATCCAGGGCATCGGCGACAAGCACATCCCGCTCATCCACAACGTCATGAACACCGACGTCGTCGCCGCGGTGTCCGACCGTGCCACCGACGAACTCGACGTGCTGTTCAACACCGACGTCGGTCTGAGGTATCTCCGCGAGCGCAAGCACGTGCCCGCCGACGTGCTTGCCACACTGCCGCATTTCGGTTTCTCGGCGATCTGCAACGTCATCGCCGCGATCAAGACAGCGAAGTTGCGCAACCTCGGTCCCGACGATGTGCTCGTCACGATCGCCACTGATGGCGCCGATCTGTACCCGAGCGAGCGCCGCAAGACGCTGGCGCGTCGCTTCAACAACGACTTCACCGAGATCGACGCTGCCGAAGTGTTCGCCGAGCATCTTGCCGACGTGTCGACCGATGCCACGATCGACTGCACGCAGCACGACCGCAACCGCATCTTCAACCTCGGCTACTACACGTGGGTCGAGCAACAGGGCACGACGCTCGAGACGTTCGAGGCGCGCCGCTCGCAGGATTTCTGGCGCGGTCTGCGCCGCTACCTGCCGGTGTGGGACGAGATGATCGGCGAGTTCAACCGCCGCGTCGCCGCCTCGCGTTGATGCTCACGGCGAACCCGCACGCCGTACCACCGATCGTTCGCGCATGGAAGTGCGTCGTATGCGGTGTCGTCGTCGACGTCGGCACGCCGTTGTCGTGGCGCTGCCCGGCGAGCAGTGATGACAATCGTCACCACGTTCTCGCGCCGCAGTCCGACGTCGCACCGTTGCGTCGTGAAAAGGAAGGGGACGACGACAACCCGTTTCTTGCGTTCCGTCGCTACCTCGCCTGGGATTCGTTCGCTGCGGCTCTCGGACTCGACGTTGATCAGCGCATCGCGATCGTGCGCGACTGCGATGCCGCCGTCGCCGCCGTCGCGGGTGCCGGCTTTCGCATCACGCCGTTCGCCCGCGCCGACCGCCTGTCGGATGTACTCGGGTTCTCACGAGATGGCGGCGTGTGGGTGAAGGACGAAACGAACAACGTCGCCGGGTCGCACAAGGCGCGTCACCTGTTCGTCGAGTTGCTCCACCTCGTCACTCTCGAGCGAGTCGGTCGCGCACCGTGGCGCTCGGTCGAGGAACGTCCGTCGCTGGCGATTGCCTCGTGCGGCAACGCGGCAATCGCGGCATCGACGCTGGCGAAATCGCAACGCTGGCCGATCAGCGTGTTCGTACCCACGTCGGCTGATGCCGACGTACTCGCGATGCTCGCGCACCTCGAGGCGAATGTCGTCGTATGCCCGCGCCGCGACGATGATCCGCCCGGTGATCCGTGCGTGCACCGTTTCCGCGAAGTGGTGCAGTCGGGTGCCGTTCCGTTCGGTGTGCAAGGCACCGAGAACGGTTGGTGTCTCGACGGCGGTCGCACGATCGGTTGGGAGATGGCGTGGGTCGCCGAACATGCACCACCGCCGCTCGTATCGCGGTTGTTCGTGCAGGTGGGAGGCGGCGCATTCGCCGCGAGCCTTGCGCGAGGGTTCCACGCCGGGGGAACGAGCGCGCAGTTGCACGCGGTGCAGGCCGAGGGCTGTGCGCCGCTGGCACGCGCGTGGAATGCGGCATCACGGTTTTCGTCACTCGCCGACGCCGCGCGTCACTGGGACGACTGCATGTGGCCGTGGGATGCGCCGCACTCGTTCGCCGACGGCATCCTCGACGACGAAACGTACGACTGGGTCTCGGTATGCGACGCGATGCAACGCAGCGAGGGTTCTCCCGTCGTCGCCACCGAGAAGCAGATTCACGAGGCGTACGAATTGGCGCACCGGCATACCGACATCGACGTGAGTCCCACCGGTGCGGCAGGTCTTGCCGGTGTGCTCGCCATCCGTCACATGATCCGCGACGACGAACGCATCGCGGTGGTGTTCAGCGGAGTTCGACGCTCAACGCCGCGTCCGGCTCGCGGCGAGCGTTAGCCTTCGTCGCATGACCCTGCCCAGCGTCCCCATGGCCCTCGACGGAGGATTCGATCCGCGCCTCGACATCTTCAGCCGTCTGCTGAAGAGCCGGGTGATCATGCTCGGCTCCGACGTCAACGACGACGTGGCAAACCAGATCTGCGCCCAGTTGTTGTTCCTCGAGGGTGAGGATCCGAAGGCCGACGTGTGGCTGTACATCAACAGCCCCGGTGGTTCGGTCACCGCGGGAATGGCGATCTACGACACGATGCAGTTCATCTCGTGCGACGTCGCCACGGTGTGCGTCGGTCTCGCCGCGTCGATGGGTCAGTTCCTGCTCACCGCCGGTACGCAGGGAAAGCGCTACTCGTTGCCCAACGCGCGGATCATGATGCACCAGCCTCTCGCCGGTTTGCGCGGCCAGGCATCCGACATCGCCATCCAGGCGGAACAGTTGGCGTACACGAAGCACCGCATGGCCGAACTCATTGCCCACCACTCGGGCAAGCCGATCGAAGAGATTCAGCGCGACAGTGAGCGCGACCGCTGGTTCACTGCCGAGCAGGCCAAGCAGTACGGCCTCGTCGACAAGGTGATCGTTCGCCGCGGAGAGATCCGCTAACCACCGCTCGTCGTGTCACCGGGCACCGTCCCGGGGAGCACCGATTCGGGCGTGACAACGGATCCTGCAGACAGCAGTGATCCGGTCGACAAGTCGAAGCCGCAGGTGGCGGCAACCCACGCCGCTGCGTCGTCGGCTGCTTTCTCCGCGCCGTACGACAGGTCGGCGAGACGCTGTACCTGCTCTGCATCGTCGGCGTTGACGTTCGACGCCAGGCGGAACAACTCGAGCAGCACGCGCAGGTCGGACTCCACCTCGAGCGGCGCGACGGCGACGATGGCCGCGTAGTCGTCGACGAGACGGGCGATGTCGCCCGACGTTGACGGGGTGACGGCGATCTGCGAGCGGCGCGCGTCGAGTACGCGGCAGAAGTTCGTCGCGGTGCGGGGAGTGCTCGCGCATCCGGCGACGAGCACGGCGACCGCAGCGACGCTGGCGAGCATGTGGCGGGAACGTGCCGTCCGGCGTCGCATGCGCACACATCCGAGCAGGGTCCCTCGCCATGTTCGTGTCGTCTCAGATTTCGCCAACGTCGCCGACAGGTCGCTCGTCGATGGCGTTCGCATACGTTCCCTGCGCAACATCGCTCCTCATTCTCCCACGTGATCGCGCACCGCGGTCGGATCATCTCTGATGTACGCGGTCGTTCGCTCGGCGAGTCTGCACGGCGTCATCGGCCGCGCACTCGACGTTGAGGTGCACGTCGGGATCGGGCTGCCCGGGTTCACGATCGTCGGTCAACCCGACGAGACGTGTCGTGAGAGCCGCGATCGCGTGCGCGCGGCGTGCCTCTCGCGCGACTTGTCGTGGCCGAACCGGCGCATCACGGTAAACCTTGCACCCACGGCCGAACGCAAGGACGGTTCGGCACTCGATCTTGCGATCGCCGTCGGTGTACTCGTCGCCGACGAGCAGGTGCCGGCGAACGGCATCGACGGTGTCGCATTCCTTGCCGAGCTCGGGCTCGACGGCTCTCTGCGCGCGGTCGCCGGAGCGGTGTCGCTCGCCCTCGCCGTGCGCGAGTGCACGGTCGTCGTCGCACCGGGAAACGCAGCCGAGGTGCGTGCCGCAGGGGTGAAACGCGTCGTCGTCGCCCGCGATCTCGGCATCGTCGCAGCGGTCCTGCGCGGTGACCTGTCGTGGAGCGAACTTGCACCCGACGACGCGAACGACGCACGTAGTGCATCCGTCGCACCGGTTGCGCATCCCGACTTCGCCGACGTCCGGGGCCAGACCGCGGCGAAACTCGCGCTCGAAGTTGCCGCGGCCGGACATCACCACGTGCTGCTCGTCGGACCTCCGGGTTCGGGCAAGTCGATGCTCGCGCGACGCCTGCCGGGCGTGCTGCCGCCGCTCGACGAGCACGACAGCCTCGACGTCACCATGGTGCATTCGGCCGCGCGCAGCGCCGCGGTGGCCCACGGCCTCGTGCGCGAACCACCCTTCCGGTCGCCGCATCACTCGTCGACTCTCGTTGCCATGGTCGGCGGCGGAAGCGCAGTCGTGCGACCGGGCGAAGTGTCACTCAGTCACGGGGGAGTCCTGTTTCTCGACGAGCTCGGCGAGTTCGCGCCGCGCGTACTCGAATCGTTGCGCCAGCCGCTCGAAGACGGTGTCGTGCACATTGCGCGCGCCAAGGCGACGGTGACGATGCCGGCACGGTTCCTTCTCGTTGCGGCGACGAACCCCTGCCCGTGCGGCGCGGGACGCCCGGGTCGTTGCGTGTGCGACGACGCCGCACGACTGCGCTACCTGCGGCGTTTTTCCGGACCCCTGCTCGACCGCTTCGACATCCGCGTACTCGTCGCACCGACGGCCGCGCACGAGTTGCTCGCCGAGTCGGGGGTCGAATCGAGTGCCGACATCGCGGTGCGGGTCGCGAGGGTGCGGGCCGCGGCGGTGGCCCTGCGCGGCGCGCACAACGCACGACTGGGTGGCGGCGAACTCGCCACGTTTGCACCGCTGTCGACGGCGGCACGCGACGCCTTGCGGGTGCAACTCGAGGCGGGGAAGTTGAGCGGCCGGGGACTGCATCGTGTGCATCGCGTAGCCCTCACGCTTGCCGATCTGGCAGCCCGTGATGACGCGGCGGTGCGATCGGTCGATGAGGACCACGTGCTCGCTGCGCTCGGACTGCGCGCCGACATCGGCCCTCTTCTCGACGGGGTGATGCGGTGACCGAACACGTCGTTCCCACGGTGCGGCAGTGTCATGCGGCGGCACTCTCTGCACTTCCGGGCATGGGACCGCGGCGGTTGCGCGCGCTGCTCACCGCGCTCTCACCGGAGCGTGCGTGGGACGCGGTGCGCGGTATCGCCGCGCTGCCCGCTCATCTCGTCGATCGCTTCGAGCGTGCCGGTGTGCTCCCGACGTGGCGCGCGCACGCCACCGACGAACTCGTTGCCGACGTGCGCCGGCGCGTCGCAATGAATGCGATGCGTGTCGCAGTGCTCGGTGATCACGACTATCCATCCGTGCTCGCCGCGGATCCCGAGGCACCGGCAGTGATCTTTGTGCGCGGATCACTCGACGTCCTCGAACGGCGTCGAGTGGCGGTCGTCGGCACGCGCGCGGCAACGGCATCCGGTCGACGCTTCGCCCGCGAGCTCGGACGTGAGCTCGCGAGTCGCGGTGTCGCGGTCGTGTCCGGGCTTGCGCGCGGCATCGATGTTGAGGCCCACCGCGGCGCACTCGACGTGCAGTGTGACGCCGTCATCGAAGAGGCCGCTGACGGCGACCCAAGCACAAGACCGGTGGGCCCCGTCGGTGTCGTCGCGAGCGGTCTCGATCGGCCGTATCCCCGCGAGCACGTCGACGAATGGAACGACGTTGCACGTCGCGGTCTGTTGATGTGCGAATCACCGCCGGGCATGCCGGCGGACTCCTTCCGCTTCCCGTTGCGCAATCGCATCATTGCTGCGTTGAGCGAGATTCTCGTCGTCGTCGAGTCCCGTGGCGCAGGTGGCTCGATGCTCACCGTTGATCATGCGCTGCGGCGCGGAATTCCGGTGATGGCGGTGCCAGGATCTCCGGGTCAGGTGACGAGCGAGGGCACCAATGCGTTGCTCGCCGAGGGCTGTGCACCGGTGCGCGACGCGCGCGACGTTCTCGATGCGCTCGGTCTCGATCACGGCCGGCACGTACCGAGCGATGCTCGACCGCGCCCCGACTTGCACGATCGTGTCGTCCTCGATGCGTTGGTCGCCGAACCGCTCAGCCTCGGTGAGATCGTTGCGCGCATCGACCGCCCCGTGCACGACGTCGCCGTATCGCTCGGTCGACTGTCGGCGCTCGGATGGGTCGTCGATCATGCGGGATGGTGGGAGAGCGTCCGTGTGAAGCCGACGCTCGACCGGGTGGGCCGATGACGACGAACTACCGTGATGAACGTGGCGCGCGACGGGTGGAGAATCGACGATTTTGCACGCTCGCTCACGGCGAGTGCACCAAACACCGTCGACGCATACCGCCGCGATGTCGAGCAGTTCCGCGAGTGGATGGAGCGGCAGTCGGTGCGCGATGCCGGAAAGGTGACGAAGGATCACGTCCGGTCGTACATTTCTTTCCTCACCACGCTGCGTCGCGCCCGGCGCAGCATCTCGCGCAAACGCGCCGCTCTTGCCCGCTACTACGGCTGGCTCGTGCGCAACGGTCACGTGAAGATCGATCCGACGGTCGGGGTGAAGGCGCCGTCCGACAAGGGTCGTCTGCCGACAGTGCTCACGAACGACCAGTTGCGGGCTCTGCTCGAGGCCCGTCCCGAAGGTCATGCTCCGTGGCGCATCTCCCGCGACGACGCAATCATCGAGTTGTTGTACGGCAGCGGTCTGCGCGTCGCCGAATTGTGTTCGCTCAACCTCGATTCCCTCGACGTGCGCAAGCGCTGCGTTCGCGTCATGGGCAAGGGATCCAAGGAGCGCATCGTGCCGGTGAGCGATCCGACGCTCGCGGCGGTGAAGGCGTGGCGAGCGCTGCGCAACGAACTCCTCGCGGAAGACAACGGGGATGTCGAGGCGCTGTTCCTCAATCAGCGGGGACGACGTCTCGGGTCGCGCGACGTGCGCCGCATCCTCGACGACCGGTCGCTCGCGCCGACGCATCCGCACGCGCTGCGGCACACCTTCGCCACGCACCTCCTCGACAACGGCGCCGACCTGCGCGTCGTGCAGGAACTGCTCGGTCATGGCAACGTCGCCACCACGCAGCGCTATACCCACGTGAGCAAGGAACGCTTGCGGTCCGCCTACCGAGCGTCGCACCCACGAGCATGAATCCGCGTCCCGTCCGCTTCACCGTCGCCGAGGCGTGGCAGGCGTGGATGAGTGCCCGCGACCTCGCCGCTCGCGAATGGCTGCTCGTTCATTACGCGTCACTCATCAAGTACGTCGCCGGTCGTCTCGCCGCGGGTCTGCCGCGGCGCGTCGACACGAACGACCTCGTGAGCGCCGGCATGTTCGGGCTCATCGATGCGATCGAGCGCTTCGATCCGGGCAACGGTGCGAAATTCGAGACGTTCGCCGTGCCGCGAATTCGTGGTGCGATCCTCGACAGTCTCCGCTCGCTCGACTGGGTCCCGCGCACGGTGCGCACCCGGTCGCGGCGAATCCAGGACGCCATCACCGAACTCGAGCACGAACACGGCCGCGCACCGACCGACGCCGAGATTGCGGCGCGTCTCGAGATCGACGTCGATGAACTCGGTACATGGTTGTCCGACGTCGCCGCTGCATCGGTCGGTCCGCTCGACCACGTCACCGTCGACGCACAGCCGGCCGCCGACGACCGCGACTTCCATCGAGCGACGACCCCGCACGTCGCCGTCGAAGCGAGCGAGATGCGTGCCACGATGCGCCGGGCGATCAAGTCGCTGCCCGACAAGGAGCGCCGCGTGCTTCTCATGTACTACGAGGACAATCTCACCCTCGCCCAGATCGGTGAGGTGCTCGACGTCACCGAGAGCCGTGTGTCGCAGATCCACGCCAAAGCCGTGTTGCAGTTGCGCACGAAGATGGCAGCCGCCGACTACCGGTGACGTTCGTCGTCGGCACGGTTGCCGCGCTGTGTCTCGCGATGCCGGCCCATCTCGGGGTCGTCGCCGGATTCGACGATCCGTGCCCGTTCTGTGCCGGGGCGCGCAGTGTCATCGTGGAGACGCGCAGCGACGCCGTTGTACCGGCGCCGGTGACGGGCACCGTCACGTTCGTCGGTGCGGTCGGGGGAGCACCGTGGATCGTCGTGCGCAGCGCCGATTTTCCCGCCGTACGGGTGACGCTCGGCGGAGTCGGTGCTGTGCGCGTCGCGGCGGGCGATGCGGTGACGAGCGGTGAGCCGATCGGTACGACCTCGACGCGGCTCGTCGTCACCGTGCGCGACGCCGACACGTACCGCGATCCGTCACCATGGTTGCAGGCTGGGCGGCACGAGTGGCGTTCCGTATCGCCACGTTCCGTATTGCCGCGGTCCGCAGTCCCAAGGTCCGGGGCCGCGCTCGTGGGGCAGCGACGGCGCCCCGATAGCGTGGGCGCTTCCATACATCACTGTGCGGTTCCCACCTCGTGGTCGCTTCGGCGCGCGGAACCGTAACGACAACCACGAAGGAGCAACACCATGGCAATTGTGACGATGCGTCAGATGCTGGAAGCAGGCGTCCACTTCGGACACCAGACCCAGCGTTGGAACCCCCGCATGAAGCGCTTCATCTTCGGTGAGCGCAATGGCATCTACATCATCGACCTCGAGCAGACCCTGCAGCGCGTTGATGCGGCGTACGGCTTCATCCGTCAACTCGTTGCCGGTGGCGGCACGGTGCTTTTCGTCGGAACGAAGAAGCAGGCGCAGGATCCCATTCGCAACTACGCCGAGCGTTGCGGCATGCCCTACATCAACCAGCGTTGGCTCGGTGGCATGCTCACGAACTTCGACACGATCTCCAAGCGCGTGCAGAAGATGATCGAGCTCGAGCGTCTCAGCAACTCGAGCGACTGGGCGAACATCCCGAAGAAGGAAGCGCTCCTCCTGTCGCGCGAGCTCGAGAAGTTGCAGCGCAACCTGTCGGGTATCCGTCAGATGTCGCGCCGTCCTGACGCCATCTTCGTGCTCGACACACAGACCGAGCATCTCGCCGTCACCGAGGCGAACAAGCTCGGCATCCCCGTCGTTGCGGTCGTTGACACGAACGTCAACCCCGATCTCATCCAGTACCCGATCCCGGGCAACGACGATGCGATCCGCGCCAACGAGTTGATGACACGCGTCATCACCGAGGCGGTCGTCGAAGGTCGTTTCATCGCCGAGAAGGCGGGCGGTCAGGTGCAGAACCCGGCCACCGCAACCGTCGACAACGCGGTCTTTGCCGCCGAGCAGGAGCGCGCGCGCCGCGAAGCCGCCGCCCAGCAGGCCGAGCGCGATGCGCGCATCGCCGGACAGGGGAACTGATCCACGATGGCCGTCAACGCAAAGGACGTACAGGCGCTGCGCCAGGCAACGGGCGCGGGAATGATGGACTGCAAGAAGGCGCTCGAGGAATCGGGTGGCGACTACGAAGCGGCAAAGAAGTGGCTGCGCGAAAAGGGTCTTGCGGCCAGCGCGAAGCGAGCCGAGCGCGAGAGCAACCAGGGAGTCGTCGCTCTGTCGATCGATTGCCCGAAGGCGGCGATCGTCAAGTTGAAGTGTGAGACCGACTTCGTTGCGTCGAGCGAGTCGTTCATTGCCGAGGCGCAGACTCTCGCAGATCTCGTTCGAGAAAAAGGTGAAACTGCCGTCGCCGAGCGCTCGAAGCAGCTCGAAGATCTGAAGATCCTCCTCAAGGAGAACATCGATCTCGGAGAGGTCGTGCGCTTCGAGGCCGCCGCGGGCAACACCATGGACTCCTATATTCACATTCAGGGCGGCCGCGGCGTCAACGTCGTCGTCGTCGAGATGAACGGTGCGAGCGAAGAGCTGGCCCACGACGTCGCGGTGCACATCGCCTTCGCCCGACCCTCGTATCTCACCCGTGAGGAAGTGCCGGCCGACGTCATCGCCGCCGAGCGCGCCACTCTCGAAACCGCGACGCGCAACGAAGGCAAGCCCGAGGCTGCGATCGCAAAGATCGTCGAGGGTCGTCTCAACGGCTTCTTCAAGGAGATCGTGCTCCTCGAGCAGCCGTATGCCAAGGACGACAAAAAGTCGGTGAAGGACGTCATCGGCAAGGCGTCGATCGTTCGCTACGCGCAAGTCTTCATCGGCTAGTTCCGCCCCCGCACGGGCGGTCGGGTACTCTCGAGGTTCGCATGACCTCGGCGTCCCCGGTTACGAAGACTCCCCGCTGGCGTCGGGTCGTCCTCAA
>CAZIME010000029.1:0-9578 GCA_964540395.1 uncultured Bifidobacterium sp.
AGAACGTGAGCATCCTCAACGGTGGACGCGACAAGTGGGTGAAGGACGGTCGTGCATTGACGCCGATCGTGCCGTCGCCGGCTCCGGGCAATTTCACTGCGACTGCAGCCAATCGGAACCTCCGAGCCTTCCTCCCCGACGTCGTGCGCATCGCCAAGAAGCAGGACAAGTCCACGCAGCTCGTCGACATCCGTTCGGCGGACGAATTCAACGGCAAGATCTTCGCTCCTGCAGGATTCCAGGAACTTGCGATTCGTGCCGGGCACATCCCCGGGGCGAAGAACGTTCCGTGGTCCACCGCAGTTTCACCGGACGGCACGTTCCGACCGGTTGCCGATCTGA
This sequence comes from uncultured Bifidobacterium sp., assembly GCA_964540395.1. Taxonomy (GTDB): domain Bacteria; phylum Actinomycetota; class Acidimicrobiia; order Acidimicrobiales; family Ilumatobacteraceae; genus F1-60-MAGs027. The sequence goes on from CAZIME010000029.1 coordinate 343, forward strand.
AGGCGATCTACGGTGCACAGGGAATCGACGGCAAGAAGAAGGTCACCGTCTATTGCCGCATCGGTGAGCGTGCCGCCCACACGTGGTTCATCCTCTCCGAAATTCTCGGGTACGACGTGAAGTTGTACGACGGTTCGTGGACCGAGTACGGCAACGCCGTCGGTGTACCGATTGCGAATCCGGCCGGCACCGTGTGGGGCAGAGGCTGAGTTGAAGACCCGAGGTTCGGTCGTCGCGGCGGGGTACACCCCTTGACATCCGTCGTGCGCTCGATTGAGCGTGGTGAGGGCCGCCGGGCATTGCTCGGCGGCCTCATCGCGCTCTGCACCGCTGCGCTGGCCGTGGCACTGCTGGTGACCCGCGAGGGTGACTCCACTCCGGCCTTGTCGCTCGTCATCGGCGCGGCACTTGGCGTCGCGTTCGAGCGAGGGCGGTTCTGCTTTTACTGCATCTTTCGCGAGGCGATCCAGGAGCGCAAGACGGACGGCGTTCAGGCGGTTCTCGTCGCACTTGCGATCGGCGCCGTCGGATACGGGTACATTTTCGGGCTCTACCTGCCCAACTCGCAGGGAGAAGGATTGCCGCCGCTGGCCCACATTTCGCCGGTGAGCGGAGCACTGGTACTCGGGGGTTTGAGTTTTGGTATCGGTATGGTCCTGTCGGGCGCCTGCATCAGCGGTCACATTTACCGGCTCGGACAGGGTTACTTGCGCGCGATCCCGGCCCTGTTCGGATCTCTTGTCGGTTTCGGGTTCGGTTTCGTGACGTGGAACTGGTTCTACCTGCGCTGGGTCAGTGAGAGTCCCACGTGGTGGCTGCCGCGAACGTTCGGCTACGTCGGATCTCTTGTGCTGCTGTTGGCGACCCTCGGAACCGTGTCGATCATGATGCGTCGACGTGCGCGTTCTGGCCCGGTGGTCGAGCCCGTAGTGCTCCATGCATCCGAATCGTCGTTCGGTTTACTGCGAGGCGTGCTCAGTGGACGGCTGTGGTCGGCGAAGACGACCGGAGTCGTTGTCGGACTTCTCGGAGTCATGGCGTATCTGCGTCTGTCGCCGCTCGGCGTGACTTCTCAGCTCAGCGGTGTGTCGCGCACGATCCTCAACGATCGCGGCGCACTGCCCGAAGTGATGCACGGCATCGACATCATGAAGGGTTGCGTGGGTGCGGTAGTCACCACCGTGACGAACAATGGATGGCTGATCATCGGCCTGGCGCTCGCGTCGTTTGCCAGTGCGGTATTCGCAGGTCGGTTTCGTCCCCAGCGTCCATCGGCCGGATCGGCGGCAACTGCGCTGCTCGGCGGCGTTCTCCTCGGCTGGGGTTCCATGACGGCGCTCGGATGCACCGTCGGTGTGCTCCTGTCGGGCACTCAAGCATTGTCGTTGTCGGGTCCGGTCTTTCTCGTCGCCGTGCTCCTCGGTATGTGGATCGGCTTGCGTTTGCGACTCAATCGTTTCGGCTGAGCTCGTCGCCCGTCACGTCACCTTGTCGATCCACACGACCGTGTCGTAGAAAGCGACTCCACCACCCCAGTCCGCGGGGGCCGATGTCGTCAGCATGTTCACCGTCTGGCCGTCGTGCGTCCGGTCGATGCTCCATCCGAACGGGATGCTCACCATCCCGTCACGAACCCGCACGTCGTCGCCGACGTGCGCGCGCAGCGTCATCGAACCGCGCTCGTTGTACACCCGCACGAGATCGCCGTCGGCAATGTTGCGCATGGCTGCGTCGTGCGGGGTGATCTCGCATCGGGGCTCACCCTCGGGCACGGCGTGCGCGTCGAGCGGGGTATATGACGTATTGAGGAACCGAACGTGCTTCTTCGGCGACATGAGCACGAGGGGAGCGTTCGGACCGCTGTGCGCGTCGTGAGTCGGTAGCGGCGGCGGTGAGTACGTCGGGAGGCGCCCGTGCCCAGCGCGTTCGAGATCGTCGTTCGCGATGTGCAGTTTGCCGTCCACGGTGTGGAAACCGCCGTTCGCATATGGCAGCAACGGCTCGGGCAGGTCGAGGCGCATGACTCCGTGCGATTTCAGCGCATAGACGTCGACATCCGGCATGCATGACGCGAGGAGCGATTCGTCGGACTCGAACAACTCGGGTTCGGTGAATCCCATGGCGGCAGAGAGGCGTCGCCACAACTCGGTATTCGGCACGCTCTCGCCGACCGGTGCAATCGCCCGATTGTTGAAGCCGAGAAACAGATGACCCCAGGCGGGAACCACGTCGTCGTACTCGATGTGGGTGCACGCGGGGAAAACCACGTCGGCGTACCGGGCCGTGTCGGTGAGGAACTGCTCCGACACGACCGTGAAGAGGTCGTCACGCTCGAGACCGCGACGAATGAGACCGGCATCCGGAGCCGTGGCGAGGGGGTTGCCGTTCCACACGAACAGTGCATGGACGCCGGGTGTGAGATCGGTGCTCGTGAGGTTCTCGCCGAGGCGGTTGACGCTCAACGACCGGCGAGGGCCGCGCTCGAGTGACGGTACGTCGAACACCGAATCATCGACTGCATGCGAAAACCATGAACCGGTGCTGCGTGCGTAACCGCCGCCGCGCTCGCGCCACGATCCAACGAGGGCAGGTAACAGAGACAGGGTGCGGAAGAACTGTCCGCCGTGGTGGCGATGTTCGGGACCAATGAGCGTACGAATCATCGCCGGTCGCACTGTGGCGTACTCGCGTGCGAGCGATCGGATGCGGTCGGCGTCGATACCCGTCTGTTGTGCAGCCCATTCCGGGGTGAGTTCGGCGACGTGACGCCGGAGCTCTTCTGCGCCCGTGGTGTGGTTGCGCAAATAGGCCTCGTCGCTGAGGCCCTCGGCGAAGATGACATGCATCATCGCGAGCATGAGAGCGACGTCGGTGCCGGGGGCGATCTGCAAAAACTCGTCGGCTTCGTCGGCCGTAATCGTGCGCACGGGATCGATGACGATGACCCGTGCTCCGTTCGTCCGCGCCCTCTCGACGTACGGCCACAGGTGGCGATTGGTCAGGCGAGTGTTCGTGCCCCAAAGCAACAAGAGCTTCGAATACTCGGCGTCGAGTGGGTCGCTGACGAGAGGTGAGCCGAGTGCGGACGCGGTGGCGTTGCGTGCGGTTGCTCCGCACAGCGAGTCGACGGGTCGAGAGGCACCAAGCCGGGCGAAGAATCGCCGGTCGAGTGACGACAGCATGATCGTGCTCTGCGTGCCGGCACTGCTCCACGGCATCACCGCTTCGCCGCCGTGTTCGACGACAACCTGCGTCACCCGTGCCGCAACGATCGCCAGCGCCTCGTCCCACGATGCGGTACGGAACTCGCCCGAACCCTTGCGTCCGGAGAGGACGAGAGGCGTGAGAATACGGTTCGGGTGGTACACGCGGTCGAGGAAGCGGTTCACCTTCGGACACAGCTCGCCCTGCGAATAGGGATGCGCCGGGTTGCCGCGCAATTGCGTCGCAACTCCGTCGGCGTTCACCGTCACCTGCCAGCCACAGGAATCGGGGCAGTCGTGGTGGCAGGTGCCGAGCACGATGCGTGTGCCACTTGCCGCGACAGACGTCGGTGCGGCGGCTGACTTCATCATCCGAGTCTGGCAGACGCGGGGATGCCCGCGGGTTGCAGCAAAGGTTTCGGCGGTACTCTGCGTGCATGACAGAACCCGTTCGTCGCCGTCTCGGCGGCACAGATCTGCACGTGTATCCGCTGTGTCTCGGCGGCAACGTTTTCGGATGGACGGCCGATGCGCCGACGAGCGAATCGGTGCTCGACGCGTACGTCGCAGCCGGGGGAAACTTCATCGATACGGCCGATTACTACCCGGCTTGGGTGCCGGGAAACGTGGGCGGTGAATCGGAAACGATCATCGGTGACTGGATGCGCAAGCGCAGAAATCGCAACTCGCTCGTCGTCGCGACGAAGGTGGCGATGCTCGATGGCGTGAAGGGGCTCTCGGCGAAGAGCATCCGCACGGGATGCGAGAACTCGCTGCGACGTCTCGGTGTCGAGACGATCGACCTGTACTACGCGCACCAGGACGATCCCACGGTGCCGATGGAAGAGACGCTCGCCGCTTTCGACTCGCTCGTATGCGAGGGCAAGGTGCGCTATTTGGGGGCATCGAACTTCACCGTCGAGCGACTCACACAGGCGCTCGAGACGAGTGAACGTGCCGGGCTTGCCTCGTACGCGGTCTTGCAGAACCACTACAACCTCGTCCAACGCGGCGACTACGAAGGCCCGCTGCGTGACGTCGTTGCGCGACATGGCTTGGTCAGCGTCCCGTACTTCTCGCTGGCAAAGGGATTTCTCACCGGCAAGTACCGCGACGGGGTGGCGGTGGAGAGCGTGCGCGCCCAGGGTGCATCTGCATACCTCGACGATCGTGGTCGCCGGGTGCTCGCCGTCCTCGATGCCGTTGCTGCGCGACACGGCACGTCGGTGGCGGGTGTCGCACTTGCATGGTTGGCGGCCCAGCCGACCGTGGCGGCGCCGATCGCCAGTGCACGGACCGTCGATCAGTTGCGGGACATTGCCGATTTTCCACAGGTCGCGTTGAGCGCCGACGAGATTGAGGCGCTCAGCGCCGCGTCGCGATAGACCTTCCGGTCAGTCGAGATCGGACAGCAGGCTGCTCGCGCCGATCCGGAAGAGGTTCTTATCGCAGGCTTCGATGCCACGCACCTCTGCGGCGAGATCGAGGTACGACTCGGCCTGTTCGCGCGTGCGGATCCCGCCCGATATCTTCACGCCGACATCGCGCGACGCCGAATGAGCGACAGTGAGCAGTGTGCGCGCCGAATCGAGCGTGGCTCCGCGATCGAGCTTGCCCGTACTCGTCTTCAGGAAATCGGCACCTGCATCCATTGCGAGCCGCGCAGCCCTTTCGACGAGCTCGTATTCCTCAAGTGCACCGGTTTCGAGGATGGCTTTCGTTAGTGCCCCCGCGCGACGCGTGAAAGTTGCAACGGCGGCGACGACCGCAACCGTCGAGGACGTCTTGCCTGCCACGAGATCGCGCCACGGAATGACGACATCAATCTCCGTTGCGCCGGCGGCCAGCGCCGACGTTGCGGCTGCGACGAGCGATGCAGGCGGCGCATCACCGTGCGGAAAATTGAGAACCGTGGCCACTGCGATTCCGGTTTCGGACAGTCGTTCGGCCGCACCGGAGACGAACTGGGGATGTATGCACACCGCCGCCACCTGTCGACTGATCGCGGTCGCACAAAGTGCAGTGACGTCGTCCGTCGTGCAATCGTCGCCCAGATCGGTGAGATCGACGACCGACGCGATGTGTGCCGACGACCAGCGGATCGTCACAACGGGCGGGCGACGGCGTCGAGGGCGATGGTGAGCATGTCACGAACGGCCGCATCGACGACCGGGCGGTGGGGATTGAATCCGCTCATCGATTCGTCGCGGTGGGCGAGTGGATTGCCGTCGGTGGCGAGAATCGCACCGGCCTGGATTCCGTAGAGGTGGGCGATGATGAAGAGGCCGGAGCACTCCATTTCGACGGCCTTCACTCCTGCGCGCTGCCACATCTCGAGATCGCTGCCAAGAACTCGCGCCGGATAGAACATGTCGCTCGCAACGACGACACCTTCGTGCGTGGCGATACCGCGAGCCGCTGCCGAGTCTGCGAGAGCGGCAACGACGTGGCGCGTCGCCACCGCGGGAAAGGCCAACGGCACGAGTCGGGGCGTGAGTCCCTCGTCGCGTACCGCCCCCGTCGCGATGACGAGGCTCCCTTCGGGAATGTCGACTTGCATGCCGCCTGCCGTTCCGGCGCGGATGATGCGGCGAACCCCGCTGCGGCAGAGTTCCTCGAAGCAGATGCCGGCGCCGGCGGTGCCGACGCCGTGCGACGCGACACCCACGTGCTCGCCGTTCCACGTTCCGGCGAACAACACGTATTCGCGATTGCGGGAGAGTTCCTTCGAGCCGTCGAGCAGGGCAGCGGTGCGCTCGGCTCGCGCGGGATCTCCGACGACGAGCATCCGTGCCGGAACGTCGCCCGATCTGATCTTCAGGTGCGGCATCACCGCATCGGGGTTCACGCGCGTCGTGTTCATGGGTGCAACCGAAGTTACTACTCTTCGTTCGTGCTCTGTGGTGCGGTGATGCCGACGACGACGATCGGTACGGATGTCGGAGCGCTGCGTGCGTTCATCCGGGGCGTCGAGGAACTCGGATTCGAACATGTCATCGCCTACGACCACGTTCTCGGTGGGCCGCACGAGGACCGTCGTGCACCGCTCACCGGGCCGTACACCGAGAAGGATGACTTTCACGAGCCCTTCACGTTCTTCGCATGGGCAGCGGCCCTCACGACACGAGTGCGGCTGTTTCCGTCCGTCATCGTTGCGCCGCAGCGACAGACGGCACTGATGGCGAAGCAGGCGGTCGAGTTGCACAACCTCTCATCCGGCCGGTTGCGGCTCGGTATCGGGGTCGGATGGAACTGGGTCGAGTTCGATGCACTCAACTCCGATTTCGAACGTCGCGGGGCTGTTATCGAGGAGCAGGTGACGGTGATGCGCCAATTGTGGTCACAAAGCCTCGTCACATTCAACGGAGTATTTCATCGCATCGATCGGGCGGGTCTTGCACCATTGCCGCAGTCGCCGATTCCCGTGTGGTTCGGCGGTTACTCAGAGGCCTCGTTCCGACGTTCGGCCGCTCTGGGCGACGGCCACGTGTTCGGGCATCTCACGGAGGCGGCGTTGGCGGGCGCGCGACGCATCACGGAGCATGCAACTGCCGAAGGGCGCGGTGCGATCGCACTGCACGCGATCACCGATTACTCCCGCGCACGCGACGAGTGGATTCCTGCTCTCCGCGAGTGGTGTGATGCCGGGGGGACGCACGTTGCCATTCGCACGATGCCCACGCGCAACGTTGCCGATTCCGGATGTCGCACGGTGGACGATCATCTCCGTGCCTTTGCCGCGTGGCGTGACGCCGTCGCCGCTGCCGGACTGTGGACACCCGTGCCCGCCGAACCGGCCTGGCCCTAGGAGCGACCTTCCGGAGGCTGGCGCGGCCACCAGTACCACTCGGTGCCCGGGAAGCCGTCGACCATGCTGATGTCGACGCGTCGACGCGAGATGAACCACCTGCCGTCGATGCGCGTGAATTCGTCGCTGTAGCGCAGTGCGAGGAGATCCTTGTCCCCGTTCCACCGCTCGTGCCACGTGAGCATCGCCGATAGACCCGTGGCGTGCGAACCGTTCACCACCACGGACTGCTGTCCGAGTTGGTGGTGTGTGCGACGGAATGCAGCCTGGCCGTTGCGTATGCGATCGGCGATCGCGACTCTGCCGACGACCGGACCGCCGCGTCCCGGGCCGTAGTCGGTGTATGCATCGACCGTGAAGCACTCGGCAACTGCGTCGATGTCGTAGGCATCGAGTCGGTCGCAGTAGCGGGCGAGTAAGTCGTGAATTGCCCAGCGGTCATCATGCGGCGACATCAGCGCACAAGGTAGCCGACAATCGAAAACGGTGATCGGGCTGCTATTTTCGGTGCTCGTGAGCCGCTCGTTCATCAACGTAACGACGATCGGTGACCTCGTCGCTCGTGCCGCACGAACCTGGACGCACGAGGCACTCGTCACTCCCGGATTCAGATGGACGTACCAGCAACTCGACGCACGCGTGAACGAGTGGTCGCGGGCCCTCATGGCCCTCGGTGTGCGCCAGCGCGCCAAGGTCGGCATCCTCCTCACCCAGGATGCGGAATACTTCGCCGTCAAACTCGCCGCGGCTCGAATCGGTGCGGTGGCGGTGCCGATCAACGCCCGATTCAAGGGTCGCGAATTCGGACACGTGGTTCGCTCCAGCGACATGAAGGTGCTGCTCGTCACCGGCGGTGTGCGTGGCGCGACGAACTACGTCGATCTCGCCCGTGAGGTACTTCCAGAGCTTGCCGATCAGACCTCGACGACCTTGGCACTCCGGTCGGCGCCGCACATGCGGCACATCGTCGTATTCGGTACGAACGAAGGGAATCCGTTCATTTCGGCGGACGAGTTCTGGCGCGGCCTGAGCGCGGTGTCCGATGACGACGTGTACGTGCAGAGCCGAAAAGTGTCGGTGCGTGACATCGCGGTCATCATGTACACGTCGGGGACGACGTCGAGCCCGAAGGGTGCAATGCTCAGTCACGAGGCGCTCACCCGCGCCGCTTTTTCCGTCGGCGGTCCGCGCCAGTACCTCACACCCGAAGACGTCGTGTGGTCGCCCTTGCCGATGTTCCACATCGGCGGGACGAACTTCCTGTTGTGTTCCCTCACCTACGGTGCCAAGCACGTGCACGTCGGTGAGTTCTCGCCCGAGGTCGCGATCCGACAGTTGAATGAACTTGACGTCACCGTCGCCCTGCCGGCATTCGATCTCATCTGGATGGACATTCTTCGGCGCCCCGAATGCGATCCGATGGCGTGGAAGCGAATGCGCATGGTGATGATCGCGGTGGGTCCGCCGGCGCGAATGATGGAGATGCAAAAGACGGTGCCGCAAGCCTTTCTCGTGTCGTGTTTCGGTGCGACAGAGTGCTGCGGCTTCTTCACGTACGGTGACATCAACGATCCTGCAGAAGTGCGTTGCGAGCGAACGGGTGTCCCGCTCGATGGTCTCGAGTTGAAGATCGTCGATCCCGAGACGGCGGAGATTCTCGGGCCCCACCAGGTGGGGGAGATCCAGTACCGCGGATACACCTTGTTCAGCGGGTACTACAACGAACCCGAAATCACCGCGGAATGCATCGATGCGGACGGATGGTTCCACTCGGGTGATCTCGGGACCGTCGACGAAAAGGGTCGTGTGAAGTTCGTGTCACGACTGAAGGACATGCTGAAGGTCGGTGGCGAGAACGTCGCAGCAGCGGAGATCGAGGACTTCCTGCAGCTTCATCCGGACGTACTCACCGCGCAGGTCGTGTCTGCCCCAGACGCGCGGTACATGGAGGTTCCGTGTGCATACGTCATTCCTCGACCGGGTAGTTCGGTGACCGAACGCGATCTCATTGACTATTGTCGCGGCAAAATTTCGACGTTCAAGGTACCGAGGTACGTCCGTTTCGTCGACGAGTATCCGATGTCTGGGACGAAAGTCCGCAAACACGAGCTGCGCGCCCGTATCGCCGCCGAACTCGAGGTAGCGGGCATCACAGAAGCGCCGAAGATTACGTCCAATTAGGGTCACGCCATGAGCGATCGTGGCGAAGACCGGTACGACCGCGT
>CAZIME010000029.1:9588-15429 GCA_964540395.1 uncultured Bifidobacterium sp.
GCTCGGCCTGCCTCAGGTCACGATCAGCGGCGTCGCCGTCATCATCGGTGCAGGAATCTTCGTGCTTCTCGGACCGGCGACACAGAAAGCCGGTGGATGGGTGTGGCTCGCGTTCGTGATTGCGGCAGTTTTGTCGGCTTTCACCGCTTTTTCATACATGGAGTTGGCATCGATGTTCCCGCGTGCCAACGCGGAACACGAATTTGCCAGGCAAGTGCTGCCGCGGTGGTTGTCGGCAACCGTCGGTACCGCGATGTCGCTCGCACTCGTCGTCGCAGCTGCAACCGTTGCACTGGGTTTTGCGAGGTACCTCAATGATTTCATCGAAGTGGACGTGCGCTGGGCTGCCATCGGAATCATCTGTGTCACGGCACTGCTTTCGGCCCTCGGCGTGGGGCACGCGATCGTGGTCGTGGCGATACTCGGTCTCGTCGAGATCGGCACCTTGATCGTCGTTGCCGTCATCGGAGTACCGTCGATCAACGGCGCGGAATTGACGAGCGGCAGCGGCCCGAGCGGTGTCATCTCGGCTGCCGCACTGGTGTTCTTCGCATTCATCGGTTTCGACGAGGTCATCACCCTTGCCGAAGAGACCCGCAACCCGACACGGACCATTCCCCGTGCACTGATGTTGTCACTCTTCCTGTCGACGGTGCTGTACGTCGCGGTTGCGATCTCCGCAGTTTCCGTTCTCGGTGCGGAGCGCCTTGCCGCGTCGACGACGCCGCTTGCCGATGTCATGGCCATCGTGGTCGGTGAGGCAGCGGGTTCGGTCGTGTCCGGCGGTGCCCTGGTGAGTACGTCGTCGACGGTTTTGCTGCTCCTGACCGCCAGTTCACGAATGCTCTACGGCATGGCCAATGCCGGCGATCTGCCGCGTCTGCTCGGCACCGTTCACCGGCGACGAACGCCTTCATGGGCTCTCGGCACGTGCGTCGTCGCAGCGGTGACTTTGGCTTCGATCCGCGATCTCGGTCTGCTCGCCGAAGCAACCGACGGACTGGTGTACGCAATATTCGTGGTTGTGAATGGGGTGGTCATCGGCCTGCGATTCCGCCATCCGGAAATGCACCGGCCGTTCCGCATTCACGGTGCCATCGGTCGCGTACCGGTCCTACCCGCTCTCGCGATCATCGTCACGCTGGCGGTGGCTTCACAACTCAGTGCGATGGCAGTCACGCTCACCGCACTGTTTCTGGCCGTGGCGGCAATTGCTCACTTGGCCGGACGTGCGTTGGTTCATCGAGCGGGGTGACCGACCCCGCTGTATCAAATGCAGTGATTGGTGATCGTCGCGTGACCGACGAGTTCGGAAACGATGACGTCACCGGCTTTCAGGTATCGCTGCGGCGTTCGCGAGGTACCGACACCGCTCGGTGACCCGGTGTAAATGACGTCGCCGGGGTACAGCTCGACGACCGTCGATAGAAATTCGATGATCGTCGGGATATCGAAGACGAAATTCGTCGTCCGATCGTTCTGCATGACCTCACCCGACACCGTGCAACGGACCTCGAGATCGTCGCAGTTCGGGAGATCCTTCACGTCGGTGATCCACGGACCGAACGGTGCAAACCCCTTGCGGCTCTTGCCGAGACCGAACTGGGGCGGATTGTTGGCGTACTGCAATGCGCGATCGGAGATGTCCTGACCGATGCACACCCCGGCGATGGCATCCCATGCGCGCGTGCGACTGATGTCGCGACCGCCCGAGCCGACGACGAGAACGAGTTCGCACTCCCAGTCGATCGTTGCCGTCGTGATCGGAACGTCGCCATTCGGTGAGTTGAAGCAACTGCGGTACTTGCTGAAGATGAGCGGGGTCTTCGGGACGTCACTCTTCATTTCCGCGGCGTGGTGGCGGTAGTTGAGGCCGACGGCGAACACCTGCGCGGCGTCGGGTGACGGATTGTCGAGCTCGTCGACCTTGAGCGGCCTACCGTCCGTCAGGGAATTCGCAAGTTCACGAACCTTCTTCCAGTTGGCGAAAACCGAAGCAGGCGAGGGACCGAACCTGCCCTTGCTCGCTTCTTCGAGATCCTGGTAGGTGCTGCCGTCACCGGTGACGACGATGGCACGACCTTGTCGTACGGCGAATCGAAAAGTCATAAATGGGGGTTCCTCACTCGGGGCCACGAGCCGATGTCATTCAGCGCAGCAACGATACTGCCCATTGCGTCCGGTTCGACGGGGTGGCTGATGAGATACCCCTGCGCCTTGCCACAGCGCAGATCGGCGAGCGTACGCAACTGGCGTTCTGTCTCGACACCCTCCGCGACGGCGTCGAGGCCGAGTGATTCGCACATGGCGACAATCGTGCGCACGAGCGACCGCGCCGACGGGTCATCGGCGACGCCGCTGACGAAACTGCGGTCGATCTTCAGCCGGTCGATCGGGTACCTGCGCAGGAGCGACAACGACGAGTAGCCGGTTCCGAAGTCGTCGATCGCGATCCGTACGCCCAGGTCGTGCAAGCGACTGAGCGCCTGCAATGCCTGTTCGGGCTGGGAGATCATGACGCCCTCGGTCACCTCGAGCCACAACTGCCGGGCGGGAATGTGACTGCGCATCAGCGCTTCGCTGACGAGGTTCACGAAGTTCGGATCGTGCAGCTGGCGCGGGCTGACGTTCACCGCCATCGTTGCATCGCGCGGTACGACGCCCGCCTGGATCCAGTCACGCAGGTGGGTGAGTGCTTCCAGCAGGGCCCATGCACCGATCGGCACGATGATGCCGGTCTCCTCGGCGATCGGAATGAACTCCGCAGGCGACACCGTTCCACCGTCGTCGCGATCCCAGCGCATGAGGGCCTCGAAGCCGACGACCTCTCCGAGGTCGATGTCGATGATCGGTTGATGAACCAGCCGCAACTCGCGTCGCTCCAGTGCGCGGTACAGGGCCGTCTCGACGGCGAGTCGTTGGGTGACGCGCTCGAGCATCGACTCGTCGAATACCGCCACGCAGTTGCGACCGGAATCCTTCGCCCGGTACATGGCGGTATCGGCATGGCGCAGGAGCTCGTCGGCCGAATGCGACACCGAAGGCGTGTACGTCGCCACCCCGATGCTCGCCGACGCGAACACGTCACCCTGGCGAAGGGCGAGGGGCTCGCGGAAGGATTCGAGGATGCGATCGGCAAGAAGCACGGCGTCGCCCACCGACGCCGAGTGAGGATCGAGTACGACGAACTCGTCACCGGAAATGCGGCCGATGACGCAACGTTCGGGAAGCGCAACCTTCAGCCGGTCGGCGACGGCGATGAGAACGTCGTCGCCCGCTGAATGCCCGAGGCTGTCGTTGATGTTCTTGAACCGGTCGACGTCGATGAACATCACGGCCGGTTGTCTTTCGTCACGCCACGCCGTGCGCAAGGCGGCATCGATGTGCTGCAGCATCAGCGTGCGATTGGCGAGGCCGGTAAGGGCATCGGTCTGGGCACCGCGAAGCAACTGCTCCTGCAATTGACCGGTGCGGACGACGGCATGAACGACGCGAACCATGACGGCGAGCGCAAGAACGAGGATGGACACGACACGGACGGTGCGGTCGGTGGCGTCCTGGGCATCGGTGAATGCGAATACGACGACGGGAACGACGAGACCGGCGGTGGTGACGACTAGGCGCGATACGAGTGGGGACGTTGCGCGTGCCTCACCCGGGGAGGTGAGCTGGCGGATCGACGGGTGGAGGAACGCCGCGGCTGCGGCGACGAGTGCCGACACGTACGGTGCGTTCGCCACGTTGTCGGGAATCTCTCCGAGATCGGCTTCGAGCAGTGACCACAGAACGTCACCGGTGAGCGAGAGACCGATGGCAGCGACGGCGCACCACATGGCGACGCTGCGCGCGCTGTCGCCGTAGAGGAGTACGACGATGGCGAACACGACGATTGCGCCGAGTGCCACGCCGACACCCTTCACCGCATACAGCGCGCCGTACTCGGAACCTGCATCGAGCATGGGGCGAATGACCGCGATCCACGCGACGAGCCAGGTGCCGAGGGCAACGACGAGACCATCGGCGAGAATGGAGAGCGGTTCGCGGCTGATCCGACGCCCGGCAACGTACAGGACACCACCGGCGAGGATCACCTGGGCGACGACGAAGAGAATCTCGGCTATCAGGTGTGCGTTCCGCCCGAATGCATCACCGGCGAGGATTTGGGCGGCGACCGTCAATCCGACGAGGACCGACAACGGAATCCACATCCGACGATCGGGTTGGTGCGAGACGACCGATACGGCCGTCGCGGTTGCCACCGCTGCCGCAGCGACGGCCAGGATGAAGGGGGCGGCCGCGGGGAACGTTGCATGGACGACTCCAAGGGGAACGCACGCCGCGACGCACACCGTCGACATGTACCGGGCCGTGAGCGGTGTCACCTTTGCGATCACCGCAAACACCGTAATGAATCCACGGCATTTTACGGTGCATGGGTTAACGTAAAAGCGGCGGAGTTCGTCCATCGGTGGGTGTTGCCCACGAGGAGAACCATGTACATCACCCGCCATCGAGGCATCGCCGATCCGCAGTTGCGCGAACGCCTGTGGCGGCTGTACTTGCGCGGGTATTCGCAACCCGAGCGGTTGCCGACGAGTGAAGCAGTCGATCGGGATGAATTCGACCGACACCTGCGCAGCGATTCGAACCGGGTGTGGGTGACATGGGAGGATGACGTACCCGTCGTGATGACGCTCATTGCCACCGACATCGCGTCGACGAGGTGGCTCAATCCTGCATTCTTCGAACGTCACCATCCCGATCGGCTACGTGCCGGGCTCGTGCATTACGTCATGTGGGTCGTCGTCGATCCGTCATGCGAGATTCGCGGGGCGAACGTGAAGCTCGCGCAGCAGGCATTGGCGGCCGAAGCGCGCGACGGTGCACTCCTCGTTTTCGACGTACCCGAGACGTACCAGCCCCGAATGGACGGTGGGGCAGCCGAGATGATGTTGCGCATGGCGGAAATGGTCGGCGAGGTGCGTCTCATTCCGCTCGCGACGCAGCGCTACTACGCGCTCGATTTCACCGGTAGCGGCATACCCGACGGCGTGAACGACAACGAGGCGATCGGACGGACGCGGATAGCCTGACGGGAGTAATGGGTTCCCTCAGCGAATGAGCATCACCGAACCGGTCGTCGTTGTCGTCGTCCCCGGGGCCCATCTCATGGCGGCCGTCGTTGGCGAACGCGACGCGCTCCTGCGCAGGGTTGAATCGGCGTTTCCCGGTGCAGTCATCGCCGTTCGGGGCAACGAAGTGCGGATCACCGGCGCGGAGGCTGACGTCGCAGGTCGCGTATTCGAGGAACTGGCAGACGTTGTACAGCGAGGCGAGAGGCTCGATGTCGACGTGGTCGCTCGCGTGATTGCCATGGTGCGCAATGACGTTGCCGCAGGCGAGGTCCTCACCACCGACATCGTGCGTGTCGGACAAGGACGCCCGGTGCGGGCAAAGACAGCCGGTCAGAAGAGATACGTCGACGCGATCCGCGAGCACCTCGTGACGTTCGCGATCGGTCCTGCCGGTACCGGCAAGTCGTGGCTTGCAGTCGCCATGGCGGTGCAGGCGCTGCAGTCCAAGCAGGTGCAGCGCATCATCCTCACGCGCCCGGCGGTCGAGGCGGGCGAACGTCTCGGTTTCCTTCCCGGCGACCTGATGGCGAAGATCGATCCCTACCTGCGACCCTTGTACGACGCGCTGCACGACATGGTCGGTGCGGAGAACGCGGGGAAGTACCTCGAGCGCGGCGTCGTCGAGGTTGCACCGCTGGCGTTCATGCGCGGTCGCACGCTGAACAACTCTTTCATCATTCTCGACGAGGCCCAGAACACGACACCC
>CAZIME010000029.1:15439-18868 GCA_964540395.1 uncultured Bifidobacterium sp.
TCGGATTCGGGTCGAAGGTCGTCGTCACCGGTGACACGACTCAAATCGACGTTCCCGACGGCAGGTCCGGGCTTGCCGGACTCGAGCGCGTCCTCACGAACATCGACGGTTTGGTCTTCGTGCATCTCGACGGCGGTGACGTCGTGCGTCACCGCATCGTGGCCGACATCGTCGCGGCCTACGAGCGCAACACGACACCCGACACTCGCCGCGGTACGCCGCGGCGGCGTACGGAGCGCTGAGCCGATGCTTGAGCGACCGCGTCGTCGTGCGCCCCGTCGCGTCGGAGGTGACGGCGAGCCCGAGGTGTTCTGCGCCGACGAGCAGTCCGCCGTCGCCATCGACACTGCGCGATGGCGGGCACTGGCCGTCGACGTGCTGCGCGCCGAGGGTGTACGCGGTGCGGCGGAACTCTCGGTGCTGTTCGTCGAGCGTGATGCGATCGCGGAGATGAACCGCATCCACATGGACAAGGACGGGCCGACCGACGTCCTGGCGTTCCCGATCGACGCACACGACGATCTGCGCACGCCGGGTCCGACGCAATCGAGCGCGGCGCCGCATCCGCGACGCGTCGACATCGGCGATCTGCCGCTCTTGCTCGGCGACGTCGTCGTGTGTCCGTCGGTGGCGATCGAGCAGGCGCCGAGCCACGCCGGAAGTTTCGAGGACGAAATCGCCCTCCTCGTCACGCACGGCATTCTCCACGTGCTCGGCTACGACCATGACAACGAAGTGAATGCATCGACGATGCGCACGCGGGAGAAGGGGTTGCTCGAGGAGTTGCACTGGCGCGCTCCCGCTCCCGCAGGATTCGACCAGGGGTACTGATCAGATGCAACTCCTTGCAGTGACGGTGACGACCCTCGACGTGTGGATGTTCGTCGCGATCGGCGTTCTTCTCGTCGTACTCACGTTCCTTGCCCTGGCGGAGATGTCGCTGTCACGAATGACCGTCCAGCGCGCCGAGGCGTTGCGCGAGGAGGGGAGACGACAGGCCGACCGACTCGTGCGCCTGACGAGCGACCCGACGAAATGGGTGAATCCGCTCCTTCTCACCGTGAACATCCTGCAAACCGTCCAGGCAACACTCACGGGAATCGTGGCCGGGCGACTGTTCGGTGCACCCGGCGTCGCCGTCGGAGTTGTGCTCAACGTCATCGTGTTTTTCGTCCTTGCCGAGGCGGTTCCGAAGACGTACGCGATTCTGTACTCGGTTCGCGGAGCTTTGCTCACCGCGCCGCTCGTGACCGTGCTGTCGGCATTCTGGCCGCTGCGTCTGGCCTCCCGCGGTCTCATCGGAATCACGAACGTGATCGTCAAGGGCAAGGGTCTCGAACAGGGACCGTTCATCAACGAGCAGGAGTTCCTCGGAATGGTCGAGGCTGCCGCGAAGGATTCGGTTATCGAACACGAAGAGCGCGAACTCATCGAGTCGGTGATCGAGTTCGGTGACA
This sequence comes from uncultured Bifidobacterium sp., assembly GCA_964540395.1. Classification (GTDB taxonomy): domain Bacteria; phylum Actinomycetota; class Acidimicrobiia; order Acidimicrobiales; family Ilumatobacteraceae; genus F1-60-MAGs027. Next base: position 16,897 of record CAZIME010000029.1, read on the forward strand.
CGCTCGTACGCGAGGTGATGGTGCCCAGGCCCGACGTCGTGACGATTGGTGAGGACTTCACCATCGCGCGTGCACTCGACGTCGTGGCCGAACAGCAGCTGAGTCGACTCCCCGTGCTCCATTCGACCGACGACGGTGATGACGTGCTCGGCATCGTGTACGCAAAGGATCTCCTTCTCGCCGACCGGGAAGGTCGCGGAACCGAGTCGATCAAGGGAGTCATGCGCACCGTGCACGTCATCCCGGAGACGAAGCCCGTGAACGAGTTGATGCGCGAGATGCAGCGGAACAAGTTCCATCTCGCCGTCGTCGCCGACGAGTACGGCGAGTTCAACGGAATCGTGTCGCTGGAGGACTGTCTCGAGGAGCTCGTCGGCGAGATCGTCGATGAACACGATTACGACGAGGTCGATCCGCTCCGCGAGTTGCCCAGCGGCGACAAGCTCGTGAGCGGTGCGATGTCGCTCGACGACGTTCGCGAGCGCCTCGACGTCATCATCGTCGACGAGGAGCACGAGACGATCGGCGGTCACGTGTTCGGAACGCTCGGTCGCGCTCCGCACATCGGTGACGTCGTCGATGCAGGAACCTGGCGCTTCGTCGTCGAGGAGCTCGACGGTCGACGAATCCATACCCTCCGCGCCATCAGGCTTCCCGATCCCGAACCGCTTCCGACGACCAGCGACGCCGAGTAGTTTTCCGGCATGGACCTTGGCCTCACGGACAAGGTTGCCGTCGTCACCGGAGCGTCGCGAGGTATCGGCCGGTCGATTGCCGAGGTGCTCGTTGCCGAAGGTGCGCGCGTCACGCTGGTGTCGCGCAAGGACGAGGCTCTGCGCACGGCGGCCGAGGAGATCGGTGGAGACGTGCGGTGGTATGCGGCAAACGTCGGTGACGACGATGCCGCCCGGCGCTGCATCGATGAGACGATCGAGTCGTTCGGACGCATCGACATACTCGTGAACAACGCTGCGACGAATCCCTATCTCGGACCGACGCTGGGGGTGGATCTCGCTCGATTCGACAAGACGGTGCAGGTGAATCTGCGCGGGCCGCTCGTGTGGACGCAGGCCGTGTGGAATGCATGGATGAACGAGCATCCGGGAGTCGTGCTCAACGTGGCTTCAGTTGGTGGTGTCAGAGCAGAACCCCTTCTCGGTGTGTACAACGTGACGAAGGCTGCACTCATCCACCTCACGCGTCAGCTCGCCAGCGAACTCGGTCCGACCCGCGTCATCGGCGTCGCACCCGGACTCGTCGACACCGATTTTGCCGCGGTGCTCGTCGAGAACGTTGGTGAGTCGCTCGCGCGTTCGATGCCGACGCGGCGCATCGGGTTGCCCGGAGACATCGCTGATTTCGTCGCCTATGTCGTGTCGCCGCGCGCCTCGTGGATCACGGGTGAGACCTTCGTCATCGATGGCGGCGCCGGAGTGCGATCGTCGCTCGGCGGGTGAACCCCGAGGCGGCAGAACTCGCCGGGCGGGTCAGATGCCGGGGAGTTGACTGACGATCGGTTTGCCGAGCGCGGTGCGCGGTATCTCGTCGACGACGATGAGTCGTCGCGGCGCCGCGACATCGGACAACTCGGCGCGCACTGCCCGGCGGAGGTCCTCGAGTGACGGAACTTCACGGGGATCGCGTGGAACGACCCACGCACAGACGATCGAGCCCCAGGTGTCGTCGGGCATTGCGCGTACGACGACGTCGGCAACCAGCGGATGCTGATGCAGTAGTCGTTCGACAGGGTGCGGCCATACCTTGCTTCCCCCGGTGACGATGAGGTCATCACGTCGTCCCGACACGTGAAGTTGGCCTTCACGCCAGCAACCGAGGTCGCCGGTGCGCAGCCAGCCGTCGATCACGCTCGGACTGCCTTCGACATATCCCCGGAACAGTGTCGGCGTGCGAAGGTGGATTTCCTCGTCGACGATCCGAACTTCAACGTCAGTGAGCGGTCGTGAGTCGTACA
>CAZIME010000030.1:0-15288 GCA_964540395.1 uncultured Bifidobacterium sp.
TCCTCGGAGCCGAGGACGCCTTCGGTGACATGGACTTCAAGGTCGCCGGCACCGCCGACGCGATCACGGCCCTCCAGCTCGATACGAAGATCGACGGCATCCCGAGCGACGTTCTCGCGAAGGCGTTGCAGCAGGCGAAGGACGCCCGCTTGTCGATCCTCGACGTGATGAACAAGGCCATTGCCGCCCCGCGTTCGACGGTCGCCGAGAGCGCACCGAAGATCGTGTCGTTCACCATTCCGCTCGACAAGGTCGGTGAAGTCATCGGCCCGAAGGGCAAGGTCATCAACACGATCCAGCAGGAGACCGGTGCCGATATCGCCGTCGACGACGACGGAGCGGTGGGCATCGTCACCATCGGTTCGCCCGACTCGGCGAAGGTCGAGGACGCCAAGTCCCGCATCCTCAACATCGTCGATCCGCCGACCGCGGAACTCGGCGCCACGTACACCGGTCGTGTCGTGAACATCGCCCAGTTCGGCGCGTTCGTGAACATCCTCCCCGGACGTGACGGACTCATCCACATTTCGAAGCTCGGCAACGGTCAGCGCGTCGCCCGTGTCGAAGACGTGCTCAACCTCGGTGACGAGGTGACGGTGCGTGTCGACGACATCGACGACCGCGGCAAGGTGAGCCTCACGCTCATCGGTCCCGACGGACAGCCCGTCACCGGCAGCGGTGGCGATCGCGGACCGCGCGAGGACCGTGGTCCGCGTGAAGATCGCGGCCCGCGTGACGACCGAGGCGGACGTGACCGTGGCGGTCGCGGACGTGGAGATCGAGACGGCGGCGGTCGCGGTGATCGTGACCGTGGCGGACGCGGTGATCGTGACCGTGGCGGACGCGGTGATCGCGATCGAGGCGGACGCAGTGACGGTGGTCGCGGTGATCGCGATCGCAACGACCGTGGTGGCCGCAGCGAGCGGGGAGATCGCGACCGTGCACCGCGCGCTGAGCGTTCATCCGGTGGCTCCGATGCCGTTGCGGTAAGTTTCGAAGACGAATTCGATCGCGACTTCAACAGCTGACATCGGTGACCCGGCGGTGATCTTCACCGCCCGCCACCGCGGGAGGAATCAATGACTCGAGTGGCCGTCATCGGGGCAGCGGGTCGGATGGGTACGGCGGCGTGTGCCGCGGTGCACGCCGACCCCGATCTCGAGCTCGTCGCCGCAGTCGACAGCAGCACCCAGCCGGGCGCGACGACTGCACAGGGATTGGCGATTGCGCGCGAACTGCGCGCGATCGCCGATTCGCACGCCGAGGTGGCGGTGGACTTCACCGTCGCCGCGGCGGCACGTGTGAACCTTCCGTGGCTCGCCCTGCACGGCGTTCACGCCGTCGTCGGTACCACCGGCTTTGCCACCGACGACATCGACAAGTTCCGCGCCGAGTTCACGCGCAGCAACTGCCTCATCGCGCCGAACTTTGCCATCGGCGCGGTGCTCATGATGCGCTTCGCCGAAATGGCGGCGCCGTTCTTCGACACCGCCGAGATCATCGAGATCCACCACGATGCCAAGGCCGATTCACCTTCGGGAACTGCCGTTGCCACTGCGCAGCGGATGGCGGCTGCGAGCACCGGTTGGGCAGCCGATCCGACGACGCACGAGGCGATTCAGGGTGCACGCGGGGCGAAGGGTCCCGGCGACATCCGCATCCACGCCGTGCGCATGCGCGGCGCCGTCGCCAACCAGGAAGTGATTCTCGGAACGACCGGTCAGACGTTGACGATCCGCCACGACACGGTGGATCGCGACAGTTTCATGCCGGGTGTGGTTCTTGCATGCAAGCGCATCGCCAAGTTCCCGGGGCTGACGATCGGACTCGACTCACTCATCCTGTGAGAGAACTTCCGACGCGCGCTGCACGAGCAGATCGCGTTCGGCTTCGGTGAGCGGGCGCGTCGTGCGCACGTTCAACTCGACCCGGTCACCGTTGCCACCCGCCGCTTCGATCTCATCAATGAACAGTACGGTCGTGAGACCCTTGCTGCCCGCGAGGTCGCGCACCGCCGATGAGACCCTCTTTGCATCACCCGACGAGGCGGTGAATTGCAACGACTGCCGGATCGGTTCCTGGCTGAGGTTGCGGATGATGTCCAGCTTCGAGTGCGGCACGTGGAAGGTGCTGCGCGCATCGCGCAACCGGGTGGTGATGACGCCGACGTGCTCGACGGTGGCCCGCACGGGCTCGTTCCAGCCGATGGTTGCTTCGACGTCGTCACCGACACCGAAGCGGTCCTCGAGCAGGATCGCCAGACCCGTGAGGTAGTCGTTGACACGGTGCTGACCGCCGATGGCGATGGCGGCACCGAGGAATCCGGCGCTCGAGAGGAAGAATGCCGCGTCGAGATCGAGAACGTTGAAGATGGCGATGATCGCGATGATCCAGAGAATGAAACTGCTCAATTGATGGAGCATGCCGGTGGCCGCCTCGATGCGCTGCCTGCGCCGGTTCTCGCCACCCTCGACAGTTTCGGCGCCGACGCGACGCAGGGTGTTCTTCCACCAGCGACGGCTGCGGCCCGCCTTGCTGTCGGCGACCTTGCGTACGACCGCGCGCAGCGCGAAGTAGTTGATCCTGGTGAGCAGGTAGCAGCCGACGATGATGAGAATGGCGACAACGGGGCGCGTGAGAAAACGCTGGATGCCGGTTACCGCTTCTTCGTCGGCGGCGAAAATCGATGCGAACGTACGAACGTGCAAACGTGACGTATGCAATCCGTTCATGAAGGTCGTACTTGTCAAGAGAGTGTCAACGGAGTAAGAGGCAGGAAACATCGTGCCTTTCAGTGTGGCGGAGTTCGGGCATCAATGCGCGAACTCCGCATGCGATGTACGATGAATGCGTGCAACTGCGCGGTTTTCTCGCCGGAATCGCCGCCGTGACTTTGGTCGCGTGTGGTGACGTGACGGTGAGCGCCCCCGACACCACGCTCAACGGTGCGACGACCACGGTCGCACCCACCGACGAGGAAGCGGCCGACGACGCCGCCATCGAAACGACGACGACCACCACCACGACAACGACGACGTTGCCCCCGACGACGACCACCACCACGGTGCTCGACGTCGACTGCATCAAGACGACCGCGTGTCAGTTTTCCAACCTCGTGGGTGTCGACTTCTCTCGCCTGCAGGTCGACTTCACCGACTTCTCCGCGGCGTCTCTGGCCGGTGCACTGTTTACAGGTGCCAATCTCACGAGCTCGGTGTTCATCCGTGCCGACCTCACTGGAGCCGATTTCGCCGGTGCCACTCTGAAGAACGTCGACCTCACCGCCGCCAACGTGACGGGAGCGAACTTCGAGGGTGCGAATCTCGAAGGAGCCGTCGTGTGCGACGTCGATCTTGAAGTCGCACTCAACCTCACGCCGGCTCAGTTGCAGAAGGCGAAGAAGTTCAAGACCAAGGGCAAGATCTACTGCCCGTAGTCGTCGGTTCTCCGGCGCTCGCGCGCCGGCGCCGGTGTCAACTCCGTTGATGTGAAAGGTCAGCGCAGGGCGGCGAGTGCGGCGTCGTAATTCGGTTCTTGGGCGATCTCGCTGACGAGTTCGGTGTGTGTGACGACACCCTTTTCATCGACGACGACGACCGCGCGGGCGAGCAGACCCTTCAGCGCGCCTTCGAGGATCTTCACGCCGAAGGAGTTTCCGAAGTCGGAGCGGAAGCACGAGCCGTTCTGCACGTTGGTGATGCCCTCGGCGCCGCAGAAACGCTTCTGGGCGAACGGCAGGTCCTCCGACACGTTCATGACGACGGTGTTGCTCATCGACGCGGCAAGTTCGTTGAATCGGCGCACGCTCTTGGCACATGTGCCGGTGTCGATCGACGGGAAGATGTTCAGCACGAGGCGCTTGCCGAGGAAGTCCTTGTTCGTCGTCTCCGAGAGGTCTTCCTTCACGAGGGTGAACGAGGGGAGCGGTTGCTTCACTGCGGGAAGCGAGCCGTTGGTGTTGACGGGGTTGCCGCCGAGGGTCACTGTTGCCATGCCCGCAGTCTGGCAGACGGGGGTGCGGGTCGAAAAACGGTGCCCCGGAAATTTTTTTGGACGTCCCCTACGTAGTAGGGGACGTCCAAGTCACGACGGTCGTTGCAACTGCGAGCGCCGTTGCCCCACAGTGCTGCGCCATGATCAACCACCACTGGCAATGCCCCGACTGTCAACGACGCATCGTCGTGCACGTTCGTGTGACGGTTCCGCCGATCTGTTCGAACCCCGATCGGCATTCGCGGCGTCGTATCGAGATGAAGCGCGTGAAGCGTCCGATCAGCCCCGGCGACGGAACTGACCCTGCAGCGTGCTGAGTACAAACAACCCGATGACCACCCACCACTGGTATTGGTCGACGAAATCGAGGAACGCACGGATCTGATCCTCGAAGATGCGACCGAACACCCACAGGGCCCACAGCTTTATGACGATGCCGATGCTCACCCAGAAGATGAATCGTCGCGGCGGCATGCCGCGGTGCCCGACGAGCAGGCACACGACATTGCTGCCGGGAAAGATGACGACGGCGAGACGACCCATGCGGTCGACGGCGCGTTCCATCCATACGTAAATGCGCGGTGGTTCGCCCACCTGCGACTCGAGCCAGCCGATCGCTTTGTTGCCGTACCAGCGGCCGCACCAGTACAGGGCGAGTGCGGCGGCGAGTACGCGGAGGAAACCGATGACGGCATACGACAAGACACCGATGTATGGCACTGCGGCGAACAGGTTGCGGTTGCGTGAGGACAATGCGAGCACCCACGCAGGATTTTCGTCGATGAGGGCGGGGCCGATGTTCGACCCGATGGTGCCGAAGACGAAGAGCAACGAGGTGATTGTGAGCAGCGTTGGACCGTGGCCGCGACGCGGCGACGGCGCCGCCCCTGACTCGGATGAACTCACGTCACTGCCCGTCGATTTCGGGGGCCTTCAATTCACGCGTCGTCACTTCGACGGTGGATGGAGGCTCGAGTTCGGTAGTAGCGATGCCGAGTTCTTTCAGCTTGCGCAACGACACGAGCATGCGGGAATCGATCGAACCGACCATGGTGTTGTACGCATTGATCGCGGAGTTGAGACCTTTGCCGGTGTCGGCGACGGACTTCAGTACGGTGCCGACCCGTTCGTACAACTCGAGCGCCGTGTCGGCGATCTTCTGTGCGTTGTCGGCAATTTGGTACGCCTGCCAACCTTTTGCGACCGCGAGCAGAAGGGCGAGCAGGTTCACCGGCGAAGCGATGAGCACGCGATGCCGCATCGCCTCTTCGAGCAGCGTGGGGTCGCTGCGCAACGCATCGGCGAGGAACGACTCGCCGGGGATGAACATGATGACGTACTCGGGGGCGCGGCTGAATTGCTTCCAGTACGCCTTGTCGCTGAGGGTCTTCGCGTGTCCCTTCACGAGCGAGGCATGCTCGGTGAGGAACTGTCGCTGCAGTGTCGGGTCGGTGGTTTCCTGTGCCTTCAGGTACGCCGACAGTGGCGCCTTCGCGTCGATGATCACCGTTCCGTCGTTGGGAAGCCGCACGATGGCATCGGGTCGCTGCCGCGAGTCGGCACCGCTCACCGTGGTTTGCTCGGTGTAGTCGCAGTACGGCGCCATACCGGCGAGTTCGATGACGTTGCGCAATTGTTGCTCACCCCACGCACCCCGTGCACTCGTCGACTTCAGCGCTGCCTGCAGGGCGCTCGTGGTGGTCGCCAGTGCATCGAGCCGCTCGCCGAGCGCGGTGGTATAGCCGGCCGCGTTCGTATAGCTGCTCTGCAGGTTGCCGACGGCGGCGCGCAACTCGCTCATCTGCGAGGCGACGGGTTCGAGCAGTGACTTCGTTTCGGTGGTGAGCGACTGAGTACGGGCCTGGTACGTGCGGTCGATCTGGGCGTGCAGCGATTGCATCACCGCCTCGGTGGCGGTTCGCACCTGGGCGTCGACACTGTCGCGCACGACGTCGCGCACCGCCCCCGTGATGACCGCAGTGTCGATGGTGAGGTTCGGGGCGGGGGTCGTCACCGGTTCGCGGCGTTGCGACACGAGCACTCCCACGGCGACGGCGAGGCCGACGATGACAGCGAGTCCGGCGACGATGGCGATGGCGTTGACGTCCATCTCACGATGCTCGCAGATCGGTGTGACGCAGTGCGGTACGGCGCGGACGTGCGGTTGTGTGCAACCAGTCGCGACCCGGTGCGCGTTACAGCACGCGGCGCAGGAACTGGCGGGTGCGTTCGTCGGTCGGCTGGGTGAACACCTGCCCGGGAGGGCCCATCTCGGCGACGCGCCCGGCATGCAGGAAGCAGACGCGGTCGGAGATGTCACGGGCGAAGGCCATCTCGTGAGTCGCGATGAGCAGTGTGATGCCACTGCCCTTCAATTCGCGCACGATGTCGAGCACCTCGCCTACGAGCTCGGGGTCGAGCGCACTCGTGATCTCGTCGAGCAGCAACACCTCGGGGTTCATCGCCAGTGCGCGCACGATGGCCACGCGCTGTTGCTGTCCACCCGACAGCTGGTCGGGATAGACGTCGATCTTGTCGAGCAGGCCGAAGCGACGCAGCAGGTTCTCGGTGATCGTGTTCGCCTCATCGCGCGACTTGTCGAGAACCTCGGTGAGGGCGAGCGTGACGTTGCGCCGCACGCTCATGTGGGGGAACAGGTTGTAGCTCTGGAACACGATGCCGATGCGTCGGCGCACCGGGTTGGGATCGCGACCGATCTCGGTGATCTCGTCACCGTCGAGCAGGATGCGACCGTCATCGATCGGTTCGAGGAGGTTGACGCAGCGCAGCAGCGTTGTTTTGCCACTGCCGCTCGCACCGATGAACGTGACGATTTCGCCGCTGCGAACGTCGAGTGACACCCGGTCGAGCACCGTGTTGCCGCCGAACGACTTGGCGACGGAATCAAGGACGAGTTTCACCGGATCCTCGTTCCCGATGTGCGGTGTCGTTCGCGGGTGACGAGCCAGTCGGTGAGCCGCGTGAGCGGAATGGTCACCGACAGAAAGATGAGAGCTGCGACGACGTACGGCGTGAAGTTGGCGAACTTCGACTTGTCGATGCCGGCCTGGCGGAGAATTTCGATCGGCCCGATGAGGCTGACGAGAGCGACGTCTTTCTGCAAGCTCACGAGATCGTTGAGTAGCGGCGGAACGACCCGGCGAATGGCCTGGGGAAGGATGACGAATCGCATGGCCTGCGCGCTCGACAGCCCGAGCGAACGGGCAGCGGCGCGCTGGCTTTCGTGCACGCTGTCGATGCCGGCGCGGAACACCTCGGCGACGTATCCCGAGTAGGTCATGCCGAGAGCAACCGAGCCCCACAGCAGCGGGCTGTTGTACGGGCGCTCGAGGCCGAGGCCGGGCACCCCGAAGCCGACGAGATAGATCCACAAGATGACGGGCACGCCGCGCATGACGTCGGTGTATGCGGCGGCGAAGGCGCGTACCGGAAAGAGTGCCGGGGCACGTGTGTTGCGGGCGATGGCAATGAGCAGTGCGGTGATGAAGATCGCCGGTGTGGTCCACAGGAAGATGCGTACGTCGAGCCAGAAGGCATCGATGAGACGCGGCACGGAGTCGGCGGCGAGTTCGAAGTCGAAAAAGCTCTTCTTCACGCGATCCCAGCGGGGCATACGCGGGATGAAAACAACGACGGCCGCCAGCACCGCGAGGGTGCTGGCGGCCGCGATGAGTGCGCTTCGTCGCCGCTGGCGCCGTTCGTGACGGCGGCGCAGCGACGAAGCGCCGGTCGGTCGGGACTGCGACACGCTCACGCGAGAGGCAGCCCGACGTCGACCGAGTTACTCAAGTGAAATGACGGGAGCCTCGACGTACTCGCTCAGCCACTCGGCGACGATGGCATCCAACGTGCCGTCGTCGCGCAGCGTGGCGAGCGCGGCGTTGACGCACTCGACGAGCGGGTTGTCAAGGTCGAGGAGCAGACCGAAGTTGTCGGCAGCAACGGCGTCGGTCGCCGGGAACTGGCCGATGACCTTCGTGCCCTCGATTTCCACTGCGCTCACGTAGAAGGCGGTGGGCAGGTCGAGCACGATCGCATCGATCTGCTTGGCCTCGAGAGCGGCCTTCGCGCCGGCGTTGTCGTCATAGGCGAACGGCTCGGTGCTCGGCTGGATGACGCTCGTGATGAACTCGAGGCTCGTGGTGCCGGCCTGGGCACCGAACTTCAGATCCTTGAGCTCGGCGAGAGTCGTTGCCGAAGCAACGGGCGAGTCGGCGAAGCCGACGACTGCCTGGTTCGTGGTGTAGTACGGATCGCTGAACGAGACAGTTTCCTTGCGCTCGTCGGTGATCGTGTACTGCTGCAGGTTGAAGTCGAAGTTCTTCGCGCCGGGCTGGATGGCTTCGTCGAAGCCGGTGCGCACCCAGGTGACGCTCTCGTCGGAGAAGCCCATGGCGTTGGCGACGGCGTAGGCAACTGCCGCCTCGAAGCCCTGCTTGCTCTCGGGGGCGTCGTCGACGACCCACGGGAAGTAGGCGGGATTGCCGGTGGCGATCGTCAGCACGCCCTCTGCGAGGGTCTTGCCGGCGGTGCACTCGTTGCCGGTTCCGAGCGCCGCTTCTTCAGCGACGGTGTCCTCGGCAACGGTGTCTTCGGTGGTGTCGCTACCGCCGCACGCGGCGAGTGCCATGAGGGCGACTGCCGCGAGGGCTGCGACACCGCGACGTGACGTACGGGTCATGTGGGTGTCCTTTGTGGGGAAGTGGGTGAGTGATTACCTCGCTGCCACCCAATGGACGGCGTCGAGGACGAAGTATCAGGGTACTCAGCGGTCGTGGCGTTGTCTCGTTCGCGCGCCTTGACTTGTCGTACGCTTCCCCCGATGTCGTCGTGGCGGGTGATGGTCGTCGGAGCGCTCGCCGGGTTGCTCGCGGGCATCTTCGGTGTCGGTGGCGGCATTCTCATCGTGCCGGGCCTCATGTGGGTTTTGGCGATGGAGCAGCGTCGGGCCCACGGAACCTCGCTGGCGGCAGTTCTGCCCATTTCCATTGCGGGACTCATCCCGTATCTCGTTGCCGGGAACGTGCAATGGGTGAAGGCCGCGGCGCTCGTTGCGGGTTCGCTCATCGGCGCGATCTACGGAGTGAAGGTGCTCGCCGTCATCGACAAGCGCAGGCTCGCCCTCGGGTTCGCCGCACTCATGGTGCTGTCGGCGGCTCGACTCGTGTGGGCACCCGCCGCGGGTACAACTCGCACGGTCGAGTGGTGGGGTGTCGTCGTGCTCGTCGGCGTCGGTGCCTTCGCCGGCTGGCTCGCCGGACTACTCGGCGTCGGTGGCGGCATCGTCATCGTTCCGGCGCTCATGGTCATCTTCGGTGTGCCGCCCGTGCTCGCCAAGGGCACGTCACTTGCGGTCATCATTCCGACGAGCATCGTCGGCACGTGGCGCAACCGCGCATCGCGCAACCTCGACCTTCGGGTGGCCGGTGTCGTCGGAATCGCCGGCGTCGCCTCAGCGGTCCTCGGCGGCTGGCTGGCAGGCAGGCTTCCCGACACCGCCTCGTCCTATTTGTTCGCCGTTTTCCTCGTGGCAGTCGCCGCCCGGCTCGTGCGTACCGCGCCGAAACCCGCGCGCTAGCAGCGTCCGGTGGGGGTCGCTCGGCCGTCGGTCCTCTTCGGTTGAATGTCCCGCCTGACGACTTCGGTGAACCGTGTTGCGTGCCCGCACGGGGGAACGTACTGTGAAGACGTGATGGGGGTCACGCGGCTCGTCCGCGTTCGTCCGTACGCTGCGGTCGACGCCACACCCGTCCAGCGAGGTGCGATATGACGATCACGAACGACGAGAACCGCGAAATCATCGGGCGCGACACGATCGACGACATCGACGCGATTCTCGCGGTGCCGCTCACCGACCCGAACGAAGTCGAGCACTTCGTGAAAAACAACGCCGAGACGATTTTCACCTGGGACTACTCGTTGTCGCGGCCGCAGTTGCGCAAGTTGTACGAGAAGGCAAAGACCGGTCAGTGGAACGCCACCACGGACATTCCGTGGGGTACGCCGGTCGACGTCGAAGCGACCATCGCCGCTGATCAGGCAACGATCGGGCGCGGTATCGACCCGAACTGGTACGCCGACACGCCGCTCGCGAAGTGGGGCGACAAGGAATGGCTCGAGTTCGGCATCCAGAGCCGCAAGTGGATGCTGTCGCAGTTCCTCCACGGCGAACAAGGTGCACTCATCTGCACCGCGAAGATCACCGAGACGGTGCCGTGGTACGACGCGAAGTTGTACGCGAGCACGCAAGTGGTCGACGAGGCGCGACACGTCGAAGTGTTCGCCCGGTATCTCGACGAGAAGTTGGGCGGCGGCTATCCGGTGAACGCGCATCTCGGCATGCTCCTCGACGACGTGGTCGCCGATTCGCGCTGGGACCTCACGTACCTCGGCATGCAGGTGATGGTCGAGGGTCTCGCACTCGCCGCGTTCGGCTTTCTCCACCAGCTCACCACCGAGCCGTTGCTCAAGCACCTATTGCGTTACGTCATGAGCGACGAAGCGCGTCACGTCGCTTTCGGCGTGCTCAGTCTGAAAGAGGTGTACGAAGGTCTGTCGGATGCCGAGATGAAGGATCGTCAGGAGTTCGCCTATGAGGCGAGCATCCGCATCCGTGATCGGTTCCTCCAGCAGGAGGTGTGGCAGCACATGGGTGTCGACCCGAAGGTCGTCGTGCCGCTCATGGTGAACGATCCCGGTCGACGCATGTTCCAGCAGATGCTGTTCAGCAAGATCGTGCCGAACTGCAAGAAGCTCGGTCTGCTCGAGCGCAACAACCAGTGGCTGCGCCGTCGCTACGAGGAGATGGGTGTCATCCAGTTCGAGGACTGGGAGAACACCGGCGATGAGTACCTGAAGTTCGAGCTCGGCAAGGACGCTCTCGCCAACTAGGCCCGGCTCGGTAACGCCGCAAGGGCGGCGACTACTCTTCCCTCATGGCCCGATTCGGCAAGGTGATCACCGCGATGGTGACGCCGTTCGATGCCAAGGGTGCCCTCGATCTCGATGGTGTGGCGCGACTTGCGCGCTGGTTGCAGGACAACGGCAACGACGGACTCGTCGTGTCCGGAACGACGGGTGAATCGTCGACGCTCACCGACGACGAAAAACTGTCGCTCTACCGCGCCACGGTCGAAGCGGTGTCGATTCCCGTCATTGCCGGCACCGGGTCGAACGACACGGCACATTCCGTGCATCTCACCCGCGAAGCGACGAAGCTCGGCGTGGCGGGTGTGCTTGCCGTCGGGCCGTATTACAACCGGCCGTCCCAAGCCGGTATCGAGGCGCACCTACGGGCGATGGCGGCGGCGACCAACCTGCCCGTCGTCGTGTACGACATTCCCGCGCGCACCGGACGCAAGATCGCCACGACGACGCTCGCGCGACTCGCCAACGAGGTGAAGAACGTCGTCGCGCTGAAGGATGCAGCCGGAAACCCGGCGGAGAGTGCGCGCCTCATGACGATGGTGCCGTCGTCGTTCGAGCTCATCTCCGGTGACGACGGGTTGACGCTGCCGCTCATGTCGATCGGTGCGACCGCAGTCATCGGCGTTGCGACGCACTGGAGCGGCGTTGATCATCAGGAGATGTTCGCGAAGTGGGAGAGTGGCGATGTCGCCGGTGCGCGCAAGGTGAACGCGCGACTGCTCGAGAGCTTCGCCTACGAAACGGGCGACGATGCACCGAACCCGATTCCGACGAAGGTGATGATGAACCATCTCGGCCTCAACGTCGGTGAGGCGCGCCTGCCGATGGGACCGCCACCCGCCGGTCTCGCCCAGCGCGCCGCCGAAGTGATGGCGAACCTCGTCGCGGCCCGTCGTTCGTGAGTCGCTCGCGATCGAAGGGGCGCTCGCGGCAGCAGGCGCGGGCGAAGAAGGGCGATCCCGCCGATCGTCGTTCGAACGCCCGTCCGCAGAACGAGCTCGTCGCACCGAAGTCGAAGGTGCCGAAGGGCGACGTGCGCCTCGTGTTTCTCGGCGGACTCGGGGAGATCGGTCGCAACTGCATGGCGCTCGGACTCGGCGGAGCGAGCCTCATCGTCGGCTGCGGACGCATGTTCCCGCGCATCGGCATGGCAGAAGAGGGTGACATCATCATTCCCGACTTCTCGTGGTTGCTCGAGCGCAAGGACCGCATCGTCGGTTGTATCGCGACGCACGGTCACGAGGACCACGTTGGTGCGCTGCAGTACCTGCTGCGTGATGCATCGTTCCCGCTATTCGGTTCGGCGCTCACGCTCGGTCTCGCCCGCAACCGCATCGCCGAAGCCGGGTTGGTGAAGCGCACCGAGTTCGTCGCGGTCAACGATGGCGACCGCCGCCACATCGGCCCGTTCGACGTGGAGTTCATCGCGGTCACACACTCCGTGCCGCACGCGCACGCGATCGCCATCCACACGCCGCGCGGCGTCATCCTCCACTCCGGGGACTTCAAGCTCGACCTCACGCCCGTCGACGACCGGCGCACGAACCTTGCGCGCATCGGATCACTGGCGAGCAACGAGGGCATCCGTCTGCTCATGCTCGATTCGACGAATGCCGGCGAGCACGGCCACGCGCCGTCGGAGAAGTCGGTGGGGGCGGTGCTGCGTGCACTGTTCAACGAGCACCGCGACCAGCGAATCATCACCGCATCGTTCGCCAGTCACATCCACCGTGTGCAGCAGGTCGCCGATGCGGCGATCGATGCCGGTCGCGTCGTCGTGCCGCTCGGACGTTCGATGGTGAACAACATCCGCCTCGCACGCGAACTCGGCGTGCTCACGATTCCCGACAAGCATCTCGTGTCGGCCGACGATCTCGATGATTACGACCACGACGAGGTGTGCATCATCTCGACGGGTTCACAGGGCGAAGCGATGTCGGCGCTCAGCCAGCTGGCCAAGGGCGATCGCCGATTCCTCACGGTGGGCGAGCGCGACACGGTGATCTTCTCCAGTCATGCGATCCCCGGCAACGAACGCAACGTCAATGCGGTCATTGATTCGCTGTTGCGTCGCGGGGTCAGCGTCGTGCACTCGGGAATCGCCGATGTGCATGCCACCGGTCATGCGCAGGCCGAAGACCTGAAGATGTACCTGAGCATCGCTCAGCCCGAGTGGTTCGTGCCGATTCACGGCGAGTACCGCCACATGGTGGCCAACGCCGAGCTCGGTGTGATCATGGGCGTCGCCCGCGACCGCACGCTCATCTGCGAAGACGGGGATTGTTTGGTGCTGGGCCGCGACTCGCTCGTGCGCGACGGTGAGATACCCGCCCCGTACGTCATCGTCTAGCGAAGCAGTCCACGATCACGACGCGCCGCATTGGTACGGTTGCCCCGTGCCGGCCGCGCCGAAAAAGCGCCCCGCGACGCGCCGTCCCCGCGCGCCGAGAGGTGTTCCCGACGATTCCACCCCCGTGGATGCAGAGTCGCCCACGACCTTTCGTGTCGTGCGGCGCGAGTCGGTGCTGCGCCCGTTGCTCGCCGAGCGGGCCCACGAATTCGGCGGCCTGGGGCTCATCGTCCTGGGACTCCTGCTCGTTCTCTCGGTATACGTGCACGTCACCGGCCCCGTCGGTCGGGGTCTCGACCTCGGCCTGCGCTGGACACTCGGCCTCGGTCGGTACGCGTTCCCGCTGCTGTGCCTCGGGCTCGGCGTCGCACTGCTGAAGCGGATCAGCGTCGCCCACCGCGTGCGGTTGAGCGTCGGTTCGCTCGTCGTCGCCGTGGCGCTGCTCGGCCTCATGCACGTGTTCCTCGCCGGCGACGTGTCGGTGAGTCTCGATGCACTCGAGTCGGCCGGTGGCTGGTTCGGTTGGCTCGTCGGACAGCCGCTCGTGAGCTCGATCAGCCCCGTCGGTGCTCTTATCACGTTGGGCGCCGTCGCTCTGCTCGGGCTCATGCTCGCATCCGGTCGTTCGCTGCCCGAGCTGGCGCGAATGTTCACCGGTTCGGTGGGTCGCATCGACGACGCGATGCGCACGTACCGCGAGGGCGGTCGTGACGGGGACAACAGCGACGGTGACGACGACGACCAGCACGGCGACGACAACGGTGGCCCGTCGTTCTACGACCACGCGCAATACGACGCTGACGAGGCCGACGACGAAGAAGATGCAGACGACGAGGCCGACGCGAGCGAGGAGAAGCCGCGACCGCGCCGTCGCCGTCAACGCGCGGCGGAATCTCCGGCAGCGGCGCCCGCGCGCTCGACCCCCGTTCGCGGAGAGCAGCAGCAGATGCCGCTCGGACCCGCGGCAAAGCCGTCGTCGTGGTCGCTGCCGCCGATGGACATGCTCGTGCTGTCGAGCAACAAGCGGGCCAACGAATCGTCGGTGGAGGAGCGCGGCGAGTCGCTCGTCACCGCACTTGCGTCGCACGGGGTCGACACCGAGCTCGTCGGCTACACCCGCGGCCCGACGGTGACGCGATACGAATTGTCGCTGGGTGACGGCGTGAAAGTGGCGCGCGTGACGTCGCTGTCGAAGGACATCGCGTACACGATGGCTGCGACCGACGTGCGCATCCTCGCGCCGATTCCCGGTCGCTCGGCGATCGGTATCGAAGTGCCGAACGAATCGCGCGACCTCGTGTCGCTCGGTGACCTGCTCACGAGTCCCGAAGCGAAGTCGGCGCAGCACCCGCTCGACGTCGCCGTCGGCAAGGACATCGCCGGGCGTCCCGTGTTTCTCAACATCGCGACGACGCCGCACCTGCTCATCGCCGGTGCGACGGGCGCGGGCAAGTCGAGCGTGCTCAACTGCATCATCACGTCGTTGCTCATGCGCACGACGCCCGAACAGGTGCGACTCATCCTCATCGACCCGAAGCAGGTGGAGATGGGGCAGTACGCGCTGCTTCCGCACCTTCTCACCCAGCCCGTGACGAACCCGAAAAAGGCCGCCAACGCCCTCGGCTGGGCGGTGAAGGAGATGGAACGCCGCTACGACGTGCTCGTCGAGGCCGGCTTCCGTGACATCGCCGGCTACAACGCGGCGTACGACCGCGGCGAATTGAACGACGAATCGAACTCGGACGCCGAGGTGTCGACGAAGCGCTTTGAGCGCATGCCGTACGTGCTCGTCGTCGTCGACGAGTTGAACGACCTCATGATGGTCGCGGCGCGTGACGTCGAAGAGTGCATCACCCGCATCGCGCAGAAGGCGCGCGCGGTCGGCATCCACCTCATCGTCGCGACGCAGCGCCCGAGCGTCAACGTCATCACCGGCGTCATCAAGGCGAACATTCCCGCCCGTATGGCCTTTGCGGTGTCGAGCCTCACCGACAGTC
>CAZIME010000030.1:15298-18093 GCA_964540395.1 uncultured Bifidobacterium sp.
TTGTCGGCAAGGGCGACATGTTGCTGTTGCCCGGCAACACGAACGTCGCCCAGCGCGTGCAGTCGGCGTGGGTCGGCGAGGGCGAGGTGCGCAAGGTGGCGGCGCACTGGAAGCGCCAGGCCCCCGAGCCGCAGTACGTGAGCGGTGTCGAAGGCGGCGGAGAAGCCGCGGAAGTCGCGGGCCTACCGGGCGGCAGCACCGGCGACGAGGACGATGACGAGCTGTTGCGCCACGCGATCGATCTCGTCGTGCGGTCGCAGATCGGCAGCACCTCGATGCTGCAGCGCAAGTTGAAGGTCGGTTTCGCCCGAGCAGGTCGCCTCATGGATCTGCTCGAGCAGCGCGGCGTCGTCGGCCCGTCGGAGGGGTCGAAGCCGCGCGAAGTACTCATGACGGTCGAGGAACTCGACCAGATGCAGCGCGGCAGCTAGCGCGACTCAGCGAAGCGCGACGTCAACACAGCGTCGCATCAACACAGCGTCGCATCAACACAGCGTCGCATCAAAGAAGTTCGACACCGCGCTCGCCGGCGACGAACTCGCCGACCTCGACGAACCCGGCGATGCCGACGATGTCGTTGATGCGCTGAGGTGCAACGGCGGCGAGCAGACCGCCCGACGTTTGCGGATCCATGAGCAACGCGACATCGTCGTCGCTGCGGGTCGTCGTGAAGCGATCACCAACGTAGGCGCGATTGCGCGGATCGCCGCCGGTGCGACGACCTTCGGCGGCGATGCGGCGCACACCGTCGTATGTGACGAGCTTGTCGGCGTGCACGACGAACCGCACGGCCGAACGGTCGGCCATTTCCCAGCCGTGTCCGGCGAGACCGTAACCGGTGACGTCGGTGACTGCATGCACGTCATTACCGAGTCGACGCAACGCTTCGGCGGCCCCGCGATTCACGGTGCGCATGACGGCGATCGCTGCCTTCTTCTCGGCGTCGGTGCCGGCCGCGGTGACGAGACCGGAGCCGAGCGGCTTCGACAGCACGGCGCGATCACCGGGTCGGGCGCCTGACTTGCGGAAGATGCGCTGCGGGTGCACGACAGCCTGCACGGCGAGACCGAAGATCGGTTCGGGGTTGCGGATGGTGTGACCGCCGGCGATGCGACCGCCGGCCTCGGTGACCACCTTCGATGCGGCGGCGAAGATCGTCGCGATCGCCTCGCGGGGGAAGTGCTCGGGGAACGCGGCGACGTTGACGGCGAGGACGACGTCGCCTCCCATCGCAAAGACGTCGCTGCACGCATTGGCGGCGGCGATGGCGCCGAAGTCGTCGGGGTCATCGACGAGCGGGGGAAAGAAGTCGGTCGTGCTCACGAGCGCGATGTTGTCGGTAAGCCGGTACACGGCGGCGTCATCGAACGGGGCGAGTCCGACGAGCAGAGCGGCGTCGGAGTCGTTCGGCAGTTCGGCGACGAGCTCGGAGAGCAGCGTGGCGCCGAACTTCGCCGCGCACCCTCCGCACGACGTCCACTCGGTGAGCCGGAGAGGTGTTTCGGCGGCGCCGGGCTGCGTCATGGGGGCAGATTAGTAGCCTGCGCAACGATGGCATCGGTCGATCCACCACGTGCTGTGTCGTCCGATGCGTCGCAGCCGACGGGAGTCGCTGCGTCGCATACTGCATTGTCTGATGCGGCACAGCCGACGGAAGTCGCTTCGCCGCATCCAAAGTCCGTCGATGCGCTGGCCCGTGAGGTCGCCAAAGAGGTGCCTCTCGCACACGCCCTGCTCGTCGATTGCGCACGCAGGGCAATCGCCGCCGGTGGCAACGCGCGTACCGGTGCACTGACGCTCGCACGGGAGCTCGCCGACTCGCTCGTCGACGACGTCGTCAACGCGACGGGGGTGCTGCTGCACACGAACCTCGGTCGCGCACCGGTGGGTGCGTGGGGTACGCGCCGTCGCGATGGCTTCCGGGCGACGAACGTCGAATTCGACATTCGCGACGGAGAGCGGGGCTCGCGCCACACCCCGATCGCCGAGCTGCTACGCATCCTCGTCGGTGCCGAAGATGCCGTCGTCGTGAACAACAATGCGGCGGCCGTCATGCTCGTCGCCGCCGCACTCGCCGGTGACGGCAAGGGCATTGCGGTGTCGCGCGGGGAGAGCGTGGAGATCGGTGGCGGCTTTCGCATCCCCGAGGTGATCGAGCAGTCGGGTGCCCGACTCGTCGACGTCGGAGCGACGAACAAGACCCGCGCCGACGATTACGCAAAGGTGCGCAGCGACGTCGCGCTCGTCATGCGCATCCATCCGTCGAACTTTGCGATGTCGGGTTTCGTCGATAGTCCCGATCTCGCCGACGTCGTTGCCGTCGGGGTTCCCGTCGTCGTCGACGTCGGCTCGGGATTGCTCGATGCGTCGTGTCCGTGGTTGACGACGCAGGGTTTCTCCGTACCGTCGTGGCTCGCCGGTGAGCCCGCGGTGCGTCAGGCGCTCGGCGACGGGGCCGCACTCGTCACGTTCTCCGGCGACAAGTTGCTCGGCGGCCCGCAGTGCGGAATCATCGCCGGTCGCGCCGATCTCGTGCGCGCTTGCGCGAAGCACCCGCTCATGCGCGCCTTGCGCCCCGGTGCACAGGTGATGCGCGACCTGCAGGACGTGCTGCTCACCTACGTCGGACGCACGGCGCACACCGACGTGCCGTTCTGGGCGATGGTGACGACCGACGTCGACGAACTGCAGCGCCGTGCGGGGGCGATCGCGTCGCGCGTACCCGGTGCACGCGTCGTCGAGACGTCGTCGCTGCCCGGTGCCGGATCCGCACCGTCGGCGCGCATGGCATCCCG
>CAZIME010000031.1:0-17417 GCA_964540395.1 uncultured Bifidobacterium sp.
CCAGCCCGACGACACACCTGTCGGACGACAAAGACCTAATGGTTCTGCAACTACGGAGCAACTGGCCGGACTTTATCGAGCCACACCCGGGCGCGGAGAAGAAAGTCTTCCTGTTGGCGTTGGAAGCTATTGATTGTCACCTCGTTATGACCCCATCGGCATACGACTATCACCACCCCCTCGGCCAGCGAGTCGGCGTCGAGGTAAGCCCAGACACACTCATCGAACCTTGGACGTGGTGGGTCGAGACCGAACTCGAGCGGTCGCGAATCGATGCAGCAAACCATCTCTTGTCGTATTTCGGATTGGATACTGACTTGAGTCAGCCTCGCATTGACGGGCTGATGTGGAGCCAGGTGTCCTCGCTGCTTGTCCGTCCTAGGCCAACTGGAATCGAGCGGCCTCCACATCTGGAAACGTTGTTGCTTAACCTCCGAATCATTTCGGACAACATTGCCGAAACTCGAGGGTTGGCCCGTTTCCACTTAGCGGCCCTCATCGAATGGACCGAAACCCGTCTTGGGATCGACTTGCTTACCGATGAGGAACTTTCGAGCCTCTTCGAAAGCACACGAGCAACCATCGCAGATGCGCCATGGGGGGACGAGCACGCGGAGATCGCTCTCGATCTATTTCGATCAGCAGTTGTGATCCGGCACCCAGAAGCATTCACCGATGAGATCAGTCCACAGACCTTAGGATGGATCATCAAATTTCTCACCGACACCAAGTCGGAGCTCCTTGACCCAGGTGAATTCCGAAACTTCGTGCACAACTTTCAGCGGGGGGCGTTGCAACACTCTGTCGTACTTCTCGTTCCGGCACTGGGGATTCTCTTGGGCTCGGTGAAGTCGTTGAGCCTGACCCGCCATTTGTCCGACACTGCCGACAAGACTCAGTCGCCTGACAACTAGTCATGGGGCTTCCCAAATGCTGGGGCTCGGAATTACAGCGGATCGAACTACCTCTAGCTGACGATGGTCGCTTCTCTAATGGCTTCATGAATCAAATCACCTTTCCTAGAAAGATGGCAAATAGCCGAGCAAGCTACTACTCGTCGAAATCCTCTTCGATTTCCGATTCGTCCGCATCAGCATCGGTGAGTTCTACGTACTCGTGCCAAAGGTCGCTGAGGCGCTTTTTGCTGGACTTATCAACGAAGAGGTACCACCAACCGTTTCGATTGGGGCCAACAATCTGTCGAATTGCGCCCGAGGGAGTTTCGTGTTGTTGTCCATTGACCTCAAGACGCCCATCAGCAAGCACAGTGACGACCTGATCCTGAAAGTTGCGCTGGGCCGGGAATAGTTGCTGGCCGGGATTCAGCAAACCAGCCCCAATCAAGTCAGAAATCTGAATCTTCTGTCGAGGCCGTTCATCAGCGTGTGCGAAATTAGAGATGTGCCCCTCTGGTGCAGGCCAAATTGAAAGAATGTTCTCGATCATCTCGTCCGTTCTTCGACGGATCTGATCGTGAGTCCACCCTTCCTTGCCGGCCTGAAGGAGATCGCGGTTCAACAAGAGAACGTCGTGCTGACGAAGTCCCTCGGCCTTGGCCTTCCACGGAGCGTTCGACACTCCACTGTTCAGCCGTCCAGTGAGGAGCGTCAGATTGCCCATGGTGTGTGCGAGCCGATCACGCTCGGCCTCCGTGACGTCTACCTCAAGTGGCCAGGTCCTTTGCCACTTCACCGGGAGAACGTGCTCAATGGCGTACTTTCCCCGGAGCACACGGGAGCCTCCCAGACCCTCGCGGCCTGATCGCCAACCTCGCCGGTAGTCCTCAATGGCTTCGAGCACCATACGGATGCGTGGTCGCCGAAGCTTGCGATAAACGAGCAGCTGCCGAAGTTCTGTACGCACTTCGTTGTCATCGGGCCAATAGCGGCTCTGAACTCCCTGGTCTTTGAGGAACGTGTAGATCACGTCGCCGGCCGTCGACCGCTCATTCTTGAGGAGTTGGGTGACCATCTCAGCGACCATCTGGGTGTACGACTTGGTGGACGCTCTGATGAGCATCCGGCGAACGAGCCAACTCTCCAGAGCCGCAAGCCCCTTGGTGATCTGATCCGCCGGGACGGCGGGTAGCGCCGGGTCGAGCAGGTGAACGACGATCGGCTTGACCACCTCACTCTCGAGGACGCTCGATCTGTAGGCGAACAGACCGAGCTCATCGATGCGACCGTCGAGGTTGCCGGCGGATTCGACGAATCGCCGGTACACCTTCGATGCAGCAGTGATTTCGGGGACGAGTTGCGCCATCGGAAGATTTGCCTCGTGGTCGGCATACCGCTTGAAACGGCTGAACACCTCTCGGGCAACGATCTCCTCCCCCGTTCGGGCGACCAGCCAATGGTTAAGAAAGAGCGACGAACGTGAGTAACGCACGCGGCCTGCACCAATCTCAGTCTCCCAAAAGCCTGTCTCGAAGTCACGCCAGTGCTGCTCGTAGATCCCTTCGACATCCGCCCCAGCTTCCATCAGCCGTTGGAAGACGAAGTTCTTAATGAGATCGGCGGCGGTGAGTTGTGCTCCACGAGCATTCAACGTCTCAAAGATCTCCTGCGCATTCTCGTCTGCTGTGAGCTCGATGACCACCAGCTGCAACAGCTCTCTCACCGTGTGTTCAAGAGCGACCGCACGCGCAGCGACATCCTCTGGCCCGTTCAACCCAAGCCAGGCGCGAGCCTGTGCCGAGAAGAAGCGGTGCGCTTCGACGAGTCGCTCACCCCGGAAGGTGAGCTTGTCGTAATTGATTGGGGCCTCGGCTCCCATCACTTCATTGAAGGCGGCTCGATCGCGATTGGTGGGCCAGACCTTAAAACGATCCTCTGGGAAGTTCCAGTACTGCTCCTTATTTCGGACCAGGTCTTCGATCCGCAGCGCTGGATGTCGTGCTCCGACAGCATCAAGCTCGGCCTGCAAGGCGTCGAGCAACAATTGAAGAGTCGTGAGACGCTGTTGGCCATCAATCACTACCCACTGCTGCATCGACCCGATCGATCCGGCCGACTGCTGCAACACAACAGCACCGAGGAAGTGTGGGAACTGCTTGTCGTCTGGCCGAGCTAGGCGACGATCAGCGACCCTAGTCACGTCCGCCCACAGCGGTGCCCACTGATTCTCCTCGTTCCACACGTAGGGACGCTGAAACAACGGCACCAGCAGCCGCTGCGGCATATTGAAAACCTGCTGCGGGGTGTGAACTCGGGTCTCCATGGTGTCGTCCCTTTCAATCTCGTCGAGGACGCTCAGCCATCACTGCGGCGTCCGGACAGCGGATGACTCGCAGGGTGGAGTCATCGAGCTCAAAGATCGCCGCCTGATCGAACAGGCCGCCCAGCGCCGCCGCACGCTCGCGAGTAAGGCCAGAAACGACAAATGAGCTCTCGACATGGCTTCCGTCTGGCGAGCGTCCAAGTCCCGACCTGATCTTCTTGATGCCGTCAGCCTGCAACTGCTTCTTCAATGCCCGGTTGGCAATGTCGTTTTGCTGGCCATCGGTACCGACGGAGCCGGGGTTCCACGCCGTCAGGATGTGTAGGACCTGTTCGGGGAGTTGCTCAACTGACTGGGGTCCAGTGAGTGGAGTTTCCTTGTTGTTCTTCGTCTGAACGATCTCCGAAGCGACGTAAACGTTCCAGATCGGCTGCATGCGGTCGACAGCATCCCAGACGGTCTTGGCGTAATGACGAGCTCGACGGAGGGCGTCGAGGGCTTGTTTCGGGCTGAGTTCATCAAGGAGCCTGCCTCCGTGGGCGACCGAATTTCGGAGGGGGTAGAAGCCTTCGGTTGCTTGGCGATGGCTCTCCACATCTGAGAATCCCAGGGCCTCTAGGAACGGCGCGAACTTTCGAACGACGTGGAGCCAGTTTCCGAGTGTCAAACAATCGTGAACGCCGAGATTCGTGTTCGTACTCTTCTTTCGCGTATGGAGATCAAGGATCGCTCGTCTGAATTCTCCTTCGAAGAAGTCCAGCAACTGCTGAGGGGGTATCGGCCGTGCGAGCTCCCTGAAGCCGCCTTCGATCACCGTCAGGTAGGCGAGTACCACCACCCCAACCGCCGGGGCGTTGAGGTCGGCGCGGGTGACGATCCACTTCACGCGGTCGCCATTGAGTACGAACGCGTAATCTCGTTGTTCGAGGCGCCCGAACAACTCTCCGATCGGTAAGGAGCGGTCCACACACTCGCGAACGGGGATTGGTTCGGCGTACTCGCCTACTTTCCCCGTCGCTCCGCGAAGGGCATCGCGCGAGACGAAAGACATCAATGGCTCTGGTCCAACAGCCGCGATGTCGAAGTCCTGAGCTGTCATCGAAGCGAACGCTTCAGCCGCTGGCTGCTCGGGGTCGAAAGTCCAGATCTGCCGATCAACGATGTCCTTGACCGTCAGGGTCTCCTCGATCAGTGCGTTGACGCCGCGCAATGGTGCTGGGATTCGACGTGCTGTCACCATCGGTCGACTCGATTCACGGCTTGGCCCAGTCGGGGCGGGCGGATTCGGGATGGGCGCAGCTCGGATCAGCCGGTGGTGGGGTGAGGACTGTCTGGTACTCGGTGCCCGCCGCAGCCGCGGCGGCGAGCGCGTCATAGCGCTCGAGAATGAGGCGCTTGGTGCGGTACTCGCCGTGCGCGGCTTCGTCCTTGCGTTTCACGATGGGGAACGTGTCCATGATGTATTCGACGTCGTTTCGCTTGATGCCGTAGAGGTGGAAGAACGCGGCGTCGAGCTCAGCACGGAGAAGTTCACGACGAGCCGGGTCCCATCGGAACGGCGGCCCGGTATAGCCGAGGTCGGCGCCGAATCCTTCGAGGTCCCACGCGGTGTATGTCAGTTCGAGAACTCGGGGGCGTAACCACTCGTCAAGGGTGTCACCAGACCACGAGACACGTTGCTTGAAGCTCGCAAGGGGCAAGAAGGGGAGTTGCTTGACGACGTAGTCGGACATGTGCAGTCCACCAACTGCCGAACGTGCCACGTAGTCCAGAGCAAAGGAGTTGCTCACAACCACGAGTCGCCAGGCAAGAGTCACTTCAGTGGGGAGAAAGCAGCGAACAGAAAAATCGCTCAGACGACGGGGGATGATCGATGCGATCATTGTCCGCTCATTGGTCGAACTGCAGACGTCCTTCCAGACACCGACCCACTCCCCGATGCCGAATACCCCGAACTCGTTGTCAACATCGTCCGTGGTGGTCCAGTACAAGGACGTGACCACCCTCGTTGGGTCCGTCTTCTCGTCGTCCGAGAGGTACTTGGGCTGGGCTTGACGAGTAAGGGCCGTAGCACTTTTCTCCACCGTCGCCGCTCGGTGGTCAAACGCAGTGAGCATCTTTCCTGCATACAGGGCCACCATGTGCGAGGAGTCTGCGCTCCCTTCTCGAAGTCGACCAGAACCTGCATCCAAGTTGAGGTCAACAAATCTTCGAAACCGAACTGACCAGGGGTTGCCGTCGGGGTCGTCGTCCCGGACGAGCACCGGCACTCGTCGGTAGATGGCTTTGGTGATGTCGGCGTCGCGTCGGGTGCGGAAGACGGGTGCGGTCTTGGTGTTGGGGTTGATCAGGGCGAGGTCGTCCGGTGAGAGCGTGAAGCGGCGTTCGGGGTCGTTGAGGTCGCTGGGTTGGTGGGCGAAGAACACGAACTCGGCTTCCTCGACGGGCCGCTTTGTGCCGCTCAACGTGAGCAGACAGAACTTGAAGCTGCGGTGCACACCGGCAAAGACCGGTGCCGCGTTCTCGAAGTCGTAGAGGCTGGCGAGTTGTCGCTTCGTGACGATGTCGGCGAAGAAGTGTTTGGTGGTGTCGTCGGTGGCGATGCCGGTGGGGACGATGACGCCGGTACGTCCGGTGGGGCTGATGGCGTCGCGCATGGCTTCGGCGAAGATGGCGTAAGTGTTGACGTCGCCCCGGCCACAGAGCGGGTAGCGCCCGGAGGTGCGGATGAAGTGGCTATCGCCGTCGGCTTGACGGAGGGCATCGTTGTAGGCGTCCCAGAGCGTCGGGTTGTCGGTCTGCAGTCGCGTGATGGCGGCCTTGCGTTTCGCACCGGCCAGTTCGGCGATCTCTGGAGCGCGTGCGGCGAAGAACTCTTTCTCGGAGAGCTTCACCTTTTCCCAGGGCGGGTTGCCGAGGACGAGGTCGAAACCACCGTTGCGGTGGACGTCGGGGAACGCGAGGTGCCAGTGGAGGAACGCATACTGCTCGGCCATCGAGTCGACAGTTCGTCGTGTGTCGGGGTGGACGTTGTCGGGGTTGTCGCGTGCGGTGACGTACTCGTCGTGGGTGATGACTGGTGTGGTCGGGGTCTTGGGTGCGACGAACGCTGCGCACCAGGTGTCGGCGGCGTGGACAAGAGACTTATACGCCGGTGATTCTGTTAATTCGACCCACCGTCGGGCCATTGACTGCACGCCCTCGAAACTCGTATCATCGAAAGCGTTCAGTTCCTCAACGAGTTCCGCAAAGTCAACGCTGGCCGTTGGATGATCGAAGAGAGAGAACTTCAACTGCCTCCCACGCGCTTGTTGATTACGCTTCTTCCATGAAGTCACCATCGTCTTGTCGTCGCCGGTGAGTGGTTTGAACGCTTCATCAGGGACGCCCTTCTCAAGAAGGGCCGGTGTGGCGCCGATGAGTCCGTTGCCGTGCACGATGCGGTGGTCGAGGAAGCCGAGTGGTTTGCCGGGCTCCATGGATTCCATCCACAGACTGACCTTGCACAACTCGACGGCCATCGGGTTGAGGTCGATGCCGTGGATGCAGCGGGCGATCACGTCACGCAAGGCTGTGCGGGTGGCGTCGGGTGATGGTTCATCGTCCCCGGTGCGGACCGCGGCGAGTCGTTTGGCGATCCGATGCGCAGCGGCGATCAGGAAATGCCCCGACCCACACGCTGGGTCGATCACCTTCAAGTCAAGCAACGCCATTTCGGGGTCGTCCTTGGCGACGGCGTCGTCGAGGACGGGGTCGACGGCAGAATCGAGGAGTTCGGTGATGAGGCTGGTGGGCGTGTAGTAGCTGCCGGTGGTTTTGCGTTCGTTACCGGCCGCGGTGTTCAAGTTGAACGTGCCAGCATCGGTGTCGACTTCGGGATGCTGTTCAAGGAGTGATTCGTAGATCGCGCCGAGTTCCTCGGTGCCCAGGTTGCGGTAATCGATCAGCCGCAGGACACGTTCGTTGCGGTCCTCCACGTAACCGATGTGTCGAACAGCGGCAAGCAGGTGTTGGTTAGCGATCTGAGCGCGGTCGAGATCCGGACACGCGGCGTCGGACCACAAGAAACTACCGAGGCCCGGCAGGGCGAGCGCGGGGATGCCACCGGGTTGGCCGAGACCGTGGAAAACGACGGTGAGTGATGACCACAGGTCGGGGTGTGGGCCGCCGCGGCGACGCGCAGCGAGGTTGCGGATGCGGTTCAGGCTGTAGAAGCGGACGTAACGACGCTGCGCGTCAAGCGCCGCGTCGGGTGGGTGCAACAGGTTGCGATCCTCAGCGACGAACAAAAACAGCAGCCGGTAGATCACCCGGAGCAACTGTCGGTAAAGGTCCTGGGAGTCGAGATCGCCGGAACGGAGACGTTCCTTGAGCACCGTGTTGGCTGGGTGGGCGACGAAGCCGGTGCCGAGTGCTTCGATGGCGGCTTCGACACCACCGCGCAGATCATCGCGGGCCCGGGTGCCGGTCTCGGCGGCGACCTTCGTCCACTGCTCCAGCCAGCAGTCCGCCGGGTTGTCGGCTTCGACGCGTGATTGGTGGCAGGTGCGCCACAATACGACAAAGTCTTCGTAGACCTCGTCGGAGAACATGGCTTCGAGGTCGAACTCGACGTATGCCTGTCGGGTGAGGGACGCGTTGTCGCGCAGCAACCGAAGGACGCGACCGTTGGACACGAACGCCCACAAATGATCCTCCGACCGATTCAAAAGCTCCTGCACCATCGAATGCGGCGACGCACCAGCCGCACCCTTGACACCAGCAGTACGACGATCGATCGGCAACTTGGCCGACACCAAATGAATCGGGATGTGGGCCCACCCGTGCGAGATCGGATAGTCCTTGCCGTCGACGGTGAGTGCTCGCTGTGCCGGGAGGCGGCCGTAGCCGAGCACTTCGAACAGCACGAGCAGCCATCGGTCGCGGGTGGCGGTGGTGCCTGTCTCTTCGTCGGGCATCGCAGCGAGGCGGCCGGAGAAGTCCTTCCATGCGACGCGGAGACGGTTCCAGGCGTCGGTGATCCGGGCGCCGAACGGTTCGCCTTTGGCGAGGTGGTAGTCGGTGGGGGCGACACCGGGGAGGGACTTGTCGCCTTGAGCGATGAGGGCGAGGAGGTCGGTGGGAAGAAGTCCGCCTTCGGTGCGGATGGTGGTGAAGAGTGCGTCGCGGCGGGCCATCAGTTGCCTCCGGGCAGGAACACGTAGACGCCGAGGATGTCGATGGGGCGGCGGGGTTCGACGCGGGTGGCGCCGGTGCGGGCCTTGACCGCGTCACGAACTCGGTTGTGGCCGTCGAGCAGTTGCGTGGCGGCGGCGTCGGCAAAGCCGTCGAGGGTGGTGCTGAGTGCTGGGAGGGCTCCGAGGGCGGTCTCGAAGAACTCCTTGGCCTGGTACTCGTTCACGTTGGCCGAGGGTGCGGCGTCGAGGAGGCCGTCGATCGTGGATTGGTCGAGCCAGGTGGGGTTGTCGCCGGTGCCGGTGTAGGCGACGACAGCTGCCTGCTCAGCGAGCAATTGCCCCCCGGCGCCCGCCAGGTGAATGTCGAAGCGGTAGCGCAACACCAGAACAGTGGTGAGCGTGGTGACGGCCTTGGTGCGCATGACACCGGCGCGGGTCGCCGGCCCAGTGCGGAGTGGGTCGAGGGCGCTGTCGAGTACGTAGGCGGCGAGGCCACTCACGGCCGGGTGGGTTCGGGTGAGCAGCAGACCCTTGTCCGCGGCCGGTGGTTCGAACCGGGCGGTGATCGCTGTGGTGTCGCCGAGGTTCATGGCGTCGCGCAGTGCGATCGGCGTGTTGGTGAGATCGATGCTGACCGGCGCGACGCCGGCTACGTGTGCGCCGGATGACTGCAGGGCGTCAGTGATGAACCGGCGGACGTCGTTGGTGGCACCGAGCGCAGCCTGCATGGCGGCGAGTTCGCGGGCGACTTCGTTGGGTTGGATGGTGTTCTGGGCGAACACGGTACGGCTGCGCTTCTCACGCTCTGCTGCGTTCGTCCAGTTGTCGAGCACCAGCTGCGCAGCAGGTTCCATGCCTTCGAGCGTGAGCTGCGCGCCGCCGCCTTCTCGCAGGAGCGCGCCTTCGATAATCGCTTCGGCAACCGCGTTGGCATCACCGGGGATCGGCACCGAGTAGCCCAGCGACGTGCGGATGGCCGCGTGTCGGCGCAGCAGGACATCGAGTACGAGGCCGTCGATGCCGTTGTCGCGGCCGTAGTAGGTGACGACCTTGACGCGACTGCTCGGCTGGCCGAGTCGATCGACGCGTCCTTCTCGTTGTTCGTGGCGTGTAGGGGTCCAGGCAAGGTCGGCGTGGACGACTGCGTCGAAACTGTGCTGGAGGTTGATGCCTTCGGAGAGGCAGTCGGACGCGACGAGGATGCGGCGTGGGTGTTCGCCGAGTTCGGCGACGATCTCGGCGCGTTCTGATGACGGGACCTTGCCGCTGACGCCGCGCACTTCGATGTTCGGGAACCGCTTGGCGAGCTCTTTGGTGTAGTAGTCGACGGTCGGGATGTACCGGCAGAACACGATCGGGTTGCAGCCGTCGTCGAGGAGCTGCTGCACGATGTCGACGAGGCCTTGCAGCTTGGCGTCGTGCTTGCCGGACATGGCTTCGGCGAGTTTGCGGAGGTTGCCGAGTTTGGAGCTCTTGGTGACCGGTTGGCCGGCATCTTCGACGACACCACCGCCGGTTTCGTCGTCGAACTCTTCGCCTTCCTCGTCGCCGAGGTCGAGTGCGTGTTGACGGCCGACACGGTCGGCTTCGTTCGCGTCGGCAGCGTCAGAGGTGAGTGATCGTTTGGTGAGTGTGTCGATCGCCGCAGCCGGGCTGGAGGCGAGGCTGCGCAACAGCGCGACGATCGACCACCACTGCATCCGTTGGCGACGCCGGTCGGTGGTGGTGTCACGCACCACTTCCCGAGCGTAGTCGAGTGCTGCGTCGAACAGGGCGCGGCCTTCGGCGGTGAGCTGGTACGACACCTCGGTTTCGTCTCGCTCAGGGAACGGGGTGTCGATCTCGAGGTACTGGCGCAAGTCACCACGGCGGCGTTGCACCATGTGCTGGGCGAGTCGTTCACGATGCCGCCGGTTCTTCTCACCCGACAAGTCGTCGGGCAGGTTGGCGAACTCGTCGTCGAGGAGGCCGATCAGGCTGCGGAAAGCCTGCTCGTTTCCCGAGTGCGGTGTGGCGGTGACGAGAAGGATGTGGCGGTTCTGGTCGGAAGCGAGACCGGTGAGCAGTTCGTGCCGTAGCTGACGGCCACCCTTGGCGGCGCCGTCAAACGCGCAGGTGTGGGCTTCGTCGACGATGACCAACTCGGGTGCGGTGCGGAGGAACTCGCTGCGACGCCGGTCGGACTTGATGTACTCGGTGGACACGATCGTGATGTCGTGCCGGTCGAACAAGGTCTCCCCCACCTGGCAGCCCCGTTCGAGACGGCTGGCGGTCGACGACAACACGATCGCCGCATCGAGATGGAACCGGGAGCGCATCTCGTCCTGCCATTGGGTGGCGAGATGCGGCGGGCACAGGACGGCGAGTCGCCTCACTTTGCCCTGGGCGAGCATCTCGGCCGCAACGAGCAACGTCGAGACCGTCTTGCCGGTACCGACGTCATCGGCGATGAGTAGCCGCACGGGGTCGAGACGCAGCGACATCATCAACGGCACCAACTGGTACGGGCGAGGTTCGACGTTGATCTGACCGAACGACCGGAATGGCCCGGCGCTCGCCCGGAAGCCGAGCCGCAGCGCGTCGCGCAGCAATCGTGCCGATCGTGCGTCACCGAGATCGGCAACGGTGGGCGGTGGGAAGGTGGCCGACTCGACGTGCTCGAGGTCGGGAAGCACGCCGGCGATCTCGTCGGACGTGCCGCCGAGGGGTTGCAGGACGAGCATGGTGTCGTCGCTGTCTGGTAGCACCACCCACTCGCGGCCACGGGCACGCACCAGAGTTCCAACGGCGAACGTCATGCGGGGTGATCTCCTTGGCCGAACACGTCGGGGCGTTCAGCGATCTTGGCGGCCCAGTCGTCCTGGTGATGGAAACGGATCACTGACCAGCCCTGTGCCTGCATTGCGGCGGTCTTGTCGGCGTCGCGATCCTGACGGTCCGGGTGGTCGTGATGTGGGCCGTCGATGTAGACGGCGAGGAAGTGCGGTTCGTCATACACGAAGTCGGGTTTGGTGTGTGCCGCTTCGAAGAGGCGTTGCGCCCCGTCGGGAAGGGTGTGGCGGCGATCGTCGATGAATCGCAGCCATGAGCGTTCGAGTTCGCTGCCGGCAAGGTTCGAGAGACGCTGCACCTGCTCGGCGCGTGACACGGCGTTCGGTGATGCGACGGTGGTGCCATCACACCATGACATGAGCACGTCACGGATGGCGTGCCGGTCGGCGATGCGATGATCCGGCTGGTTGTAGTAGCTGAGCAGGCAGTCGTAGCAGCCTGCTTCACAGTCTTCCTTGGCGCCGGGCGCGTGGCGGCGGTCGTCGCCGGTGTCGGGATCGAAGTGGCAGATCTCGAGTGCTTGCCGGGCGACCTGTGCGAATGCGGTCGGGTCCTCGACGAGACGCCGAAGCACTCCGGCGCCGCCTTCGGCTGACTCGTAGGCCAACAGGAGACGGCGGTCACCGGTAGACGGCAACGCCTCGAGTGCCAGCTCGGTGTCCTCCAGCTGGAAGGTCACCTGGATAGCGGTCTTGAGCGCAGCCTGCAGCGACGCCATCATCTGGTTGCGTTCCGCGTCGTCGGCGGGGAGCTGTTCCGGGGCGATCAAGATGGCGTTGCGAGTGTCATCGACATACGGGATGACCTTGCGCACCCGGGCGCCCATCGGTTCGCCATCGTCGTCGTCGCTTCCGTCGTCGTTCTTCGCCCAGTAACCGCGTTCGATGTCGAGAGCGAAGCCGGGCTTGTCGGACGGTTTGCGACGCTTCCAGCCGAGGTTGATCCGCCAGATCGTGGCCGAGTGTCCGTAGCGCAACGTGATGATCGGCGAACCGTCGACTTCCACGGTGGCATGTTGGTGACCCCGATCGGAGAACCGCACACCTGACCTCAGGTCGTAACCCTGGCGTTGGCGTTCCTCTTCGTCGCTGCTGATGCGTTCACGGCGCTTGGTGACGACGTTCTGCAGCCGGAACAGGTCGTCGTAGGCAGGACCCATCTGGTGTCCGCAGTTCTCGCACATGTCGATCTTTGCTCCGCCCTTGGTGAGGGGGTGAAGGTAGCCGCAAGATTCGCAGAGTTTCGCCGAACGAGTGAGCATCGCATTGTCGGGATCGCCGGTGGCGTCAGGGACAGGGAGAATCACCTTGTTGATCTGGTAACGGGAGCCTTCGTGGTAGATGAAGTTCCGTGGGCCGAACTCGCTGACCGCGACGAAGCGCGGCCGCTGCAAGTACTCGTCGTTCCCGGTGCCGCCACGACGTGCCGGGATGAACGCCGACAGAGGTAGACGAGGGAACGAATAGCCGGGCAGGAACCCTTCGGATGCGAAGTATCGATAGGTGTAGAAGTCGGACTGAAACTGACGACTACCTTCACTGCGAAGAAGTTCGAGTTGCGCCTCTGCCTCGCGACGGAGCCTCTTGGCTTCATTGTGGTCCTTCTGTCGCGCGGCATTAGCGATGACGGCGGTCTGCACCTTCTGCTGTGCGAGAGCGGCACGGTAAAGCCCGACCCAGCGTTCGGTCGCTGCTCGAAACTGCTCACCGATGACGTGCAGAGTGTGGTCGAGCCAGTCCTCGGACCACCACGTCGTCTCAAGAAGATTGGGCATGACGTCGGCCAGCACCGATTGAGCACGCACCTTGGCGCCTGCACGTGGCTTGTCCTTGTCGACGTCTATGCGAATCTCGTCGCGCAAGACGAGTGAAGGATCGTCTCCATCGAGATCGAGGATGTCCTTCATGGAAGAGTGAAGGCTCATGCCAGTCTCGGCCAGCCAAACCGCATGCACATGAGCGCGCACTAAGTCCTCGTTGGCTAGATCGAGACGTGGCGGACTAACACTGCCGGCCACCATGCGTTCCTGACGCCGGAAGAAGAACTGGTCGTGCGGTGAACCGGTGGTGCAGTAGGTGAAGACGAGTGCCGGCTGGCCCGAGCGGCCGGCGCGACCGGAGCGCTGCGCGTAGTTCGCTGGTGTGGGAGGCACGTTGCGCATACCCACAACGACGAGACCGGCAATGTCGACACCAAGTTCCATCGTCGGCGAGCAGTAGAGCACTGGCAACTCGCCCGACCTGAACTTCGCTTCTCGCTCCTCTCGTAGCGAGCCGGGAACCTGTGCAGTGTGCTCGGCGGCTTCGAGACCTTGGCCATCGGCAGCGACCGATTTGTAGAAGTCGGTGAAGAAACGATTGGCTCTCAATCCACCCTCGGGTGGTCGTGGCACGCGGATCGGGTCGGCGACAGGCGTGCCGTCACCCTGCATCCATCGCATCGCTGCCGCCGAAAGTTGGTAGCCGGGCGGGAGGTCGTCCTTGGCGTCCCGAACCTTGGCAAGGATGCCGTACGACGCCAGTGCAGCCATGAGCCCAGCGATGATCTCGTCACGTTCGACGAGCGTGAGTTTGGTTCCCCACGATGGAAGAGTGCTCGATCGACCCAGATATTGGCCGAACCCGCCACGGCCAGACACGAAGAGGGCATCCCTGGTGTCGGCCTTGCCCTGTGAACGCGGGTAACAGACAAACCCGTGGGTGAGTTGCTCGGATTCGTCGAAACCCCACGCACCCGATAGGTATTGGCTTGAAATCTGCTGGATCTGCTCGAGCCGCCGAGCATCGAGGTAGTCGACCTTGATCGCCAATTCCTGGCGTAGGAAGTCGAGCAAAGTGCGGCAGATGGCAGCCCGCTCGGACGGGGTTGCCGACACGAGCGCGCCGTGGCGGTCCTGCCACACCTCCTCGTCAGCAACCAGATCGTCGAGGGCGAGATAGTCGATGCGCAGCAGTCCCGTCTGTTCGAGGTTCGGTGACGTGATACGCCAGCCGCGGCGCTGGTCGATGTAGAGCCGATAGCCGAGCACTTCCCGAAGTGCCTTCTCCGCCTCGATAACTGCAACTCCCTTGACGGTGGGGTCCTGCATGAACAGCGCTTTGGGCAAATTCAACGCATCGAACACTTGCTGGGTGAGAACGTCATGAGTCAGGCCGGTTGCGCCTGCCATCTCCACAGCGCGATAGAGCGCCGAGCGGAGCAGACCGACTTCGATGAAGTCGTTGAAGTGGCCAGCCTGGAGCGACGCGTCCTGCCGGTTGTCGGAGAACGCCAACAGCTTCTTTTCACGGTCGGCAACCGTGTGATCAGCCAACAGGGAGCGCACAGCCGCCGCAGACAAGATCGTGGTCGCGGTACTGCGTCCGCCGGATCCGAGCGTGGCCAAGCGACCCGAGTCCTTGCCGCGTGACGGGTAGGCGACCTCGCAGTGCAGACAGAACCGGAATGGTGCCGGGATGAACCAGGCGGTGAGCGGGCCCCCACCTACTTCGCCCTTTGCGGACAATGTCAAGCGCTCGGGCAGTTGTTTGCGGTAGTTCGATCGCACCTTGAACGTGCCGTCCGGGCGTTCCTCGAGCCACGTCTCGGGCAGACGTTCGACGATTTCGGTCAGGTCGTCAGGCCACGGGCGTGTCGACGACACGTACACGTAGCCATCGGTGCCTTGCGTCTCGGTGGTCGCCGTATCATTAAAAAACTCGAGCACGCCGTCTTCACGTCGGACGACGGAGTGGTACTCCTGGCCACACTCACGACAGAACACCAACGGCAACAGGACACGGTCACGTTCACCGGGAACGAACTGCTGCGGGTTGACGGTGATGTAGCGCGAATCCTCGTCCTCAAGTGACGCGTACACCGTGTCGCCACGGCTGATGAACTGGTGCAACCGGAAGGCGAATATCGGAAACCCGTTCGGCTGGTTGATGGAGTTGCCCAACATCAGTTGGTCCTCGATCGCTTCAGAGCACACCCTCACCGGAACACCGACCAAAGCGGCGAGTTCCTCAGCTGCACCCTCGGTGCCCCGCACCGTGCGGGGGGTGGTGCGGACCAGTCGACCCGACGGTTCCTCGACGCGAATACCGAACGTTGCCTCGATCCAACGAGACAACGGGTCGGCGACGAACATGTCGAAATCAGTGGAACCACCCGGCGGGTCGAGAAGCCGCTCACGCAACGACGTGACATCAGCCGGGTTGCCGGTATCGAACGGCGCGGTCGAGCGGCGAAGCGTCTCGCCGATTACGTTGCCAGCCGGAACATGGCTGCCGAACAACAGCGATGCCACCCGAGAAACCTCGGTCTGCTGCTCGGCGAAGGTTCCACCCGACGACATCGTGGCCGAGGTACCGATCACTTGAAGTTGTGTTGCCTTACAGGCTTCACGAACACGGCGGGCCAGCAGTGCCACATCGGCACCCTGGCGGCCTCGATAGGTGTGCAGTTCGTCGAACACGAGGAACTGCAGCCCGTTCGCCTGCTCGACCAGTTGTCGTTCGTCGACGCGGGTGAGGATCAGCTCGAGCATCACATAGTTCGTGAGCAGGATGTCGGGGGGGTTAGCAATGATCTCGTTGCGCTTCTCATCCGACTCCTGACCGGTGTAGCGCTCGAACCGAACCGGTTCGCCACCCGGCGCGTAGCCGAGTTTCAGGAACTTGGTGAGCTCGCCTTCTTGGCTGTTGGCGAGCGCGTTCATCGGGTAGACGATGATCGCTTTGATGCCTTTCGTGCCCCTGTTCTTCAGGACTCGGTTGACGATCGGAACGATGTATGCGAGGCTCTTGCCCGAGCCAGTGCCAGTTGTGAGGACGTAGTTGCCGCCCGTCTGGGCCACTTTGATGGCGTCCAGCTGGTGCCGGTGAAGGGTCATCGGCTGCTTGAGCGAGCCATCGTCGTTCTTGATCCGAAAGATGTTGGAACACTCCGGGTGCAGCAGTCCCGATGCGACGTGCTCGTCGATTAAGCCACCTGACTCGAAGGCGGGATTCAGGCCGATCCGAGGCTCGGGCCACAGCAACCCGTTGTCGATGTTCTCGTCGACCTCGGCCTGAATGCGGGGGTCCCGGATCGACATGAACGAAGTGATGTACTCCCGGTAGTCACCGATCACCCGCTCTCTGAGCTGAAAGACGTCCATTCCCCTCCTCAACAAGCCGGGCGTAGAGGCCCCGCCCGCCACACCCCTTGAAGATTAGGCCTCAGGTGTTACACGAGGCCCAAGGTCCTGATCGGCACCTCACGGGTCGGTGAAAACAGTATGTGTCGACGAAAGCGCCCGTAGCAGACGCGAATAGCTGCGTAAAGGGCATCGACTCTGTCGAGAAGGTTAGGGCCATGCAGCGGGCCGACGGGACCATCGGACTTCTCTCACCGACGCTTCATCGCAGTCGAATACACCCAGCGCTTCACGCCCCGGGGCAGCAAACCACTCCCCACCACCAGGCCCTTGTAGACCCCGCCCGGCACACTGATTGCTCTCCCCTTCGCGCAATCCTCGATGCCAGTCTTGGCCACCATCTCCGGTGTGCACCAAGCAAAGGCCGGGAAGTTGCTCTGGAACTCGGTCGTGTTGCTCACACTTTGGAATTCCGTACGCGTCAGTCCCGGGCACAACGCCGTCACCACCACTCCGTGACGCTTCGCCTCTTCGTGGAGGCCTTCCGAAAAGTTCGTCACGTAGGCCTTGGTCGCCGAATACACACTCAGCATCGGCCCGGCCTGGAATCCGGCCACACTCGACACGTTCAGGATCCAGCCCCGCTTGCGTTCGCGCATCGCCCGCATCGCCGCATGCGACAAACGAGTGAGAGCCCGAATGTTCAAGCCGATCTCCTGATCGAGACGATCAGGGTCGATCTCGTCGAAATAACCCGAGCTGCCGAAGCCGGCGTTGTTCACCACCAGATCGATCGGCCGGCTCGCATCGAGGATCCGCTCCTCCACCGCCCGCACAGCGTCATCACTGAACAGATCAGCGGCCAGTACTTCGAAGTTCGAATACTTCG
Source organism: uncultured Bifidobacterium sp. (assembly GCA_964540395.1). GTDB lineage: Bacteria > Actinomycetota > Acidimicrobiia > Acidimicrobiales > Ilumatobacteraceae > F1-60-MAGs027. The sequence continues at coordinate 17,240 of CAZIME010000031.1, forward strand.
TCGCGATCTCACGCAAGCGATCGTCACGCCGCGCCACCAACACACAGGCCACGCCGGCTTCGCCGAGTATGTGAGCCATGGCCTCGCCGATTCCGGCTGAGGCTCCGGTGATGAGCGCCGTGCGATACGGGAACGACGCCATCGGAATGTCAGTGGGCGCTGGCGGCGGTGCCGGCCA
>CAZIME010000032.1:0-17387 GCA_964540395.1 uncultured Bifidobacterium sp.
GGTGTAGCGCTGGAACTCGCCGTCGACCGTGGTGTTCATCTTGTTCAGCAAAACGCCGGAGACGTCGCGGGCGAGCAGCTCGTCCCACTTCGATCCCCAGATGACTTTGATGACGTTCCATCCCGCGCCGCGAAAGACCGCCTCGAGCTCCTGGATGATCTTCCCGTTGCCGCGCACCGGTCCATCGAGGCGCTGCAGATTGCAGTTGACGACGTACACGAGGTTGTCGAGGTGTTCGCGCGACGCGAGCGAGATTGCGCCCAACGTCTCCGGTTCGTCGGTCTCGCCGTCACCGAGGAACGCCCACACGCGACTCGCGGTCGTGTCGTCGAGCTTGCGATTGGTGAGGTAGCGATTGAAGCGCGCGTGGTAGAGCGCGGTGATCGGGCCGAGGCCCATCGATACGGTCGGAAATTCCCAGAAGTCGGGCATCAGCCGCGGGTGCGGGTACGACGACAAGCCGGCGCCGTTGCGTCCGATCTCGCGCCGGAAGTGGTCGAGATCCGTCTCGTTGAGGCGGCGTTCGATGAATGCACGCGCGTAGATGCCGGGGGCGGCATGTCCCTGGAAGTAGACGTGGTCGCCCGGCTGGCCGTTGTCGCGACCGCGGAAGAAGTGGTTGAACCCGACCTCGTACAGTGCTGCAGACGAGGCAAACGTCGACAAGTGTCCGCCGATTCCCTCTGCGGCGGCATTCGCACGAACGACCATGACGGCCGCGTTCCAGCGGATGTAAGCACGAATGCGCCGCTCGAGGTACTCGTCACCGGGGAACCACGGCTCGTGTTCGGCGGGTATCGAGTTGACGTACGGAGTCGAAACGGTGGCGGGAAAGCTCACCTGCGTTTCGCGCGCGCGCTCGAGCAGTCGGGAAAGGAGGTACCGGGCACGGGTCTTGCCGCGCACGTCGACGACGGCATCGAGTGAGTCGAGCCACTCCTGGGTTTCCTGGGGATCCGTATCGGGCAATTGGTGCACGGAGCCGTCGAACAGCATGCGCTCAGTCTCGCACGACGACGCCATCGTCGCACCGACCGCGGTGCGACCCGTGCTGGGCGTGCATTGAGTTCGGCTTGTGCACACGCCACTGCGGCACGACCATGCAGCGTGCCCCGTCACATCGCCGTACCCGCGCGACCGCGTCGGCAAGGATGAAGGAATGGGTGCGTCGAACATCGTCGTGTACGCCGACGGTGCGTGCTCGGGCAATCCCGGACCCGGCGGCTGGGCGTGGGCGGTTGCACCCGACGGCGCGCGCAGCGGAAGCGGGGGTGAGGCGCACACGACTAACCAACGCATGGAACTCACTGCGGTGCTACAGGCCTTGCGCACGCTGGGTGACGATGCCGATGCAGCCGGCGTCGGATTGCTTGTCGTGTCCGACAGCCAGTACGTCGTCAATTGTTTCCGTGACCGGTGGTGGGAGGGTTGGCTGGCGCGGGGCTGGCGCAACTCGCAACGACAACCCGTCGCCAATCGCGATCTGTGGGAGCCGCTCATCGACGTCGTGCGCGCGCGCGGCAACGTCGAATTCCGTTGGGTGAAGGGACACAGCGGCGATCCGATGAACGACCTCGTCGACGAGCTCGCTGTGAGGGCCATCTCCGGCGTTCGGTAGTGTCGGTCGACATGGACCTCAAGAACTCAAGTTCAATCGTCACCGGCGGCGCGAGCGGAATCGGAGCCGCCACCGCACGGCGCTTCGCCGCTCTCGGATCGAAAGTCGTCATCGCCGACCTGCAGGCCGAGAAGGGTGAGGCACTCGCCAAGGAAATCGGCGGCGCATTCTGCAAGGTCGACGTCACGAAGACCGAGGACATCGTCGCCGCCATCGAGATGGCCGCGTCGATGGGTCCCATTCGCGCACTCGTCAACTCGGCGGGCATCGGGTGGGCACAGCGCACCATCGGCAAGGACGGGAGCTACGACTCCGCGCACAACCTTGATGTGTTCAAGAAGGTGCTCGCGATCAACCTCATCGGCACCTTCGACTGCGTGCGCCTCGTCGCCACCGCGATGTCGAAGAACGAACCCATGGCGTACGGCGAACGCGGTGCGATCGTGAACATCGCATCGGTTGCCGCGTTCGACGGACAGATCGGTCAGGCTGCGTATTCGGCATCGAAGGGTGGCATCGTCGGCATGACGCTGCCCGTTGCCCGCGATCTCGCGGCGGCCGGCATTCGTCTGAACACCGTCGCCCCGGGTCTCATCGACACGCCGATCTACGGCAAGGGTGAGGCGAGCGAACAGTTCAAGGCCAAGTTGCAGACGGGTGTGCTGTTCCCGCAGCGCCTCGGTGACCCCGACGAACTCGCGTCGATGGTCGTCGAGTGCATCACGAACAGCTACATGAACGCCGAGACCATCCGCGTCGACGGCGGCATTCGCATGCCTCCAAAGTGACGACCGTGAACGCGTTCGTCCGTCACGACGATCCGTTCACCCCGTTCGACGAACGACCGGCGTCTCGCGGGACGCCCGTAGCCGTGATGCCGCCGCACGACGACATCCTTCCGACGGTCGTCGGTGACGACTTCCGACACCGCGTCGGTGTGAAGCCGCTCGATCCGGCGAACTGGTTCGTGCGCGATACCGAATGGCAGCCGACGATCGAGATGAAACGCCGCCTGCTTGCGACCCGCCGTGACGAGGTCGTCGCATGCAACCCGGCTGCGGATGACGTTGCCATCGCCGCCGTCGAGGAGGCGGCTCGGTTGGTGCTCGACTGGGTGGGCGAATCGACGACGAAGCGCGGAATCGATGCACTCGTCGATGCCGCCCTGTGCATTCCCGATGATCTCACGGTGCTCGCACCCGCGCACGTCGACGGTGTGGTGCGACTCCCATTCGTCGCAGGAGTCGTGTGTTCGCCGAGTCGTTGGCGACTCGCCGACAAGATCGGGCTCGACATGCTCGGCGTGCACCGACCCGTCGCGCGGTACGCCGAACACATCGGTGCGGCAGTCGACGTCACGCTCGACCGTCTCACCGAACAGCGTCCGGTGTGGCGCAGCAACTGGACCCTCGAGGATCATCCGTCGCTCTTCCAACCGGCGGTTCCCGAGCGACCGTTGGTCGACGACCCGGGAGATCTGTGGATTCGCATCGAGCGCGAAACCTTGCGCCGGCTGCCGCTCAGCGACGGTGTTCTCTTTACGATCCGCGGATTCCAGCAGCCGTTGCGCGACTACGTGCGGCGCGGCCGCGACGTTGCGTTCAACCTGCACCGCCTCGTCTCGCGACTGCCCGAGGACGTCGCGCGTTACAAGAGCATCCACGCGTACCGCGACGACGTGTTGCCGTGGCTCGACCGCGTCATCAGCGGATACGACGACGTGCGCGCCGGCTGACGAACGGCGCCGGGGTCAAGTCGTGTAGTCGGCGTTGATCCGGACGTAGCCGTCGCCGAGATCGCAGCCCCACATCGTCGCCGCCGCATCGCCCGTGTTCAGAGACACGTGAATGAGCACGTCCGAACCGCGCATGTAGTTGCCCAGTTCGCGCAAGCCGGTCTCGTCGACCTGCCGCGGGTACACCTCTTGCAAGCCGAAGCGGATGACCACCTTCTCCTGATCGATGTCCGTGAAATCGGAGCACTTCCCGACAGCCATGGCGACGCGTCCCCAGTTCGGATCTGCTCCGTGCACGGCGGTCTTCACGAGCGGGGAGTTGACGATCGATCGGGCGACGACTTCGGCCTGGTCGTCATCACGCGCGTTGTCGACGCGCACCTCGATGAGTTTCGTCGCGCCTTCGCCGTCGCGGGCGATCTGCTTCGTGAGCGACAACATCACCGCGTCGAGCGCCGCCTCGAACGCGACGGGATCCACGGCGCCGGCGGCACCGCTCGCCAGGCACACCGAGGTGTCGCTCGTCGACGTATCGCCGTCGACGGAGACGCGGTTGAGGGTGCGGTCGACGACCCGACGGAAAATCGCATCGAGTTGGGATTCGTCGAGCAGTGCGTCGGTCATGACGAGTGAGATGTGCGTCGCCATCTTCGGTTCGATCATGCCGACGCCCTTCGCCGTACCGACGACGCGCGCCGAACTTCCTGCGATGCCGGCGCTCGCCACCTTCTCGACCGTGTCGGTCGTCATCATTGCACGGGCGACGGCGGTTGCATCGACGTTCGAGAACGTGGCGGGCAGTGTTGCGAACCCCGCGCGCAGGCGATCCATGGGGTACTGACGACCGATGACACCGGTTGAGGCGATGAGCACCTCGTCGGGTGAACAGCCGAGGTGTCGTGCGACGAACGCAACGACCTCTCGGGCATTCGCCTCGCCTTGTGCTCCCGTGGCCACGTTGGAGTTCTTCGAGATGATGACCATGGCTCGTGTGGTCGCGCGTGCCGCGTGCTCGCGACTGAGCACCACCGAGGCTCCGGCGAACCTGCTGCGGGTGAACACGGCGCTCGATGCTGCGACGGGGTCGGCGACGACGATGACCAAATCGTCGGTGGCGTCCTTGATTCCCACGTTGCACACGTGGGCAACGAAACCCGAGGGGAGTCGCGTCACGAGAAACGGGCTGCGAGGTTGTCGAGAGTTCGACGCATGCTGCGCTCATTGTTCGGGATTGCGCGCATGACCGCGAGGAGGAGCGGCGCCTTGTTCGTCGCGTAGTCGAACTGCTCGGTGACGAGGGTGCCTCCGTCGACCGGCTCGAGGATGTACCGCCACACGTGACCGCCGAAGTGGCGCCACGCGATGCGCCGCGGCTCGTCGAACTCGACGACGACGTTCGTGATGCGGTACGGCGCAACGATGCGCATGGCCATCGAGAACTTGGCACCGAGAAAGAGCCTTTCGGGGGCGCGGATTGGATCGCGCACCGAGTCGGATCCGTCGATTTCGCGGTGTCGTGCCGGAGAAGCGATGAGGTCGAAGATCTGCTGTGGTGTTGCCCGCACGACGCGACTGACGCTGACGAGTTTGCGTTGCGGGTCGTGTCCGTCGAGAGCCGGCGTCGTGTTCACCGGGTCAAGACTAAAGCGCGCTACTCAGCCGAGGTATTCGTGGACGTGCTCACCGGTCCGTCGCCCCGAAAAGAGCGCACCCTGGATCGAGCCCGTGTCGCGGTGGTCGCCGCACACGAACACGCCGCCGCCGAAGTCGATCCTGCGCCGCGCGGGGAAGGGCGGTCGTTGCTCGACCCCGGCGTGATCGATGCGGTACGTGCGCAGATGCCGCCATGCATCGACCTGGGGACCCCACCACGTGCGCAATTGACTGCGGGCGAGCGACTCGAGATCTCCCTCGACGACGTCGGGCATTGCCGCGACGACGAGATGGCGACCATTCGGCGCATAATCGGGGGAGACGTTGCTCATCACCGCGGCATTGAGCACCGGGCCGCGACCCGATCCGTCGAGGATCACCATCTTCGACGACGTCGGTGCGCGTGGTGCTTCGAAGTACACCGCGCCGGCGCGTCGCGATGCGCGCGGGGCGAGTTCGACGAACGTTCGCGCGACGGGTTCCTCGGTGGCGACGACGACGGCGCGTGCCTCGACACGGTGTCCCGCGGTCGTCGTCACCGTCGTACCGTCGAGTTGTGACACGGCGGCACCGACGTGAACGATGCCGGGAAGGAGTGCGGCCATGCGCCGTGGCAGTTCGCCCATGCCGAGACGTGGAACAGCGCTGTCGCCCTCGCTGAGCGAGCGGAAGATGATGTCGAACATGCGCCGCGACGTCGCGAGGCTCGGGTCGAGTTGAATCCCGCCGAACAACGGTCGGAAGAAGCACTCGATGATTGCCGGCGAGAAGCCCGCTCGGCGCAACGCGACGACCGTCGAGAGATCCTGACCGCGCAGCAATTCGCGCGGATCGATCGAACGCGTGCGCCGACGCAGCAGGAGGATGCGCATTTTGTCGAGGGGACTGCCGATCGGTGCGAGCGCCGTTGCCGGCAGCGTGCGCGGATCGCGAAACGGATCCCCGACGACACGCGCCTTGCCGCTGAGCATCACGAGCGCCCCCGGATCGAAGGTGCGCAGCTCGAGATCGTGCAGCGAGACGTGGCGCACGAGTTCGGGGTACGCGGTGAGCATCACCTGGAAGCCGCGGTCGAGGCGAAAGCCGTCGACGACATCGGTGCGGATCCGCCCGCCGACGTCGTCGGACTTCTCGAGCACGATGACGTCGCGCCCACGTGCGTGCAGTGCCCGTGCCGCGGCGAGCCCGGCGATCCCGGCACCGACGATGACGACGTCGGTGCGTGAGGGAAGCGCAGTCATGCCTTCAGAAGATGGCGCAGTGCGACGTCGAGCGAGGGCTGTTCGAAGCGGAACCCGGACTGCGTGAGTACGTTCGGCACGACGCGCTGACCGGTGAAGAGCAACGCATCGGCGAGCTCGGCACCGAGGAGCAACTTCGGCCCGAACGACGGGATCGGCAGCAACGCCGGACGCTTCACGACCTTGGCCAGCGTTCGCGTGAACTCGGCGCTCGTCACCGGGCTCGGTGCGGTGAGGTTGACGGCTCCCGTCACGGGTGCGGTAAGGAGATGCTCGATGGCGCGCACCTCGTCGTCGATGGAGATCCAGCTCTGCCACTGCTTGCCCGAGCCGAAGCGTCCGCCGAGACCCAACTTGAACAAGGGAAGTTGCTTCTTCAGCGCGCCGCCGCGCGGTGACAGCACGATGCCAGTGCGCAGCAGCACCGTACGTACGCCCGTACCCGCCGCTGCGGCTTCCCACTTCTCGCACACGTCGGCGAGGAAACCGGTGCCGTGCGCGGAACTCTCATCGAGAACCTCGTCACCGCGGGCGCCGTAAATGCCGATGGCCGAGCCGGAGAGGAACACCGACGGCTTGCGCGTCGCGCCCGCGATCGCGCAAGCGATTGCACCCGTCGTCGCGACGCGGCTGCGCAGGATCTCCTGTTTGTACGCCGGGGTCCAGCGACGGTCGCCGATGCCGGCACCGGACAGGTTGATGACGGCGTCAATGCCGTCGACCACCGCGGGGGAGAGATCCTCGACGCCGGGATTCCAACGCACCTCGCCGGCGCGGGCCTCGCGGCGAACGAGGCGTGTGATGTCGTGGCCGCGACGTGCGAGATGACCGACGAGTTCGGTACCGATGAGACCGCTTGCACCCGACACGAGGATCTTCATGAGCTCGACTCCTTGCGACTCGCTCGACGCACCCCCGTGCGGGGCGGTCATCGTCAGGCTAGGCGCAGCGGGAGTGACGGCACATTGCGCTCCGTGAGATTGCGCACGGTCGGCAGGCGGCGATGCGCTACTTCGTCGAAATGACGATGGGCACCGACATGACGACCGTATTCGGTCGGTACAGGAGGCGTGCCTTGATGGCCAGTGCCGACTGGTTGTGTAGCCACTGCGACTTCAGGCTCGTGACGAATTCCGGAATGACGACGGTGACGATGTCGTCGCTGTCCTCGTCGTCGAGACGATTGATCTCGGCGAGCACCTTGTCGGTGAGGTTGCGGTAGTCGTCGATGACGGTGTCGAGCTGCACCTCGGGAAAGCGCCGACTCCACTCGTCGGTGAGAGTCGCGCCCTCCTCTGGCGAGCCGACGACGCTGAGCGCGAGCAAGCGATCGGGGCGCAACTGCTCGGCGTAGCGCACAGCGCGGAGCACGCCCGCGTTGATTGAACCGACGAGCACGACGACGAGGTGGGTGCGGAAAGGCGCAACCTCGTCTGCACCGATATCGAGGTGCTTCTTCACCCGACGGTAATGGCCGTTGATGGTCGTGAAGACAATGATCAGCGACGGAATCACGACTACGGGAATCCATGCGCCGTCTGTGAACTTGACGACGATCACCACACCCGCAACGAAGAATGTGGTGGCAGCGCCGATCGCGTTGAGGACGAGGTGAAACTGCCAGCGTTCCTCCTTGAGGCGCACGTGCCGGACGCACATGCCCAACTGGCTCAGCGTGAACCCCGTGAAAACTCCGACTGCGTACAAGGGAATGAGTGCGTTGACGATGCCACCGAAGGCGACGATCAGTCCGATCGCCGCGAGCGCCAGGAAGATGATTCCGTTGCTGAAAACGAGCCTGTCCCCCCGATTGAGGAACTGACGGGGGAGATAGCTGTCCTTGGCGATGATCGACGTGAGCCGCGGAAAGTCTGCGTACGCGGTGTTCGCGGCAAGGATCAGGATGCCGAACGTCGCGAACTGGGTGACAAAGAAGAAGACGTTTCGTCCGCCGTAGACGTGTTCGGCCATTTGGGCGAGCACCGTGTCGCGAATGATGCCGTGCTCATCCTTCACGGGCTCGAGGTGCTGTGCGAGAACGCTCAGTCCGAAAAACGCTCCTCCGAGAATCACCGCCATCATGATGAGAACGCTCGATGCATTGCGTGATTCCGGAGGGCGGAACGACGGAACGCCGTTTGACACTGCTTCGACGCCGGTCAGCGCGACGGCCCCGGAGGCGAATGCTTTGAGGAAATAGAAGGTGGTGAGAACGCCGGTCGCTTCCATGAGCTCGGCCGCTTCTCCGGTATGCGAGATCGGGGGCAGATCTTGGAAGTACACGCGGTACAACCCGACCACTATGAGTGAAATGAGACAGATGACGTAGAGGTACGTTGGTGGTGCAAACAGTGCACCGGACTCCTTCAGTCCGCGCAGGTTGGCGAAAGTCATCACGACGACGAAGCCGATACACAGTTGAACGCGGTACGGGGCGAGGCCGTTGAACGCGGAAATAATCGCCGCGACTCCGCCCGATACCGACACGGCGACCGTGAGGACGTAGTCGACGAGCAGTGAGCCGCCCGCGACGAGGGAGGGAACCTTGCCGAGATTGTCCTTCGACACGGCGTAACTTCCACCGCCGTTGGGGTACGCATGAATCGTTTGCCGATAGCTGCTCACGACGATGGCGAGAAGTAGCACGACCATGAGCGAGATTGGAACGAGTCGTGTGTACGCCGCGATTCCCGCCCCGGCGAGGGACAGGAACACGATGAGAATTTCTTCGGTGGCATATGCGGTGCTCGAGATTGCGTCGCTGGCGAATACGGGCATGGCGACCTTTTTTGACAGTCGGTGATGCGAGTCCTGCGCCGATGCAATCGGCGAGCCGAGCAGCAACTGCTTGACGCGTGCAACACCGGTACGGCGGTCTTTGGTCGTGGGTGCCATCGTCAGAGCCTCGGTGGGCTCTCGTCGCAAGAGCCGGGATACGATCCTAATCCGTGCACATCGTCATCGTCGGATGCGGTCGCGTCGGATCGACGCTCGCGAAGGAATTCGCTCAGCTAGGACACACGGTGGCGATCATCGACCGCAAGGCCGATGCGTTCTCGAGACTCGGCGACTACTTCCCGGGCGAAAAGATCGTCGGTATCGGCTTCGACCGCGACGTTCTCACGCAGGCCGGAATCGAGCGCGCCGACGCGGTTGCCGCGGTGACGAACGGTGACAATTCGAACATCATGATTGCCCGCGTGGCGAGGGAGAATTACGGAATCCGTCGTGTGGTCGCCCGCATCTACGATCCGAAGCGCTCCGAGATCTACGAACGATTGGGTGTCGCCACCGTCGCCACGGTGAAGTGGACCGCGGAGCGAATCATGCGCCGCATCATCGCCGATCGTCCGGCCGTCGAGTGGACCGATCCGAGCGCGGCGATCGTCATTGTGGAGCGCGAACTCGGCGACGCGTGGGTGGGCACCCCGATGCGTCACCTCAATTCGAGTCCCGGAATCGTCGTCGGTTACCGCCGCTTCGGAGCGGGTGCCTTGCCGGACGGCGACACGATCATTCAGCAGGGTGACGTGTTGTATATGTCGGTCGCGGCGGATGATGTCGCCGTGCTCGATCACTACCTCGTCGAGGCAAAGGACGCGGCGAAATGAAGGTGATCATCGCCGGTGGTGGCAGTGTCGGTCGGTTCACTGCCCGCGAGATGGTCGCTGGTGGTCACGCGGTAACGATCCTCGAGAACGACAGGTCGATCCTGCGCGAGTACCAGTCGCGGCCGGAGTCGGCGGGGATCGTGTGGCATTTCGGTGACGCCTGCGACTATCTGGTCCTCGAAGCGGCGGGAGTGCGCGACGCCGACGTCGTCGCCTCGGTAACCGGTGACGACGAGGACAACCTCGTCGTGTCACTGCTCGCCAAGCAGGAGTTCGGCGTTCCGCGCGTGGTCGCCCGTGTGAACAACCCGAAGAACTACTGGATGTTCAACCAGATGTGGGGCGTCGACGTATCGGTGTCGACCCCGCACCTCATCACCAGTCTCGTGCAGGAAGCAACGACCGTCGGCAACTTTGTGCGCCTCATGCAGCTGAAGGGCGGACGCGCCGAGCTCGTCGAAGTGACGCTGGCCGACTCGTCGCCGGCAGTCAACCGAACCCTTGCCGAACTGGCGATGCCGCGCAGCGCGACGATCGTCGCGGTCGTGCGCGAGGAGCGGGTGATGGTGCCGACGAAGGACATGGTCCTGCGCGCCGGTGACGAGGTGGTGGCGCTCATTACCGAGGATGCGGAGGCCGCCGTCACGAAGATCCTCGTCGGCTGACGGATCCCGATTCGACTGCCGCCGAGCGACTCAATTGGGGCCGCAATCGGGGTTCGCGTCGTCAGTCGTCGTGATCGAGGGCGTCTTCGACCCGCGGTAGCAGGCGGTATGCCGGGTTGAGCATGACATGACGATCGCCCTCGCAGTGGGCGACACCGCTCACCGCGAGAGGTCGACCGTGGACGATTCCCGGAATCGTCCTGCGTCCGCTGAAGATGACGGTGAGATCGCCGGTGCCATCGCTGATCTCCACTTCAACGGCGGGAATGCCGGAGCGGGGCTTCACGCTCATGCGCCGAATCTCTCCGCACACGTCGACGCGTTGTCGCGTGGGCATGTCGCGCAAAGTGGTGAGATGGAATCGTTCGAAGTACGCGCACAAACGATCCGTCTCGAGTTCGGAGGCGCCGCGCGCACTGCGCCGGACGTAGTCGCGAATACCCATCGTTCGTTTCCCGCTGTCAGCGTACGCTCAAGGGAGTGAGCACGCGACGACTCATCCTCGCCAGCCTGCTGTGCGGCATCGCGATTCTCGTTGCCGGTGGACTGAAGTTGTTCCAGACGACCGCCGACGGCAACCGCGTGGATGCTGCGTTGCTCGGCGTCGGTGAAGCGGCGAGCGTGGCCGGTCTCGACGTCGCGGTCGTCGACGTGGCGCGCACCGACCTGGCCACTCTCGTCACGGTGACGATGTCGCGCGATGACACTGCACTCGGCAGCGATGCGGCACCGAACGACGGCACAACGGAAGTCGTCACCGGCTGGCGGATGCTCGCCGACGGGGCATTGACGTCGCCGCGTGACGTCGATGCCGCAGACGTCGGGACGACCACGAACGACTGTGACGCGATTCCGGCCACGGGCAGTGTCACGTGCGTCCTCGACTTCGGGGTGGCGAACGGCACACCAACGTTCATCTATTCGCGCGACGGGTCGCAAGCGCAGTGGTTGGCGGGAACCTGAGCGGTCGCAACCGCTACCGTTGTTCATCGTGTCCAACGCTTCCGCAGCCCCCGAAACATTCGACCTCGTCGTAGTGGGTGGGGGCCCGGGCGGCTACGCGGCAGCGTTCTACGCGGCGTCGGCCGGCATGTCGGTGGCTCTCGTCGAGAAGGACACAATCGGCGGTACCTGCCTCAACCGCGGTTGCATCCCGGCAAAGGCGTTCCTCGAGAGTGCAGCGGTGAACCGCCACGTCGCGCACGCGGCCGAGTTCGGAGTCAACGTCGGCGCCGGAACCGTCGACTTCGCGCGGGTACAGGCGCGCAAGCAGGAGATCGTCGGTGCGCTGGTGAAGGGTCTCACCGGTCTCACGAAGAGCAAGAAAGTGACGTACGTGGTCGGCTCCGGTGCGCTCGGTATCGGTCGTGTCGTCACGGTGCACACGACCGAGGGAACCACACGTCAGCTCTCCGGACGCAACGTCATCCTCGCGGCAGGTTCGGTGCCGCGCACCATCCCCGGTTTCGACGTTGGCGGACCGATCATGACGTCGGACGAAGTTCTCGCTCTCGATCGCATTCCGCAACGCATCGCGGTCATCGGTGGCGGGGCGATCGGTTGCGAGTTCGCCTCGTGTTTCGCCGATCTTGGTGCAACGGTGACGATCCTCGAGGGTCTGCCGAAGATCCTCCCCGGACTCGACCCGGACGTCGCCAACGTCGTCGTGAAGTCGTTCAAGAAAAAGAACATCGACATTCGCACGGGTGTCAAGGTGACGGGTCACGCTCCGCGTCCCGACGGCGGCACGACGGTGTCGTTCGGGGACGGCGAGAAACTCGAGGTCGATGCCGTCGTCGTGTCGGTCGGTCGTCGACCGTACGCCGACGAACTCGGATTGACCGGTACGCAAGTGGCACTCGACGAACGCGGCTACGTAAAGGTCGACGGATACTGCCGTACGGGCGAGCCCGGTGTGTACGCGGTCGGCGATCTCATCGCCACCGCGCAACTTGCCCACGTCGCGTACGCCGAGGCGATCCTCGCGGTGAAGCACATGCGCAACGAAGTCGCGTTCCCCGTCGACTACGACCGGGTGCCGTGGGCGATCTACTGCAACCCGGAAGTGGCGTGGGCCGGTCCGTCGGAGGAAGATGCCAAGGCGCGCGGCATCGACGTCGTCGTCGCCAAGCACCAGTTCCGCGCCAACTCGCGGGCGATGATCGTCGGCGAGACCGACGGTCTCGTGAAGGTCATTGCAAAGAAGAATCGCGACGGTAGCGCGGGTCAGGTCCTCGGTGTACACATGGTCGGTCCGTGGGTGACCGAGCAGTTGTCCGGCGGCTACCTCGCAGTGAATTGGGAAGCGACCGTCGACGAAATCGCTGCGTTCCTGCAGCCGCACCCGAGTCTCAGCGAACTCTTCGGCGAGACCGTACTGTCTCTCACCGGACGCAGCATCAACTCGTAGGGCCCACAGTTCACCTCAACCGCATTCGATTTCACACGACACCAGACGGAGACAACCATGGCAGAGGTCACCCTTCCGCAACTCGGCGAGACCGTGACTGAGGGAACGATTACGAAGTGGTTCAAGAAAGTCGGTGACACGGTTGCCGCCGACGAACCACTGTTCGAGGTATCGACCGACAAAGTCGACACCGAGGTGCCGTCGCCCGTCGCCGGAACTCTCAGCGAGATTCGCGTGCAGGAAGGGGACACCGTCGCCGTCGGCACGGTCATCGCCGTCGTCGGCGCAGCCGGAGCAGCACCTGCCTCCGCTCCCGCTCCGGCACCTGCGGCGACACCGGCGCCCGCCCCTGCACCAGTTGCTGCTCCTGCACCTGCGCCGGCTCCTGTTCCTGCACCTGCGCCGGCTCCTGCTGCTGCCCCGGCTCCCGCACCAGCGCCAGCTCCCGCACCTGCTGTCGCGCCGGCGGCAAGTGACACGGTGCCGCGCGGCGAGCAAGCGTTGCTTTCGCCGGTCGTGCGTCGCCTTGTCGCCGATCACGGCATCGACCCGCGCAACGTAGTCGGCACCGGACCCGGAGGACGCATCACCCGCGAGGACGTCCTCGACTACATCGACAAGCATCCGTCGACACCCGCTGCCGCGCCTGCGCCTGCTTCCGCGCCTGCGCCCGCACCCGCTGCTGCTGTGGTTGCTGCACCTGCGGTGCAGCCGGTCCGTGCCGCCGCTCCTGCCCCGGCCGCACCGGCGCCACGCGTCGTTGCCGGTGCGCGTGACGAAGTCGTGCCGCTGTCGAAAATCCGCCGACTCACCGGCAGTCACATGGTGATGAGCAAGAGCGTCGCTCCGCACGCGTTCAGCGTCGTCGAAGTCGACTACGCGAACGTCGATCGCGCGCGTTCGGCGCACAAGGCGGCGTTCCTCGCTGCCGAGGGATTCTCGCTCACGTATCTGCCGTTCATCTCGCGTGCGATCATTGATGCGCTCGCGGAGTACCCGCACCTCAACGCGAGCATCGACGGTGAAACGCTCGTCGTGCACAAGTACGTCGACCTCGGCATCGCCGTCGATCTCGACCACGAGGGTCTGCTCGTGCCCGTCATCCGTAGTGCCGAGAGCAAGCGCATCCGAGCCATCGCCCGCGAGATCAACGACCTCGCCAACCGCACCCGCGCACGCAAACTCAGCCCCGACGAAATTCAGGGCGGAACGTTCACCATCTCGAACAACGGCTCGGCCGGTTCGGTGCTCACGATGGCGATCATCAACCAGCCGCAGGTGGCGATTCTCAGCACCGACGCGATTGTGCGCAAGCCTGTCGTCGTCGCCAACGCCGACGGCGGTGAGGGCATTGCGATCCATCCCGTCGGTCACCTGGCGATGAGCTGGGATCACCGCGCGTTCGACGGCGCGTACGCGGCCAACTTCCTGCGTCGCGTCAAGCAGATTCTCGAGACCCAGGACTGGTCCGCGGAGTTCTGATGCACGTCCGCTGGCTCGGCCGCGTCGCCTACCGGGACGCGCTCGGGCTGCAATACGGTCTCATCGACCGATCCACGCGCAATCATCTGTTGCTGCTCGAGCACCCGCACGTATTCACCCACGGTGCGTCGGCCGACCTCGCCCGCAACCTGTTGTGCAATCCCCACGAAGTCGGAGCCGAGCTCGTTGCCGTTCGTCGTGGCGGTGACGTCACGTACCACGGTCCCGGCCAACTCGTCGGGTATCCGATCATCAACCTGCCGGGCAAGCACGGCGACTCGTCGCCGGCCGATGTCACTGCGTACGTGTGTGCGGTCGAGCAACTCGTCATCGACACGCTTGCCGAGCTCGGCGTACGGGGCGCGGGACGCAAGGACGGCTACCCGGGCGTGTGGCTCGATCCCGACGGCGACCGTGCGCGCAAGATCTGTGCGGTGGGAGTGCGCGTAGCGCGCGGTGCGACACCGCGGCGCACGATGCACGGATTCGCGCTCAACGTGTCGACCGATCTCGCGTACATGCGCGAGCACATCGTGCCGTGCGGGATCGGGGAGTGGCCCGTGACGTCGCTGCACGAGGAAGGCATCGACGTCACGATGCGCGAGGTCGTCGACGTGGTCGCCCGTCTTGCGGCCGAACGATGGGCTGACGGTGACGACGATCGTTGTGACGTCGCCTGGGACTACGAGCCCGACGTCGTCGGAATGCACATCACCGAGCGCAAACCCGAGTGGCTGCGCCCGCACGTGCGGATCGATGCCGGTGTGCTCGCAACGCAGAAGACCTTGCGCGACCTGCACCTCGTCACGGTGTGCGAGGAAGCCGGTTGTCCGAATTTGTCGGAGTGCTGGAGCGACGGCACCGCCACGATGATGGTCCTCGGCGAGCGCTGCACGCGTGCGTGCGGCTTCTGTCTCGTCGACACGCGCCGTCCGGAGGCGCCCGACGCCGACGAACCGCAGCGCGTTGCCACGGCCGTCGAACGCATGAACCTCACCCACGCGGTGCTCACGATGGTCGCCCGCGACGATCTTCCCGACGGCGGCATGGCCCACGTCGCGCGCTGTATCGCGGCGATCCGCGAGCGTCGTCCGGGGACGCGCGTCGAGACGCTGATCTCCGATGCGAAAGGTGACGACGAGTCGTTGTCGGTCATCTTCGCCGCACGACCCGACGTGCTCAACCACAACGTTGAGACGGTCGCGAGATTGCAGCGCATCGTGCGACCTTCGGCCGGATATGCACGCAGCTTGTCGGTGCTCGCCCGCGCACGTCATGCCGGGCTCGTGACGAAGTCGGGGTTCATGGTCGGTCTCGGCGAGACACGCGACGAGGTGAACGAACTGCTCGCGGACCTCGCCGCCGTCGGCGTGTCGATCGTGACGATCGGGCAGTACTTGCGCCCGAGCGCCGAGCATCTTCCCGTCGCTCGCTGGGTCGGCCCCGACGAGTTCGCCGACTACCGCGAGATGGGTCGACGCTGGGGCATCAACCACGTCGAAGCGAGTCCGCTCACGCGCTCGAGTTACCACGCCCGCAGTGCCGCAGATCACGCCGGTGTCACCGCGCCCGTCATCGCACCCGTTCCCGTCGGTCTGCCAGTGTTGATGCGCAAATGACCGCAGCGCTTCGTCCACTCCAGCGGGTGATCACCGCACAGCGCACAGTCGAGGGCGGCGGCTTCGTCGTACGACGTCCGTTCCCGACACCCGCCGTCGACCACATCGATCCGTTCCTCCTGCTCGATGAGATGGGTCCGGTCGAGTACGAGCCGGGCAAGGCGATCGGTGCACCGGAACATCCGCACCGCGGATTCGAAACCGTCACGTATCTCCTTGCCGGTGCGATGGAGCACCGTGACACGACCGGTGCAGTCGCCACGATCCGCCCGGGTGGTGTCCAGTGGATGACCGCCGGCGCAGGAGTCGTCCACAGCGAGTTGCCGACCAGTGATTTCCAGCAGTCCGGTGGCCGGATGCACGGGTTCCAGTTGTGGGTGAACTTGCCCGCTCGGGCGAAGATGATCCCGCCGCGGTACCAGGGCTACGACGCCCACGACATTCCGCAACGCGACCTCGCCAACGGCGGAACGTTGCGCGTCGTCGCCGGTGACGTCATGGGAACCCGCGGCGGGGTCGAGACGACGTCGCCGATGACGTACGCACATGCCACGCTCGAGAGCGGTGACGTCGTCGAATGGATGCCGGGTGACGGCCACACTGCCCTCGTGCACGTGTTCGACGGCGAGTTGCAGGCCAACGGTCACCGCGGTGCCTCGGGTGACATGCTCGTGTTCGAGCGTTCGACGGGCATGATCCGTCTCACCGCCGGTGAGCGCGCGCAGGCGCTCATCCTCGGCGGTCAGCCGCTCGGTGAACCGGTCGTTCGCTACGGTCCATTCGTCATGAACTCGCGCGAGGAGATCATCCAGGCATTCCGCGACTACGAATCGGGACGTCTCGCCCGCAGCGCATGACGAGACACGCCACCTCCGCCGCAACTTATCGCGAACGCATCGGTCGGGCGCGGGCCGAAATGGCATCGGCCGGCGTCGATGCGTTGCTGCTCTCCGTCGGTCGTGACATGCCGTATCTCATCGGGTACGACGCGATGCCGCTCGAACGCCTCACTGCGCTCGTCGTGCGCCGCGACGGACCGTGCGTACTCGTCGTTCCCGGTCTAGAAGCACCGCGAGTCGAACACCATGCCGACGTGTTCGACCTCGTCGCGTGGGGTGAAACGCAGGATCCGATGACGATCGTCGTTGATGCACTCGCCGGTGCGCGCACGGTCGCCGTCGGTGACCAGATGTGGGCGCGGTTCGTGCTCGACGCACAGCGCCGTCTGGCGAACGTGACGTGGTCGGCCGCGTCGGCGGTCATGGTGGCGTTGCGCGCGGTGAAGGACGCCGCCGAGATCGCCGCTCTCGCGCGAGCCGGTGCGGCTGCAGATGCGGTCGCCGCCGAGTTGCT
>CAZIME010000033.1:0-15964 GCA_964540395.1 uncultured Bifidobacterium sp.
TCGCCGAAGTCGTCGTCGACTTCTTCGACCAGCTGAAGAGCCGCTCGCAGGGCTACGCGAGCCTCGACTACGAGCTGAACGGGTACCGCGAGTCCGATCTCGTGCGTGTCGACATGCTGCTCAATGCGATCCCCGCGGACGCCTTCAGCACCATTGTCCACCGCGACAAGGCCTACGACTACGGCAAGCGGATGTGTGAGAAGTTGAAGGAGCTCATTCCGCGGCAGATGTTCGACGTGCCGATCCAGGCGGCCATCGGTGGCAAGGTCATTGCCCGCGAAACCGTGAAGGCCAAGCGCAAGGACGTGCTCGCAAAGTGCTACGGCGGCGACATCTCCCGCAAACGCAAACTGCTCGAGAAGCAGAAGGAAGGCAAGAAGAAGATGAAGGCGATCGGGCGCGTGGAGGTGCCCGGCGACGTGTTCATCTCGGCACTGAAGCTCGATGACTGAGACGACGCTGCCCGTAACGAACGAGGCGCAGGGTCACGGAGAGTCGATGAAGCGCGGCGGCACGTTCCGCTCTTTGCGTCAGTACAACCCGCGGCTGTATTTCGCCGGGTTGCTGCTGTCGAGCATCGGGTCGTGGTTGCAACTCACGGCAACGGCATACCTCGTGTACCGACTCACGGGCAAGGCATCCGATCTGGGCTACACGGTCGCATTCCAGTTCCTGCCGATGCTGCTCCTCGGAACGTGGGCGGGGGCGTTCGCCGACCGCTACGACCGCCGCACGATCATGCTGTGGACGCAGGTCCTGCTTGCCGTCCAGGCGCTCACGCTCGGCATGGTCGATCGCGCCGGCTGGGTGAATTTGCCCGTCGTGGACGCGCTGTCGCTGTTCCTCGGAGTCGTCGGGGCGATCGACAATCCCGCCCGGCGCGGTCTCATCACCGAACTCGTGCCACACGATCAAGTGGCCAACGCGATGTCGCTGAACACCGCCGTCATGACGGGTTCGCGCGTGTTCGGAGCCGCCCTCGCCGCGCTGCTCATCGGGCCGCTCGGAACGTCGTGGCTGTTCATCATCAACGGTGTCTCGTTCGCGGCGATGATCTGGGGCGTCGTCGGCCTGCGGCGCGGCGAGATGATCCCTGCGGTGAAACGCCCCGCCGGCGGATCACCGGTGCGTGACGTGCTGCGTTTCGTGCGCAACAACCGCGTGCTCGCGACGATGTTCTCGGTCAACGTCATTGTCAGCACGTTCGCCTTCAACTACCAGGTCGTGTTCCCGAAACTCGCCGACGTGAAGTGGGGAGCGGGTGCCGCGTTCGGCTACCTGCTCACCGTCACGGGAATCGGCAGCATCGTCGGGGCCCTCGTCACGGCGCGGCTCGGTCGGGTGACGCTGCGCTGGTTCGCGGGCAACGTCCTTTTGCTCGGCGTGTGCAACATCGCCGTCGCGTTCGCACCGTCGCTCGTCGTCGCCCTGATCATCTGCCTGCCGCTCGGAGCCGCCGGAGCGGCGATGATCGCCGCGGGGAGCGCGATCTCCCAACAGGAATCGCCGCCCGACATGCGCGGCCGACTGCTCGCGCTCACCGCGGTCGCCTTCCTCGGCAGCACGCCGATCGGCGGGCCGATCACCGGACTCATCGCCGACTACGTGTCGCTCGAGTGGTCGATGGCCTACGGCGGTGTCATTTGTCTGCTCTGCGTTGCAGTCGTCGCGCTGCGTCGGAAGTAGTTTCGCCCCATGACCGGCGCGGTGATGTGGTTCCGTCGCGACCTGCGCGTCGCCGATCACCCGGCGCTCGCAGCGGCACTCGCGCACGGAACGACGACTCCGTTGTTCGTGCTCGACCCCGTTTTTCTTGAGCGCTCCGGCGCGGCCCGACTTGCGTTCATGTACCGCACGTTGCGCGACCTCGACATTCAACTCGGAGGCACGCTCGTCGTGCGCCACGGCGACCCGCGTGACGTCGTACCGCAGGTGGCGCGCAAAGTCGGCGCCGACCTCGTCACCGTGAGCGGCGACTTCGCGCCGTACGGGTCGCGTCGGGACGACGACGTTGCGCAGCGACTTGCGGGTATCGGTGCGCGCTTCGAGCGCGTCGGCACCCCGTACGCCGTACAGCCGGGCACGGTGCGCAAGCCCGACGGCACGCCGTACGCCGTGTTCACCCCGTTTTCGCGCGGTTGGAACGCGGTGGGCTGGCGCGAGCCGCTCGCCGTACCGGCGAACCCCGACCTTCGCGGTGCGCCCGACGTGGCCAGTGACGGCGTGCCCGCCGACCCGCACGTCGATGCCGACCTGCCCGCCGCCGGAGAAGCCGCGGCATGGAAGCGCTGGGAGCACTTCGCTGCCGATGCTCTCTCGCGGTACAAGGAGGAGCGCAATTTCCCCGACCGTGACGGGTGCAGCATGCTCTCGCCGTACCTGCGGTTCGGAACGCTGCATCCGCGCCAACTGCTCGCCGAGTTGCACCCGAATCCGAACCACGACCATTACCGCAGCGAGTTGTGCTGGCGCGAGTTCTATGCCGACGTGCTCCACCATCAGCCCACCACGGCGTGGAACAACCTGCAGCCGAAAATGAACGCGATGCCGGTCGACACCGATGCGCGGGCAAAGAAGCGATTCGCCGCGTGGTGTTCGGGTCGCACCGGGTATCCGATCGTCGATGCGGGCATGCGTCAGCTGCTCGCCACCGGGTGGATGCACAATCGCGTGCGGATGATCGTGGCGAGTTTCCTCGTGAAGGATCTGCATCTGCCGTGGCAATGGGGTGCGCGCCACTTCATGCGACATCTCGTCGACGGCGACATTGCGTCGAACAACCACGGGTGGCAGTGGACCGCGGGAACGGGAACCGACGCAGCGCCGTACTTCCGCATCTTCAACCCCGCGATGCAGGCGGAGAAGTTCGATCCGAACGGAGCGTACGTGCGTGCATGGGTGCCCGAGATCGTCGACGTCGCCGATCGTTTCGTGCACGAGCCGCATCTCGCACCGGGCGGCATTCCCGCCGGTTACGTGGCGCCGATCGTCGATCACTCGACGGAGCGAAACGAGTCGTTGCGCCGGTACCAACTCGTCACCGGAACGTCGGGCGAGAGCGGGAAGAAGCCGTCACGCACGTGACCGCGTTCCGGGTGCGCCTGCACCGATCGGTAGCCTGAGGTCACTCCCATGAGCGTTTCGGCACTCGACGACCGCAAGATCGCGATCCTTCGGGCCGTGATCGAGCACTACGTCTCCACGGGGCAACCCGTGGGGTCGGGTCACGTGGCGAAAATGCCCGGTTTGGGTGTGTCCCCGGCGACGATCCGCAACGACATGGCTCACCTCGAGCAGGAGGGATTCCTCGCCCAACCGCACACGTCGGCGGGGCGGGTTCCCACGGACAAGGGCTACCGCTTCTACGTCGACGTTCTTCCGATCTAGAGACGACGCGTCGCGCCGGGCCAACCTACGGCGCGTGACGTCGGGCGACTCGATGCGGCGAGTCGCGAACGGGTCGGCACGTTCTTCGACTCTGCATCGTTCCGCATCGAAGAGACTCTGCACCGCACGTCGTTGCTGTTGTCGCAACTCACCAACTACACCGCAGTCGTCACCGGCCCGACCGTCGTAGGAGCGGAGGTGCGTTCGGTTCAGGTCGTCGGTTTGTCGGAGCGCCACGGCACGGTCGTCGCCGTTATGGCGAACGGCATCATCGAGAGCCAGCACGTCGAGTTCCCCGCACCGATGACCGACGGCCAGTTGATTGCCGTCACCCGACGGTTGTCCGAGGCGATGGTCGGAAAGGCGATCGCCGATGTTGCTTTCGAGCGCAGAACCGGTGACGGTGTTGATTCGGACGTCGAGACGCTTGCTGCGACGATCGCCGCTGCGCTTCCGCGCCACGAGTCCGATGAGTCGGTGTTCGTCGGCGGGGCGTCGGCGCTCACGCACGCATTCGACGCCGTCGACGTCGTGCGCCAGGTGCTCGAAACCCTCGAACAGCAGTACGTCGTCGTCTCGCTCGTACGTGATCTCATCAACCGCGGGCTCTCCGTCGCCATCGGCACCGAGCACGGTGTCGAACCGCTGAGTGCATGCTCGGTCGTCATCGCGCCCGTCGTTCGAGACGGCACGCGAGTGGGCAGCGTCGGTGTGCTCGGTCCGACGCGCATGAACTACCCCCAGGCACTCGCCACGGTCGAGGTGGTCGGTGACCAGCTCGGCCGACGACTGTCGGAGGGCTGATCGTGGCGCGCGATTTCTACGAGTTGCTCGGCGTCGGCCGCGGTGTGTCGCAGGAGGAATTGAAGCGCGCGTACCGCAAGCGCGCCCGCGAGCTGCATCCCGACGCAAATCCGAACAACCCCGCCGCGGAGGAGGAGTTCAAGGAAGTCAGCCGTGCCTACGAGGTGCTCAGCGACCCGCAGTCGCGCGCCCGCTACGACCAGTTCGGTGAAGCCGGCGTCGGTGGATCGGGTGCCGCCGGTGGCGATCCGTTCACCGCGGGCTTCGGCGACATCTTCGACGCGTTCTTCGGTGGCGCGTCGCCCTTTGGTGGTCAGCGCGGACCGAGCGGTCCACCGCGCGGTCAGGATCTCGAGGTCGTCGCCGACGTGAGATTCGAGGACGCGGTGTTCGGTTGCGAGCACGAGCTCACCGTGCGCACCGCCGTGCGCTGCGAGGACTGCGCCGGTTCGGGCGCGCAAGCGGGTACCGCGCCGCAGCAGTGCAGCGAGTGTCGTGGCACCGGTCAGGTGCGTCGTGTACGTCAGAGCATGCTCGGTCAGATGGTGACGGCGAGCCCGTGCGGACGCTGCAACGGCATCGGCGAAATCGTCGCGACGCCGTGTCGCACGTGTCGCGGTGAGGGTCGCACGATCGCCGAGCGCACGCTTACCGTCGAAATTCCCGCCGGCATCGCCGGCGGGCAGACGCTGCGCCTCGGTGGACGCGGTGCGGCCGGTCCGCGCGGGGGTGCAGTCGGAGATCTCTACGTGCACGTACGGGTTGCCGACCACGAGCGCTACCGGCGCGAGGACGACGACCTCGTCACCGACGTCGTCATCTCGGTCGCACAGGCGGCTCTCGGTACGAAGCTCACGTTGCCGACGCTCGACGGTGACGAAGAGCTCGTCGTGCCCGGAGGTGTTCAGCACGGTCGCGAATTCGTCCTGCGCGGCCGTGGAGTGCCGCGACTCGCATCGTCGGGCCGTGCGCGCGGGCGGGGCGACTTGCGGGCGCGGATCGTCGTTGCTGTACCCACCGATCTCACGACCGAACAACGCGATCTCCTGCGCCGTTTCGCCGAGAGTCGCGGTGAGACTGTCGCCGGGGACGAGGGTCTGTTGTCGAAAATCAAGTCCGCATTTTCGTGACGGCGGCGTTCACGTGACATCGTCGCTGCGCGACTCCGCCGCCCACGTCTTCGTCGACGATCTGAATGCTCCGCACCTCGGAGCCGATGATGAACATCATCTCGCAAAGGTCCTGCGTCTGCGCGACGGCGAGATCGTCTCGTGTAGCGATGGAGCGGGCAACTGGCGCCTTGCCGAGTGGTCGCACGGTGAGCTCGTCGTCGGTGCGAGTGACGAGTTCGTGGTTCGTCACGAGCAACCACCGGCATACGAGATTGCCGTCGCCTTCGTTCCCGTGAAGGGCGACCGGCCGGAGTGGGCCGTTCAAAAACTCACCGAGCTCGGCGTCGACCGCATCGTTCCGCTCCTTCCCACCCGACGCGCCGTCGTGAAGTGGTCCGGTGAGCGGCTCGATAGGCAACTCGACAAGTGGCGTCGTGTCGCACGCGAGGCAGCGATGCAGTCGCGCCGCACGCGTCTGCCCGTGGTCGAGGAATTCGTATCGCTGGCGGACGTGTGCTCGCGTGCCGGCGCGGTGGTTGCCGATCCGGACGGTGGCGAACCGGGGGAGGCGACGCGACTCGTCATCGTCGGCCCCGAAGGCGGCTTCGAATTTGGGGAAATTCGCAACGACGTTCCCCGCGTGTCGCTGGGTGACACGATCCTGCGCGCCGAGACTGCAACACTGGTGGCGGCGACGCTGCTCGGTCACGTGCGGGCGGCTTCGACACGACTTTCCACTTCACCGAACTCCGACTCACTGCACTCCACGACGGGAAATCACCGCAATGGCTGACATCGACGACGAATCCTCGCCGTTCAATCGCCTCGTCGGCGAGCGCCTGCGCTCGATCCGTCTGCAGAAGAACATGGCGCTCACCGACGTCGAAACGAACTCGAACCAGGAGTTCAAGGCGTCGGTACTTGGCGCGTACGAGCGCGGCGAGCGCGCCCTGTCGCTACCGCGCATGGAACGTCTCGCGCGTTTCTATGGTGTGCCGATCGACCAACTCCTGCCGCGCGACGTGCGCGACATCGCACCCGGATCGGGTGAGACACAGGGTAAGTTGCGCATCGACGTCGCCAAGCTCGGTCAGATGCAGGGGGCCCAGTTCTCGATGCTCGAAAAGTTCCTGCGCATGATCCAGGTGCAGCGACAGGACTTCAACGGCAAGGTGATCACCGTGCGGGCACACGACATCCGGGCGATCGCGGTGATGCTCGACGTCAGCGTCGACGAGGTGCCGGCGCGCCTCGCCAGCCTCGGGCTGGTCTTCGTGCCGCCCACCTCGTGACCGAGGCAGTGTCACTGAGCCAGTGTCATCGGGTCAGTGACATCGAGCCGGTGTGACAGAGTCGTGTGACCGGGTCGTGTAACTGAGCGCGTGTGACCTGGTCGATCCTCGCGCCCGCTGCAGACATCGGTTTCGGTGTGTACGTCCACGTTCCGTTCTGTCGCCACAAGTGCGACTACTGCGCGTTCGCCACGTTCACCGATCGCGACCATCTCATCGAGCGGTATCTCGGTGCGTTGCGCACGGAGATCCGTCGCGCGCGGGAAGGAGGACTCCCGACGGCGCGCACGATCTTCGTCGGCGGTGGCACACCAACCCGCGTCGATCCGTCGCTGCTCATGGACGTCCTCGCCGAGATTCCCCGCGAATCCGACGCTGAATTCACCGTCGAATGCAATCCCGACGACGTCACTGGCGATCTTCTCGCGACGTACCGCGGGGGAGGCGTGTCACGGGTGAGCATCGGCGTGCAGTCGACCCGCGAACACGTGCTCGTCAGTCTCGGACGCACACATGTGCCGCGCAACGTGGTGGCGGCGATCGAAGCTGTGCACGAGTCGGGACTGGCGACGTTCAACGTCGACCTCATTTACGGCGCGGCGGGCGAGACGCTCGACGACTGGTCGCAGACGGTGTCGACGATTGCGGGTCTCGACGTACCGCACGTGTCTGCATATGGGCTCACCGTCGAGGCAGGAACCGCTCTCGCCACGACTCCGGCACGCCATCCGAACGACGACGACCTCGCCGACAAGTACGAGCGCGCCGACGATCTCCTCGCTGAACGCGGACTGTTTTCCTACGAGATCTCCAACTGGGCTCGCCCGGGTCACGAGTGCCGGCACAACGCCGTGTACTGGAGTGGCGGCGACTACGCCGGCTTCGGCAGCGCCGCACACGCACACCGCAACGGGCGTCGGGCATGGAACGTGCGCACGCCCGACCGCTACGTCGATCTCATCGAAGCCGGTGAGTCGGCCGAGTCGAGCCATGAGGTGCTCGACGATGCGACGCGCAGTCTTGAGCGGTTGCAGCTCGCACTGCGCACCCGTGACGGCGTACCGATCGGTGCGTTGAGCGAAGACGATCGTGCCGAATTCGAGGGTCTCGTCACCGTGGCGGGGGACCGGATCGTGCTCACCCGCGCCGGACGCCTGCTCGCCAACGAGGTCTCACTGCGTCTGCGTCCCTTGTAGGCTGAGGGCGCTTTCGGGCGTGTAGCTCAGTTGGTTAGAGCGCCACCTTGACATGGTGGAGGTCCCGGGTTCGAGTCCCGTCACGCCCACCAGGGTCGTGCGTCGCCATTCGACGACTATTTCGGTTCGCCGACGACGCGTTCGGAGTCGCGGGCGGCAGCCATGAAGATGCCCTTGGCCATCAGTGACATTTCGGCGTCACGTCGCATCATGTAGATCTGGGCGCGGCGCTCGTGGATGGCGGCGTTGTCCGGTGCCGCCCATGCCGCGAAGTCGGCAAGGTGGCAGGCGAGCCGCAAATCACCGTCCTCGGCGATTCCTTTCGCTCGGGCAATGAGCACGTCCGGTCCGCCGGCAAGAGCGGACACTTCGCGGCCGAGCACTGCGTCGGGTGCCGGCTTCAGTCGTGACGCCGCACCGTCCCACCAGCCGCCGTACAGGCGCCAGATGTTGCGCACGACGAATTCCGGCTCGTCGTAGAAAGGTCGCAGGTACGGCAGCGCGAGCATGTCTTCGGACACCCGCACGGTGTGCACGATGTCGTCGAGTGATGCGCCGTCGTTCATCATCGAGAGCACGGCGGCGACGAGATCCTCGAGTGTGCGGGCGACGTTGTCGAGAGCGACCGCGATGCGTTCGCGACCCTCGATCGGCAGCCCGTGCGCGGGTACGAGCAACTCCGGCTGCACGGTGGCCATGCGCCGCAGGGCACGTGCCCACTCGAGCGGGTATCGCTGCACCTTCTGCGGGTTTCCTGCGTTGGGGAAGAACCACGTGAAGAAGTCGCCGCACATCAGCCACTTGCGATCGGGGAGCCACGCCCACAGGTGGTCGTCGGTTTCGCCGCGGTCGTGGTGCATCTCGATCGTGAGGTCGCCGATCGTGAGATCGAGAACGTCGTCGAACGTCATGTCCGGGCGCATCGTGTCGGCGGGCAGGAACGTCGGTGCGTTTGCAGCGGCGCCGATGTGCAGACCCGTGCCCGGGCGGATGCCGCCGAACTGGCGCTGGTTGATGAGCAGGTTGAAGTCGCTCGTCGCGGCGTAGCGGTCGAGTCGGGCGAGCACCCCGCGGTGGGCGAACACCTTCGGTGTCGGATGTCCGGCGCTCTGCGCGTCGGCACGGAAGGCACCGCTACCACCGACGTGGTCGGCATGGCCGTGCGTGTAGACGATGTGCGAGACCGGCTCCTTTGACCAGCGCCTGATGCCGTCGATGGCCGCCGCTCCGCCGTTGACGCCCGAGGTGTCGAAGCACATGAGGCCGTCCTCGGTGCGCAGGACGACGCAGTGACTGAATCCTTCGACGATCGCCAGCCCGTCGCGCAACTCCCAGAGAGTTCCGTCGACGCGGTTGATCGCTTCGTCGATGACGCCGGACTCGAGGATCCGCGTGCTCAGCGTGAGCGGATCGGTGGCCACCTCCGCAAACTACCTCTCGGCGCTACCGCGGCAGGCCGAGAACGCGTTCGGCGACGATGTTGCGCATCACATCGGACGTTCCGCCCATGATCGTGTACGCGGGCGCGTAACACACTCCGCGACCGATGTCGTCCCACAACAGCGCTGCAGGGCCGAAGGCGCGGGCGACAAACGACGCAACCGCCTGTTCGTGTTCCGTGCAGGCGCACTTCGTCGCCGCCGAGAAGCCGGCCGGGGCCTGGCCGAGTGCCTCGCGCGCGACGAGCAGGCGACCGATCGCATACATCGTCTCCAGTCGCGCGATTTCCTGGCGCACGAGGGGATTAGAGCGGTCGACGACATCGCGGGCGCGCAGGTACACCGCGTGATTCGACACGAGTCGATCGATGCCGCCGCGCTCGTGCTCGAGCTGCCGCATCGTCTGGCGGAAGGCACCGCCTTCGACGCCGACGAGGTTCGTCGCCGGGACGCGCACGTCGTCGTACCACACCTCACAGAAGTGTTCGTTACCCGTCATGTCACGGATCGGTCGCACGGTGATGCCCGGTGTGTCCATCGGCACGATGATTTCGCTGATGCCGTGGTGCGGTGCGTCGCCGCGCGAGGTGCGACAGATGAGATAGCAGTAGTCGGCGACCTCACCGAAACTCGTCCACACCTTGCGACCGTTGATCACCCAGTCATCGCCGGCACGTTCGGCAGTCGTTGCGAGGTTGGCGAGGTCGCTACCCGCGTCGGGCTCGCTCATTCCGATGCACCACGTGGTCTCACCGGCGAGAATTCCGGGCAGGAAACGTCGGCGTTGCTCGTCCGATCCGAACGCGATGAGCGCGGGGCCCATCTGTCGATCGGCGAACCACATGCCGCCGATCGGTGCGCCCGCGGCGATGAGCTCCTCCCCGACGATGAGTCGGTCAATCGGGGAATGCCCGCCACCGCCGAACTCGCGTGGCCACGTCATGCCGATGAAGCCCTCTGTGGCGAGTACGCGGGAGAAGTCCCGTACGTTGCCGTTGATCCACGAATCGTTCCATCTCCCGAAACGTTCTACGCCTCTGCGGGCGACGTCACGGGCGCGGGCGCGCAATTCCTGCTGCTGGGAATCCCACCCGCAGTCCATAGACAAGTATGATACAAGTATGACGAAAATCAAGGTAGCCACGCCCGTCGTCGATCTCGACGGCGACGAAATGACCCGCATCATCTGGGCCTTCATCAAAGACCGCCTCATCTTCCCGTACCTCGATATCGAGCTCGACTACTACGACCTCGGCATCGAGTACCGCGACAAGACCGACGACCAGGTGACGATCGATTCCGCGAACGCCATCCTCAAGTACGGCGTCGGCGTCAAGTGCGCCACGATCACGCCCGACGAGGCGCGCGTGAAGGAGTTCAACCTGAAGAAGATGTGGAAGTCGCCGAACGGCACGATTCGCAACATCCTCGACGGCGTCGTGTTCCGCGAGCCGATCATCATCCGCAACGTGCCGCGTCTCGTTCCGCACTGGTCGAAGCCGATAGTCATCGGTCGTCACGCGCACGGCGACCAGTACCGCGCCACCGACTGGAAGGTTCCCGGCCCGGGAACGGTCACCCTCACGTACGTCCCCGACGACGGTGGCAAGCCGGTCGAAATGGAGATCGCAAAGTTCAAGGGTTCCGGCGTCACCATGGGCATGTACAACTACGACGAATCGATCCGCAACTTCGCCCGTGCTTCGTTCAATTACGGGTTGCAGCGCAAGTACCCGGTGTACCTGAGCACGAAGAACACGATCCTCAAGGCGTACGACGGCCAGTTCAAGGACCTCTTCCAGGAGGTCTTCGACGCCGAGTTCAAGGCCGAGTTCGAGAAGCAGGGTCTCACGTACGAACACCGTCTCATCGACGACATGGTCGCATGCATGTTGCGCTGGGAAGGTGGCTACGTGTGGGCATGCAAGAACTACGACGGTGACGTCCAGTCCGACGTCGTCGCGCAGGGCTTCGGTTCACTCGGTCTCATGACCTCGGTGCTCACGACTCCCGACGGTCGCGTCCTCGAGAGCGAGGCGGCGCACGGAACCGTCACGCGCCACTACCGCGATCACCAGGCCGGGAAGAAGACGTCGACGAACCCGATCGCATCGATCTTCGCCTGGACGCGCGGTCTCGCACACCGCGGCAAGCTCGACAACACGCCGAAGGTCACCGAGTTCGCCGACACGCTCGAGCGGGTGTGCATCGAGGCTGTGGAAGCCGGTGAGATGACGAAGGATCTCGCTCTGCTCATCTCCAAGGATCAGCCGTGGCTGACGACGGAGGAGTTCCTCTCGGCGATCGACCGCCGCTTGCAGGAGAAGATGAAGTCGTAAGACTTACTTGCGAGCGGACATCGGAACGTAGTCACGAACGTCCGCGCCGGTGTACAACTGGCGCGGACGGCTGATCTTCTGCTCCGGGTCTTTCAGCAGTTCGGAGTAGTGCGCGAGCCAACCCGCGGTACGCGGAATGGCGAACAGCACGGTGAACATGTCGACGGGGAATCCGAGTGCCTGGTAGATGAGGCCCGAATAGAAGTCGACGTTCGGATACAACTTGCGCTTCACGAAGTACTCGTCGCTGAGGGCGACTTCCTCGAGCTTCAGTGCGATGTCGAGCAGCGGGTTCTTCCCGGTGCGTTCGAACACGTCGTATGCCGCCTTCTTGATGATCTTCGCCCGCGGGTCGTAGTTCTTGTACACGCGGTGACCGAAACCCATGAGGCGGCCCTTGCCATCCTTCACCGACTGGATGAATGCGGGAACGTTCTCGAGCGAGCCGATCTCTGCGAGCATGCGCACGACGGCTTCGTTCGCACCACCGTGCAGAGGACCGTAGAGGGCGGATGCCGCGGCGGCCGACGCGCTGTACGGATCGGCGTTCGACGAGCCGACGACGCGCATCGCGGTGGTGCCGCAGTTCTGCTCGTGGTCGGCATGGAGGATGAACAGGAGATCCATTGCCTTGGCGAGCACCGGGTCGACGGCAAAGTCGTCGCCGATGCGGAACATCATGTTCAGGAAGTTCGCCGCGAAGTCGAGCGAGTTGTTCGGTGAGACGAAAGGCAGTCCCGTACTGAAGCGGTAACACATTGCCGCGATCGTCGGACTCTTGGCGATGAGGCGCAGGATCTGCTTGTCCAGCGTCGCATCGTCGAAGACGTCCTTGGCGCCGGGGTAGAACGTGCCGAGTGCGGCGAGGGCCGAGACGAACATGCCCATCGGGTGAGCGTCGTAGTGGAAGCCGTCGACGAACCGCTTGCGCATGTTCTCGTGAATCATCGTGTGGTGCGTGACGTCGTGCTTCCACTGGGTGAGCTGGGCCTCGTTGGGTAGATCCCCATTGAGCAGCAGGTAGGCGACTTCGAGGTACGTGGACTTCTCGGCGAGCTGTTCGATGGGGTAGCCGCGATAGCGGAGGATGCCCGCATCACCGTCGAGGTAGGTGATGGCCGAGCGGCACGCGGCAGTGGAGAGGTATGCGGGGTCGTACATCCGCAGGTTGGGGTCGAGTTCGCGTAGACCGCTCGATGCAAACGTGCTGTCCACGATCGGGATGGTGACTTTTTTCCCCGTGCGGTCGTCAATGATCGTGATCGTGTCAGCCATCGTGAGGCCTTTCCTTCTCGAAACCCATGTCGGTGCCGGGAGCTTCCTCTCCCGACGCGCCCACGCTAGTCGTCGACCTACAGCGGCGAATTGTCGTGCTTGCGCGCGGGGATACGTTCGCGCTTGTCGGCGAGCATCGCCAGTGCGCCGGCGATCTCGCGGCGCGTCTCTGCGGGGTCGATGACTGCATCGACGAATCCCCGCTCGGCGGCGACGTAGGGATTGAGGAGGCGCTCCGTGTAGTCCTTCTCGAACGCCAGGCGCTCCTCGGGGGTCGCCCGGCGCTGGAGAATGGCTGCTGCCTGGCCGGCACCCATGACGGCGAGTTCGGCAACCGGCCATGCCAGGCACACGTCGTTGCCCATCTTCTTGGAGTCCATGACGATGTAGGCGCCGCCGTAGCTCTTGCGCAGGATGACGCAGATCCGTGGCACGGTTGCTCTCGCATATGCAAAGACGAGTTGCCCGCCGTGGCGAATCATCCCGCGCCACTCAAGATCCTTACCGGGGTAGAACCCGGGTGTGTCGACGAGTGTGACGATCGGCAGGTTGAATGCGTCGCACAGCGCAACGAACCGCGCCGCCTTTTGTGACGCCGGGATGTCGAGGGTTCCGGCGAGAGCCAGCGGCTGGTTCGCGACGATGCCGATCGGTCGCCCGCCGATGGTCGCAAAAGCAGTGACGAGGTTGTTGGCCCACCGGGCACGCGGCTCGAGGTAGACGCCGTCGTCGACGACGGCCGCTATGACGTCGCGCACGTCGTAACTGCCCGTCGACGAAGCGGGAATGAGCTCGCCCGCCTCGGGGACGAGTCGGTCGACTGGGTCGTCACAGGGGAGTGACGCGGGCACTTCATCGACGTGCGACGGCAGGTAAGTGAGCACGTCCTCGACGTAGTCGAGAGCGGAGTCGAGATCGTCGGCGACGAAACTCGCGACACCGCTGTGTCGCATGTGTGAATCGGCCCCGCCGAGTTCCTCGTTGCTCACGGTGATGCCGGTGAACTGTGCGACCATCGTCGGTCCCGCGACGAACGCGTACGACGGCTTCGTCATGACGACGAAGTCGCACAGCCCGATGAGCAATGCGGGTCCGGATACCGCGGGACCGTTGACGATGGCGACCGTCGGTACGACGCCCGAACAGTCGCTGATCGCCCGTGCAGCCTGGCCCCAGCCGTGCAACGCCGGGATGCCCTCGACGATGTCGGCGCCCGAGGAGGCGATGCACAAGACGAGCGGAAGACGCTTCTCGAGGGCGAGAACCGTTGCCTTCGTGATGACGTGCGACGCTTCGGCCGACAGGGCACCCTTATGGACGGAGTCCTCGACCTCGACCCACACGACGGTGCGATCCGTGCGGGGAAGTCGCCGCACCCGGGCACTCGCCGCACCGGGCACCTTGTTCTGCAGTCGCACGCCTTCGACGGTGAAGGTCACGGTGCGAGACTAGACCTCGGCGCCCGCGATGCGGGAGTCAGCGCCGCGCGAGGGGAAATGCGTCGCTGCCGACGTGCACGCCCGGCTGACGCGGACCACTGCGACCGACGATGTCGAGTGCCATCATCTTCACCGCACGTGCCTGGCGCGTGGGGGCGGGGCGGCGACGACGTGCCCAACCGACGGCGCGACGCGGCAAGTCGGGAATTGCCACGCGACGGAAATCGCCCTTCAGCCAATTCGGAATTGCCGTCGCCGGAACGACGGCCGGACCGAAGCCGTCGAAGGCGAGTGACGTGAGCAGACGCACACCGTCGATTTCGGCTTGCGGAATGAGCGTGCACTGTTGAGCCGCAGCGGCACGTTCGAGGATGCGACGCATCGCGCTGCCTCGGGGTGGCAACAACACTGGGTGTTGCGACAACTCGGCCATCGTGATCGAATCACGCTGCGCCCATTCGTGCCTCGTGTGCACGAGCAGCATGAGGTCCTCGGCGAACAGCGGGATGACTTCGAGTTCGGGCTCTTCGACGGGAAGGTGAACGATGGCGGCGTCGAAATCACCGTCGACGAGACGGGGAAGAAGGCTCGACGTGCCCGCTTCAAAGATCGTCACGTGAACCCCCGGGTGTGCAGTGGCGATGCGCGGGAGGAGTCGGGGCATCAGCCAGCGTGCCGTGGTGCCGATGCACGCGAGTCTCATGTCGCCGGTGACCGGCGCGTCATCGTCGGGAATGTCGGCGGCAAGGTCGGCGAACTCGCCGAGTATCCGCCGCGCACGGGCGATGACGAGTCCACCCTCGTCGGTGAGGCGACCGGACGTGCGGTCGAACAGCGTCACCCCAACTTCGGCCTCGAGTCGGGCGAGGTGTGCCGACACGTTGCTCTGGGCCGTGGCAAGGGCCCGCGCCGCGGCGGAGATCGACCCGTGCTCATCAACGGCGACGAGGATCTCGAGATGTCGGGGGGTGAGAGAGAGGAGCGACATCGGCGGTCAGGCTATCTCAAAAAACGATGATGAGTATCTGTCCCTTCGCCTTGACTGCTGGGTGGAGGACGCCCCACAATGGAGTCACAACGCGATCGTCGATGTCCCCCATGTCGGATCGCATCAGCCAATCTCGGGTCCCCCATCCGAGTGGCAAGGTTGCAGAGGCCCCGCTCAGGCGGGGCCTCTCCCTTTGTACCGACGTGTTTGCTTTCGTCCGACGTGTCTATGCGTGCGTGACGCGCTGACGCGCGCCTCGCACGATCTGTGTTCGTGCACGTTCGGCTCGACGATGCGCGCCAAACGTGGAAATTCGGAGGTACTTACTTTCGTCCGACTTTCTGTCGGACGATGTTCAGCGCACTGCCGGCCTTGAACCACTCGACGTGTTCGGGGCTGAAGGTGTGCGTCGCGTCGAACTCGATCGTGCTCCCGTCGGGCTTCGTGATGCGGCACTTCACCGGCGTGTCGGGAACGGGCGGCAGGTTGAGCACGCTGATTCGATCGTTCTCCTCGATGAGGTCGTACGTCTTCGGATCGGCGAACGTCAACGGCACGAGTCCCTGCTTCTTCAGGTTCGTTTCGTGGATGCGGGCGAACGAGCGGGCGAAGATCACGACGCCGCCGCGGAAGCGCGGCTCCATGGCCGCATGTTCGCGCGACGACCCCTCGCCGTAGTTCTGGTCGCCGATT
>CAZIME010000034.1:0-15809 GCA_964540395.1 uncultured Bifidobacterium sp.
AATGTCACCGGTACCGGGGGGCATGTCGATGAGCAGGAAATCGGGCTCGTCCCAGAAAACGTCGGTGAGGAACTGCTCGAGCGCTTTGTGCAACATCGGGCCGCGCCACACGACCGCCTGACCTTCGGGAACGAAGTATCCGATGGAGATGCACCTCACGCCGTACGCCTCGGGTGGCAGCAACATCTGGTCGATGACCGTGGGCTCGCGATCGGCGCCGAGCATGCGCGGGATCGAATACCCGTAAATGTCGGCATCGACGACACCGACGCTGTAACCGGCCGCCGCGAGAGCAACGGCAAGATTCGTCGTCACGCTGCTCTTGCCCACACCTCCCTTGCCCGACGAGATGAGCAACGGCCGGGTTCGCGAGCCGGGCTTGGCGAACGGAATCGCACGACCCTGGGCGTGACCCTGTGCCGGGGATGAGCCCGCCGTCGCCGCCGGGGATCCGTGCAACTTCTCCCGCAGGGCGGCACGCTGCTCGTCGGTCATGACGCCGAAATTGAGCGCCACCGATTCGACCCCGGGCAGCTTCACCAGTGCGTCGTCGACGCGCTTCTGGATCTCGTTGCGCAGCGGACAACCGGCGATCGTCAACGTGACCGTGAGCGCGACAGCTCCACCGTTGATCGATATGTCACGCACCATGTCGAGATCGACGATCGATCGGTGCAATTCCGGATCGTGAACGGGACGCAGCGCGTCGATGACGAGTTCGGGGGTCAAGGTGCTCATGTGGTGTTCGGTAGGCTAACGGTGTGGCCTCCGTGCAGAGTCTGCAAGGTGCAAGCAAGCCCGTGCCGAACGGAGCCTTCACGGCGACCGTGTCGGCGATCACGTCCGCGTTCGGTGATCCGACGCGTCGGGCCGTTTATCTCTTCGTGCGCGACACCGACGACGGCGTGACCGCGGCCCAGGTTGCCGACCGATTCGCGTTACACCCCAACGTCGCCCGACACCATCTCGACAAACTCGCCGCCGGCGGCTACGTCGAGGTGTCCGTGGAGCGCACGGGCAAGACGGGCGCGGGACGACCGTCGAAGCGGTACCGCATTGCCGCCGACACCGCCGAGCTCGCTTTCCCCGTGCGCAGCGACGATCTCATCTTGTCGCTCCTCGGCCGCGCACTCGATCTGCTTCCGCGCGAACAGGCCGAGGCGATGGCCGAGGACATCGGTCGCCAGTACGGCCAAGCGATGGCGAGCGGACTCACCGGCGATGACGTCGCGGCGGGTCACCGCTCGCTGCGTTCCGCGCTCACGGCGGTTGCCGATGCGCTCACCGCGCACGGCTTCGCCGCACATGCCGAACAGCGGCACAACGAGTTGCGCATCATCAACAACCACTGTCCGTTCGGTGACGTTGCACTCGAACATCCCGTCATCTGCGCAGTCGATCGGGGAATGGTGAAGGGGATGCTCTCCGCGCTGTACGGCGAGACGTCACCGGAGATCTCCGCGTCACTTCCCCAGGGTGACGGCTTCTGCGCGACGACGCTGTAGACGGCCGCGACCCGGCGTCAGTCGTCGGTGAAGCGCTGCTCGCGGAACGGATCGCCGTACATGTGGTAGCCGTTGCGCTCCCAGAATCCGGCGACGTCCTGCTGCAGTAACTGGATTCCGCGCAGCCACTTCGCCGACTTCCAGAAGTACAGCTGTGGCAAGACCATTCGCACCGGCCCACCATGGATCGGGTCGAGGTCCTCGCCGTCGTAGGCGTACGCGACGAGCGAGTCGTCGCGCATGACGTCGGCGAGCGGAACGTTCGTCGTGTAACCGAACTCGGCATGCTCGAGCACGTGCGTCGCCGATGGTCGCACCCCGGCGCGGGCGAGCAGGTCACGCACACGGACACCGGTCCATTCCATGTCGAACTTCGACCACTTCGTCACGCAGTGAATGTCGACGGTCACCGTCGTCGCGGGCATTGCACGCAACTCGTCGTACGTCACGACGTATGGTGCGTCGACGTCACCGGCGATGGTGAGCGACCATTCGCCGGGACCGTACTCGGGAACGTCACCGACATGGAGAACCGGGTAACGATCGGTGAGGTACTGGCCCGGTGGCAGACGCGACGCATCGAAACCACGTCGCACGACTTCCTCGCGGTTGCGCTCGAAGAATCCCACGTGCACAGTGTGCCACCGCACGGGATTCACTGCGATCCCGAGCCCCGCATCGTTCATCTTGCCCGTGTAGGTTGCCGCGGTGCCTTTGCTCGTCATACGTCATGCCCACGCAGGCAGTCGCTCCGAGTGGGAGGGCGAAGACGACCTGCGACCACTGTCGAAGCGCGGCATCGACCAGGCTCTCAATATCGCACGGCGATTCACCGACGTACCGATTGTGCGGATCGTGTCGAGTCCCGCGGTGCGCTGCCGACAGACCGTTGCACCCCTCGCGGATGCGCGTGGTGTCGAGGTCACCGTCGATGCGCGACTCGCAGAGTTCGTCGACTCGGTGCACATCGACCGCGTGCTCGACATCGTCGACTCCCTACCCGACGATGCTGCGATCTGCAGTCATGGCGACGTCATTCCGGAACTCATCGGTGCGCTTGAGCGTCGCGGAATGGTCATCGCTTCCGAGCCGTGCTGGCGCAAGGGCTCGGTGTGGGTGCTCGACCGGATGAACGGTTCCTGGGCACGTGCAATCGCCGTTGCACCGCCCGACGACAACTGACGCGCCGTTCAGTCGCCGACGACCGCAGCGACGTGCCGGTTCAGTCGCCGACTTCTTCGGCGACTGTTTCGCGCAGCGACGTGACGAGGCCGCGTACTTCCGCAGGTGGTGAGCTCGCCAGGCACCGATCGAGGAACTCGAGTGCCGCCGGTGCATCACCACCGTCGCGATACACGACGACACCGAGGAAGCACACCGCATCCGCGTAGGTCGGATCGAGTTCGATCGCCCGACCGAACGCCGCCACTGCCGCCTGATATGCCTGCGTACGCAGCGCCTCGTCGAAGTTGCGCGCCGACAGGCTGACGAGCCATGCGCGGTACGTGATCGCCTCGACGTTGTCGGGGTCGATCTCGAGCACGCGACCGTACAACTCGATGGCTGCACCGACGTCCCCGGTACCCAGTGCACGAGCTTGCGACAACAGCGTTGCCGTGCTGTCTGCGATTCCGCCGCTCAGCGTCTGCCCGGGGAGTCGTTGACCCGATTCGCGCGCCACCCACCATCCGGCCGCCGAGGCAACGACGATGACCGATCCGACGACGGCGAACGTCATCCACCGAGGTACACGGCGTGCGCCGGAGGTTGCACCGGGGTGTCTCCGCCAGCGCACGAAGGCGAACGCGAGACCGGCGGCGAGTGCGACCGCAACGGCGACGGGCAGTGCCCATACGAGCGCATCGACGCCCGTCGCGCGCGGGACGAGAAGGACTTCCCCGCCGAAGCGCGAGACGATGAATGCGACGATCTCGTCGTCGCTGCGCTGTCCGTCGATGACCTGGCGGGCGATCTCGGCACGGATCGACTGGGCCGCGGTCGCCCGTGACGCGGAGATGCTCTCGCCGTCGCAGGTCGGACACGCAATGCGGCGACCGATCTGTTCGATTCGCTCCTGCTGCGACAGCGGTCCGCGCTCACGCGTGCCACCGACTACGACGAGCAGGAACGCGGCAACGAGCAGAAGCGTCCACGCCGGCCAGGACGAGATGATTCGTCGCGGACGTGCCACGGAACGACTCATTGGGCGCCGCGCAAAGAATCAAGGCTGGCTTCGAGGTCACCGGTCTCGACCGCGCCGAGGATGCGCAGCCGCACGAAGCCATTCGGGTCGATGATCCACGTCTCGGGTACCTTCGCGACACCGAAGGCGACGGCGATCGCACCGTCGTCGTCGCGCAATCGCGGCCACTCCCCGCCGCGTCGGGCGAAGAAGGCGTCGACTGCCTGCGTCGAATCGTCGTTGATCACGGAGTAGAACTCGGCACCGTCGGTACGCAGAGTCTCCCGCTCGACGAACGACACGAGTGCGGGATGCTCCGCGATGCACGGCACACACGTGGAATTGAAGAAATTGAGCACGACCCAGGAGCCCTTGCGTCGGGCGAGATCGAACGAATCGCCGCGCGTCGTCGCCGTGACGACGGCCGGCGCCGGCTGGCCGAGCAGCGGCGAGCGGGCCGTCGTGTTGTCACGACCTGCGGTCGCAAGGACCCAGATCACCGCGGCGAGAAAAACGAGCGACGATCCGATGGCGACCGCGCGACTTCGCGACCGCGCGACGGTCGCCGTCATCTCTTCACCGTCGAGTCCGTCACTGCATCGGAAGCGCTGCCGACGGCCTCGACATCATCGGGGTCGTCGGGGCCGTAGCCCTCGAGGTTGACGATCGAGTCGCGAACCCTGTTCGCGTCGCGGCGACGCGACGGCAGTGCAGCAAGGACGGTGCCTGCCGCCATGACAAACGTGCCGATCCACAGCCACATGATGAGCGGCTTGATGAACACCTTGATGCGTGCCGCACCCGACGCGGGACGCACCGGCGGCTCGACTGTGAGGTAGATGTCGTGGGTGAGCGTTGAGCGCACCGACGGCGTGCCGACGTTCATGCCGATGTTCGTGAACCTCGTGATGGACGGTTCGTACGCACGCCCGCCATCAACCTTCACCGCCGCACGAACCGCGATGCTGCGTGCGTCACGGGTCTCGTAGATGTCGACGAGTTCGAACGTGTGGCCCGCGAACTCGACGGGACGATTGAGAACTAAATCGAATTCCTGGCTACGCGTGAAGCCGTTCGATGCGGCGAGTGCGATGCAAATGAAGATGACGCCGAGGTGCACGATCATTCCGCCGTTCGCCCGACCGACGAAGCCGCGCGCACGTTGCGTCCGAACGGCGAGCACGAGATGCCGAACCGTCGTCGCGATGGCAAAACCGCCGAGCCCGAACGCGAGCATCGGGGCCCATCCGGCGGCACCGAGGGCCAGGGCGAGGACGAGTGACGCGACTCCGCACCACGCCGGAATTGCCAGACGGGTGGGCATGACCGCTGCGCCGCTTCGCCGCCACGGCAACACCGGTGCCACGGCCATGAGGAAGAGCATGACGAGACCGATCGGAACGCTCAGTCGATCGAAGAACGGCTCGCCGACGACGATCTGACGTGACTGCAGCGCCTCGACGATGAGCGGGAAGACGGTTCCGAGCAGCACGACGAAGGCGAATACCGCAAAGAGGACGTTGTTCACGAGGAACGCCCCCTCGCGCGATAGCGGCGACTCGATCGGTCCGTTCGAACGCAGCGCATCGGCGCGCAGGAACACGAGTACGACCGAGACGACGACGATGACGGCGAACATTGCGAGCAGCCATCCCCCGATGTCGCTCTCCGAGAACGCGTGCACGCTGTTGAGCACCCCGGATCGGGTGAGGAACGTGCCGAGGATCGTGAGACTGAATGTGGCAATGAGTAGGGACACGTTCCACACGCGCAGGATTCCGCGCCGCTCCTGCACCATCACCGAGTGCAGGTACGCGGTACCGGTGATCCACGGGAGCAACGACGCGTTCTCAACGGGGTCCCAGGCCCATACTCCGCTCCAGCCGAGCACCTCGTAGCTCCACCATCCGCCGAGCGCAATTCCGAACGTGAGGAAGCCCCATGCACTGAGCGTCCAGCGTCGTGTCGCGGCGAGCCAGCCGTCTCCGACGCGTCCGACAATGAGCGCCGCGAGGGCGAACGCAAACGGCACGGTCATTCCGACGTAGCCGAGATACAGGATCGGCGGATGGAACATGACGAGAATGTGGTTCTGCAGCAGCGGATTCGGTCCCGGTCCGTCGGTGACTCCCGGTTCGCCGAGGGCGAAAGGATTCGCGGGGCCGAATGACAGTAGGAAAAAGAACGCGAGCGTCGCGAACATGATCGCCATCGCCCAGCCAACGAGCGGATCGGTCATCTTGTGCCGCATCCACCACCCCGCCCCGGCGACGTATCCGGCGAGGATGAGCACCCACATGAGGATCGACCCCTCGAGTGCGCTCCACACGGCGGCGAAGTTGTACAGCGCGGGCGTCGCGGTGGATCCGACCTGCTGTACGTAAGCAAGCGAGAAGTCGCGCGTGATCATCGCGTACTCCATGACGGCAAAAGC
Organism: uncultured Bifidobacterium sp.; assembly: GCA_964540395.1. Lineage (GTDB taxonomy): Bacteria > Actinomycetota > Acidimicrobiia > Acidimicrobiales > Ilumatobacteraceae > F1-60-MAGs027. The sequence continues at coordinate 6,122 of CAZIME010000034.1, forward strand.
CCCGACGGCACATGCGACCGCGACGACTGCGAAGCGCGGTACCAGCCTCAGCGTGCGCTCGTCGGCACGTCGTGCACCGACCGCTGCGGCGAACGTGCCGAAGAACGCGGCGATGAATCCGACGAGCAACAGCCCGCGACCGACGGGAGAGCTCAGCCCTGCTGCGAGCATGCTGCCGATTCCATCTCGGAGGTGGCGATGCGCTCGGCGTTCTGCGCCTCGTACTCGTTCGAGTGGCGCACCTCGATACGGGTGGCAAGGAAGTCGCCGTCGACGATGCGTCCGTGGGCGACGACGGGGATGCACTCCTGGAAGACCCCGCCCGGATCACCTTCGTAATCGACCGCGAGTCGGGAACCGTTGAACTCGAGTACGAACGTCGTGAATCCGGCGCGTTTGTCGAGCGATCCCTGTTCGACGTTGCCCTGAATGCGCAGTCGGCGCGTCTCGTCGCAGCCGTCGCGCACGCCGATCTCGTCGACGTTGCAGTAGTAGTCGATTGCGGAACCGAGGAACTGGGCGACGACGATTCCTCCTCCGATGAATGCTGCGGCGAGTATGAGCATTGGAACGATGCGCCGCCGCTTGCGCCCGGCGCCCACGGCGGGACGCGGGGTGAGGTCGCCGGTCGGGTGCGACGACTCGTTCACAGCCACGGCTTGTCCCGATCAGGAATGGATCGTGAGAGCGATCGCGCACGACGCACGGTGACCGCCGCGAAGACCGCCATCGACCCGATCGTGAGCACGTAACTCAGGGCGATGAAGCCGACGTCCTTCATGACACGTCCTTCATGACACGTCTTTCATGTGGTGACCGCCTCGGCCCGGCGCTCGGCGAGCGCGACGTCCAGTCCCGAAGTGAGACGCAGATCCTCCATCGCCGCAACGCGCTGACGATGAACGACGAACCATGCGAATGCCGCGCTGAAGGCGACGACGCCGCTGAACAACGTGAACAACATGAGTCCGTCGAGACGGACGTCTCCGTCGGTGTTCAGCACGCTCGCTTCCTGGTGCAGCGAACGCCACAGCACGACGCTGAAGTGGACGAGGGGAATCTCGAGCACGGCGAGAAGAGCGAGGATTGCGGAACGTCGTGCGCGCTGGCGTGGCGTGCCGTCGAGTCGGCGAATCGCCAGGTAGCCGACGTAGGTGACGAAGAGGAATGCCGTCGTCGTTAGTCGCGGATCCCACTGCCAAAAGGTTCCCCACGTGAGTCGACCCCACAAGCTGCCGGTGACGAGCGTGATCCCCATGAACAAGACGCCGACCTCCGCCGACGCCCCGGCGACGCGATCGAAGCCGAGCGAACGGTGGCGACGGAAGAGAGAGATGGCCGAGGCGACGGCGGTGGTGACGAATGCGAGGTACGCGATCCATGCACTCGGCACGTGGACGTACATGATCCTCACTGACTCGAGTTGCACGATGTCGGCGGGGGTGAGGAAGAGTCCGCTGACGACGAGCCACGCCATGAGAACGACGGCGACGGTTCCGAGAACGCGCGTCGCCTTCGTGCTCGTCGAGCGGGCGGTGGTGGGGGTGGTGATCGTCGTCATGAGTCGCTGTCGAGCAGAGGACCGAAGCTCACCGCGCCGGCAACTGCGAAGGCCACGCCGAACACGGCCAGTAACCCGACCCATGCCCACGCGGTCGTCGCATCGATCGCATCGCCGCCAAATGCCGATTCCGTGGCGCGCGATGCCCCGATGAGCACCGGTGCCGTCACCGGCATGAGCAGCAGCGGCAGCAACGTGTCGCGTCCGCTCGTCCCGGAGACGAGTCCGCCATAGAGAGTACCGACGAGGCCGATTCCGCACGAACCGAGCACCACGGTGGTGACCAAGAGCACGAGCGCCGATGCCTCGACGTTTACGCCGTACAGCACAACGGCACCGGCCACGAGGATGACGACGAGAGAGAGCAACTGCACAATCAGCGCTGCGGCCTTTCCGAGGAACAATGCCGTGCCGTCGACGCCGAGGGTCTTCAGTACGTCCAACGCACCGTCGCGACGCTCGAGCTCGAAACTGCGCTGGACGATGACGAGCGCCGAGAAGAGCGTCGTCATCCACACGAGCCCGGCACCCGCACGGAGAACGAGCGGTTCGCTGTCGAGCGCGATGGCAAAGAGCACGAGCACGAGTACCGCGAACGGAACGACCCGCGCGAGTAACGCCCTGCTGCGCCACTCGATGAGCAGATCCTTGCGGAGCACTGCGAAGGCGGTGCGGCGAATCATGCTCGCCCACCACCGTGCTGCGATTCACTCCCCGACATGCCGACGGATGCGTCGCCCTCGACGACACCGGCACTCACTCTGACGACGCGCGGGCGAAGCTCACCGAGTCGATCGAGATCGTGCGAGGCGAACATGATCGTTGCACCGCTGCGACTCGCCGCGAGCAGCGTGTCGTCGAGTTCGCGTCGAGCCTGCGCATCGAGACCCGCATGCGGCTCGTCGAGCAGCCACAGTCCGGCGCGTCGCACGACGAGGTTCGCCAGGGCGCAGCGTCTGCGCTGCCCCGCAGAGAGTCGCGCAACGGGAACGTCGGCAAGACGACCGTCGAGACCGAGACGTTGCAGAGCGGCATCGACTTCGTCGCGCGACGCGCCGACGAGTGCGGCGTGGAAGCCGACGTTCTCGCGCGTCGTCAGTTCCCCGTACAGCCCGTTCGCGTGGCCGAGGAATCCCACCCGTGATCGCACCGCATCACGCTGCTCGACGACGTCGAGGCCGAACACTCGCGCCGTGCCTCGCACCGGTGCGACGAGACCGGCACACAGGCGCAACAGCGTCGTCTTGCCCGCACCGTTCGGTCCGGCCAGCACGACGATGTCGCCGTCACGTGCGGCGAGAGTCGCACCGGCAAGTGCAGGGAAACCCGCCATCGTGACGACGGCGTCCCGGACGTCCACCACCAGGTCGGGCACCTCGCCAGCCTACGGATGCTCTCATTGCCGCTCGTGTCGGTGTGCGCGCCACTGCTCGTGTCCGTGCTCACGTCGGTTCGTGCGGCTGCGTTCGCCACCGTGCATACGTGCACTTCTAGAGTCGGGATCACTCCATGAATGCGCACGACCCGGTTCTTGCTCGCCGCGCCGTCATCGCGCGCTGGAACCGACTCGCCCAACGGCTCGGCTACGGCGCGTACGCCGTGTCGTCAATCACGTTCGGAATCGGATTCGCGGTCGACGATCCGTCGATCGCGCACGGAATCAGTGCGGCGACGCTCGTCATTGGATCGGTCATCCTCGCCCCCGCCATCGTCATCGGTTACGGCATCAAGGCCGCCGACCGCCACGACCGCGAGTTGGCCGCTCAGTCGCGCAGCGATACACCGCGATAACTGTCGACGAAACCCCGCGCCAACAGCGCATCGACGATCGGAACCACGTCGGTCGGACGGCTCGCCGTGTCGAGCAGTGTCGAGTTGATGCGTCGGATCGTCAGACGTCCGATGCGACCCTGCTTCGGCAGGTCGCACAGGGCGTCGATCCACGTTGTGTCCTCGAGTGCGCGCGGGAACGTGACGAGATGCCCGCCACGCACGTCGCACCAGATGAGTGCCTCACCGTTGGCGATGACGACGATCGCACCTGCCTGTCGCTGTGCGCGACCCGTCGATTCGGGCCAGTCAATTGCAGCGCCGAAGGGTTGTGCCGGGTCGGTCGCGGCAAGGGCCACGACTCGGTCGCGCACATCGGTCGCGCGCAGACGGTCGACGGCACCGGGAACGGCGAACTGAGCGGCGCCAAGTCCGTCGACGAAGTAGCCGCGCCGCACTTCGCCGCGCTCCTCCAATCTGCGCAGTACGCCGTACACACCCGCGAATCCCCCTTTCAGCCCCTCGGCGAGCACGGCTTCGCGGGTGACGATTCCGTGACGCTCGAGCAGTTGGGCAGCCGCCGCATGCATGACTTCGGTGTGTGCCGCATCGCCGACCGGCGCATCGCCACCGACTGCGTCGGCGACGAGGCTCCAGCGTCCGCTCGCAGTCGCCGGAACGCTGCGTGCGGTGAGTGACGCCGCACGTCGTGGCCGCATGACGTATGCCGACGTGCGACGCGATGCTCGCCGGTGGGCACCCGACGACGCGGGTCCGCCGCGCCGCGATGCACCCGATGCCCCGGCGAGCATCGCTCGCACCGGTGCGAGCGAATCATTCGTCACCTCACCCGCCCACACGAGATCCCACAACGCGGCGAGCACTTCGCTGTCGGTGTAGCCGGCGACCCGCGCACGCAACGCGCCCCAGAAACTCGCGCCGTGACCGTGCAGCGCCGCACGCAACGCCGCGTGCACCTCGCCGGTCGGTACGTCCGGACGCTCGTAGGCCGCAAGGACAAGTGGCGCCTGGTCGGACCACACGAGCCGGATGCGACCGTCGCGTGCGCCGATCGAACCGGCACCCACCCACATGAGCTCACCCGACGTGCACAACTCGTCGAGCATCGCCGGTCGGTAGCCCCGCACGCGCGCGGCAAGCACGTCGTCGTCGAGCCCCGATGCGACGAGCGATGCGCCTTGCAGACGTCCGATCGCGTCGACGAGCGCATCCATACCGGAGCGGTCGTCGTCGATGCCGTGCCAGTCGACCGTGAAGCGAGTGAACACGGAGCGGTCGACGGGTTCGATTTCCTTGCGCAGGATCGCCAGCGAACGACGTCGGACCATGCGCAACACGTCGACATCGCACCATTCACGGTCTGTTCCCTGCGGACGGAACTCGCCGCGCACGATCCGACCCGCCGACTCGAGTTCACCGAGCGCATCGGCGAGTCGCTCGACGGTCACCGACCAGCGCTGTGCGATGTCGGCCGTCGTGAACGGTCCGTGCGTGCGGGCAAAGCGCGCCACGAGCTCGACGAGTGCACGGGGTACGGGGTCGGTGAACGCCTGCGGCAAGCCGAGCGGCAGCGCGCAACCGAAGGCATCGCGGTACCGACCCGCATCCTCGGCGGTGATCCACCGCTGTTCGCCACCGACGACGACTTCGATGGCGCGACGTGCGGCACGGAGTTCGGTAACGAGCGGTGCGACGTCGTCGGTGCAGCGCAGTGCGAGCTCGGCCGTCGATGCGTCACCGATACGGCGCAGCACGTCGTGCAACTCATCGGCGGTGCGTGCCCGCTTCACCCCCGCAACGCACTGCAACTCGGCTTCCACGGTCGCAATGGCATCCGCGCTGAGCAGTTCGCGCAATTCCTCGGCACCGAGCAGATCGTCGAGAAGGTCGCGGTCGAGCGCAAGGGCCGCGGCACGGCGCTCGGCAAGCGGTGCGTCGCCCTCGTACATGTACGCGGCGATCCACGAGAAGAGGAGGTTCTGGGCAAACGGCGAAGCCTTGTGCGTATCGACGGCGACGGTGCGAATCGAACGACTGCGGATGCGGGTGAGGACCTCACGTAGCGCGGGGAGATTGAAGACGTCCTGCAGGCACTCGCGACTCGTCTCGAGCAGGATCGGGAACGTGGGGTACTTCGCCGCCACCGCCAACAAATCGGCGGCACGCTGACGCTGCTGCCACAACGGTGTTCGCTGATTCGGTCGGCGCCGAGGCAGCAGCAGCGCTCGTGCCGCGCATTCACGGAAACGTGCCGCAAACAGCGCAGTCGACGGCACCGCGTCGATGATTCGCCCGGCGACGTCGTCGGGGTCGGGGAACAGTTCGTCGACCGGCACGTTGTCGACGGCTTCGGGCAGCCGCAGCACGATGCCGTCGTCGCTCCACATCGTTTCCACCGCCATTCCGAGGCGCTCTTCGAAGCGGCGCTCGATGGCGAGCGCCCACGGTGCGTGTACCGCGGTGCCGTACGGCGAGTGGATACACACCCGCCAATCACCGATCTCGTCGCGGAACCGCTCAACGACGATCGTCGCATCGTCGGGAACGACACCGGTCGACTCGGCCTGCTCACCGACGTAGTCGATGAGGTTTCGTGCGGCGAGTTCGTCGAGGCCGTGGTGCGCGCGCAGATGGGCAACGGTGGTATCGGTATCGCGCACCATCCGGTCGCGTACGTCGCGGAGAAACTCGCCCATCGCGCCGGCGAGCTCGACCGACCGACCGAGTTGGTCGCCGTGCCAGAACGGCATCTTGCCGGGTTGGCCCGGTGCGGGCGTGACGATGACACGGTCGAAGGACACGTCCTCGATGCGCCACGTCGACGCACCGAGCACGAAGGTCTCACCCACCCGGGATTCGTACACCATCTCTTCGTCGAGTTCGCCGACGCGAACGCCGTCGGGGAGGAAGACACCGAACAATCCCCGGTCGGGAATGGTTCCACCGTTCGTCACTGCGAGTCGTTGCGCTCCGTCGCGGGCACGCAACGTATTCGTGACGCGATCCCACACGATGCGCGGTCGCAGCTCGGAGAACTCTTCGCTCGGGTACCGCCCGGCGAGCAGATCGAGCACCGCGGCGAACAATTCGTCGCTCAACTCCGCGAAGTTTGCGCACCGTCGCACCATCGTCGCAACGTCGCCGGCCGTGATCCCCGGGCTCACCGCGACCTCCGCAACGATCTGCTGGGCGAGCCCGTCGAGCGGATTGCGCCGGTAGCGGGTCGCTTCGATGCGTGCATCGAGCATGGCACGCACGACGACTGCCGTCTCGACGAGATCGTGACGGTGTTTCGGGAACACCTTTCCCCTGCTCGCGGCTCCGACGGCGTGCCCGGCACGACCGATGCGTTGCAGACCGCGGCTCACCGAACCCGGTGACTCGACCTGAATGACGAGGTCGACCGCACCCATGTCGATGCCGAGTTCCAGGCTGCTCGTGGCGACGATGGCTTTCAGTTCGCCGCGCTTCAGGCGGTCTTCGATGAGGATGCGCTGCTCGCGGGCGAGCGAGCCGTGGTGCGCGCGAACCAACTCGTGCTCGCCACCGGCGAGCTCGTTGAGTTGTGCGGCGAGCCGTTCGGCCTGCCGTCGTGCGTTGCAGAAGATGATGGTGCTGGTGTGGTCGTTGATGAGCTCGAGGAGTCGCGGGTAGACGCTCGGCCAGATGCTCACACGGCGCGGCACGAGTGCCGCAGTGGCCGGCCCGCTGCGCAACTCGCTCGTGGCAGAACCCATGGCCGCCATGTCGTCGACGGGAACGATGACTTCGACATCGAGTGCCTTGCGCGCCCCGGCATCGACGATGGAGACGGGTCGCGGACCGGAGTCGCCGTACCCGCCGAGGAACCGTGCGACTTCTTCGAGTGGTCGCTGCGTCGCAGACAAACCGATGCGTTGCGGCGACGTTGCCGTGACGCGTTCGAGTCGCTCGAGTGACAACATGAGGTGTGCGCCGCGCTTGCCTGCTGCAAGCGCATGGATCTCGTCGATGATGATCGTGTCGACGTTGGCAAGGGTGGCGCGCGCCGACGAGGTGAGCATGAGATACAAGCTCTCGGGCGTCGTGATGAGGATGTCGGGTGGGTTCCTGATGAGCCGCTGTCGTTCGCGCGACGGTGTATCACCGGTGCGCAAACCGACCGTCGGCTCGTGAACGGAAATACCGAGGCGTTCGGCGGCGAGACGACTTCCGAGCAATGGAGCACGCAAGTTCTTCTCGACGTCGAAGGCGAGCGCTCGCAACGGCGACACGTACACGACCCGCGTTCGACGCTCGTCCGCGGGAGGCGGCTCGACCATCATGCGATCGATGGCCACGAGAAATGCCGCCAACGTCTTACCGCTTCCCGTCGGCGCGCTGATGAGCGTGTGACGTCGCTCGAGGATGTGCTCGAAGCCCTCGCTTTGTGCCGCGGTGGGTGCGACGAATGTCGTGCCGAACCACTCGCGCACGGCGGGCGAGAGTCGATCGAGCACGCCTCCCGTGGTCATGGGCGAACAGTATCCGCAGGCTGTGCGATGGGTACGAAGCGTGCACGACGACGCAGGTACCCTGATCCGCATGGCTCATCCGGGCGAGCATCATCCGGCATTCGAGGAGTACTGCGAGTGCATGTTCGAGATGCGCGAGGAGAATGCCGAGATCATCCAGGTGCGACTCGCCGAACGGCTGGGGGTGTCTCGTGCCTCGGTGTCGGAAATGGTGAAGCGGATGGAGTCCGAGGGTCTCGTCAGCAACGACAATGCGACGCTCGCGCTCACCGCAGAGGGTGAAAAGTTGGCGCAGCGGGTCGTGCGCCGCCACCGTCTGGCCGAGCGATTCCTCACCGACATGCTCGGACTCGATTGGGGCCGAGCACACCACGAGGCATGCAAATGGGAGCACATACTCAGCGACGACGTCGAAGACGCCCTTGCCCGCGTGCTCGGCAACCCCGCCACGTGCCCGCACGGCAACCCGATCCCCGGGGCCGGTCACTCACCCGTCACCCTCACCCCGCTCGGCCACGTCGAGATCGGCGGTGACTTCGTCGTCGAACGCATCCCCGAGATCCTCGAGGAAGAGGACGGCCTGCTTGATTTTCTGCAACGCAACGACGTCGTTCCCGGACGCCGCGGCACGGTTGTCGAGCGGATGGAGAACGGTCGCGCTCGCATCCGTCTCGCCGACCGGTCCCCGAAAGGCAACGACGGCGTCGTCGAACTCGACGAACTCACGAGCGATCGTCTGCTCGTCACACGCTGAGACGGCCATGCGATCACGTACCTGTGCCGTCTTCGTCGCTCTCGCAGCGACGCTCACCGGCTGCGCAACCACCGTCATCGAGGAACCGTCCGCCGCGGAGGTGACGACGACGACGGTCGCCGTTCTCGACATCGAATCAGCGTCGCTCGGCGAGCTCGGCGCCGTACTCGCCGAACGCGTCGGCGCGCTCAGCACTGCAACGTTCAACGGCGACAAGACGCTCGCGGCCTCGGTCCTCGCCGACATCGACACCGTGTGGGCCGCGCTGAGTAGCGCCATCCGCAACGAACTTCCGGCTCTCGCCGACCAACTCCTCTACGACTTCGAGCGCGTCATTGCGCTGTGCCGCACGTCGGTCGAACGCAACCGTCCGGCCGATGCCGACAAGGCGCTGCGATTCCTGCCGCTCGCGCTTGCGTCACTTCCCGGCTGACACACCACCGCGCATCGCCGCGGGCAGTTCGCTCGCATGGACCACGCTGAGTCGTTGCGTTGCCCGCGTGAGTGCGACATACAAGCCCCGCAACCCGATGTCGCGCGTGCGCACGATGACGGCGGGCTCCACGACGACAATGGCATCGAGTTCGAGACCTTTCGCCACCCCGACGGGAACGAGCGTCACGCGCTCCTCGAGACCGCGCGACGTGGCACGACCGAAGGGTACGGCGGAATCGCGCAGCGCGTCGGCAACCGGATCGAGTAATTCGTCCGGACAGACGATTCCGACACGACCGTTCGGTACCTCGTCGGCTGCGAGCCGTACCTCGGCGACGACCGCAGCGGCGAGTGCACCCGGATCGGTGACGCGAATGATGCGTGGTGCGGCCTCACCTTCGCGCACCGCCGTCGGAACGATGGCCGTCGGCAATGCCGCTTTCACGACTCCCGAGGCAAGCTCCATGATCTTGAAGCCCGGGTGGGGCAGCATTCGGGGAACTCGTCCCGGCCTCCGTCGTCCGACCTGCCGGGCACGCCCAAGCGCCCGCCATCCCGGCCCAGTGGCCGGGGACGCGGTCGCCAACCCGGTCACGTGGCCCACCGGCGGGCCATGACGCCACCCGAACGGGTCGATGTGGTGACCGATCACTG
>CAZIME010000035.1:0-15149 GCA_964540395.1 uncultured Bifidobacterium sp.
TGTACCCGCCGATGGAGATGGACAACGGCACGTACTACCCGAAGCCGATGAACTGTCCGATGCACTGTCTCATCTTCCGCGACCGTCAGCGCTCGTACCGCGAATTGCCGCTGCGGCTGTTCGAGCTCGGCACCGTGTACCGCTACGAGCGCGCCGGCACGTTGCACGGATTGTTGCGCATCCGCGGCTTCACCCAGGACGACAGCCACATCTTCTGCACACCGGAACAACTCTCCGCCGAGATCGCCTCGCTGCTCGAGTTCGTACTGTCGGTGCTGCGCCGCTTCGGCTTCGACGACTTCGACTTCAAGTTGTCGACGCGCGACCCGCAGAAGTCGGTCGGCTCCGACGACATCTGGGAGCGCGCGACGGCGGCGCTGCGCGAGGCGCTCGACCGCCAGGGCCGTCCGTACGCGATCGGTGAAGGTGACGCCGCGTTCTACGGGCCGAAGATCGACATCGACGTCCGTGACGCGATCGGACGAAAGTGGCAGTTGGGCACGATCCAGTGCGACTTCAACCTGCCCGAGAGGTTCCAACTCGAGTACGTCGGTGCCGACAACCAGCGGCACCGACCGATCATGTTGCACCGCGCACTCTTCGGGTCCGTCGAGCGCTTCTTCGGAGTGTTGCTCGAGCACTACGGCGGTTCGTTCCCGACGTGGCTCGCACCGGTTCAGGTGCGCGTACTGCCTGTCACCACCGCGCACGAAAACTACGCCAACGATGTACTCGATCGTCTGCGTCGCGACGGCTACCGCGCAGACACGGTCGCCGCCGACGAGCAGCTCGGCAAGCGCATCCGCCAGGCGAAGGTCGACCGCATTCCGTACGTGCTCGTCGTCGGTGATGACGACGTCGCGGCGGGAACCGTCGGTGTCAATCCGCGCGGCGGGGAAGTGCAGCGCGACACGCCGCTCGATGCGTTCGTCGCGCGGCTCGCAGCCGACGTCGCCGACGTGCGGGGCGGCTGATGCTCGAGCGGTTGTGGGCCGGTTGGCGCACGACGTACGTCCAGGGATTCGCCCCGGAGGGCGGACACGTCCAGGGGCCCGGCGAGTCGCTGTTCACGCGCATCCTCGCCAGCGGACTGCCGGACGAAGAGACGCACATCGTCCACCGCGGAGCGACGACGTTCGTCATCCTCAACGCGTACCCGTATTCGCCCGGTCACGTGCTCGTGCTGCCGTACCGCGAAGTTGCGGAACTCGAGCTGCTCACCACCGACGAGGAGCACGAGTTGTGGGCGAACGTTCGCGATGCGGTGACGGCGATCAAGGCCGCGTACCGACCGCAGGGTCTCAACGTCGGCATCAACCTCGGTGCGCCCGCAGGAGGGAGTGTGTCGCAACACCTCCACGTGCACGTCCTGCCGCGCTGGACGGGGGATACGAACTTCACCGTCGTCACGGCGAACACGAAGGTGCTCTCCGAGCCGCTCGAGGCAACCGCACGGCGCATTCGCGAGGCCTGGCCGTGCGCACGATGAACCCGGCAACGACACCCGAAGCACGCGACAACAAGGCAGGAGAACACGATGAGTGACGAGATTCGCGACGAACTTCCCGAGGACCTCGACGTCACCGGCTTCGTCGGTGCGTACACCTTCCCCGACAACAGCCGTCGGCGCATTCCCGCGATCATGTACCTCGTCATTGCGGCACTGTGCGCGTTCGCATGGTGGCGCTCGGCGGATTCCGCATCCGGCATCGTCAACGAAGGATTCCTCTGGGCTGCACTCCTCTTTGCTGCGTTCGCGGTGTACGGGTTGACGAGCGGATGGCGCATGACCGTCGACGAACGCGAGGCTCTCGTGCTCGCAACGAAGTCGGTCGGCTTCGCCGTCGGACATGCATCGGCGCAACAGGTGTGGCGCGGAGTGCGCAGTCGCCCGACGTGGCGCGTGCTGTGTTACAGCGCGGAGGAGCCGCCGCTGCAGCGCGGCCTCGTCCTCGTCGACGCCATCGACAAACGCACCATCGAGTGTCTCGTCGAGGAGAATCCCGAAATCACGGCCTGACCCGCTTGTAAGGTGGGATCGATGTTCGACGGACACTTTCGCGTCCACGTGGACAAGTACGTGCGCCCGGTCGGCGAGACCCTGAAGCGCACCCGCCTGTCGCCCGATCACCTCACCGTGCTCGGCCTCGCCGTGTCCGTCGCCGCTGCCGTCGTCATCGGTGCGGGCTGGCTGCGCGTCGGGCTCCTGCTCGTCATCCTTGCGGCCGTGCCGGACATGCTCGACGGGGCCCTCGCCAAGGCGTCGAACGTCTCGAGTCAGCGTGGCGCCTTCTTCGATTCGACGGTCGACCGGGTCACCGACGCCCTGATGTTCGGCGGGGTGGCGTGGTACCTCGGTGCGAACCGCGGCGGCACGGCGGCGGTACTGCCGTTCGCCGTCATGGCGGTGTCGTCGCTCATCTCCTATCAGCGGGCAAAGGCCGAGTCGCTCGGTATGCAGGCCAAGGGTGGTCTCATGGAGCGCGCCGAGCGGATCGTGCTCCTGTGCGTCGGGCTCCTTTTCGATGCAGCGCTCTACTGGGTGATGTGGGTGATGCTCGTGCTCGTCACGATCACCGCCGTGCAGCGCTTCGTGAAGATCTGGCGCCAGGCGGCGGTCGCCCCGAGCACCGCCGCTCGGCTCGAGTCGCGTCGCATGCGCCGCGCGTCGCGTCGCGCAGCGTCTGCCGATCGTCGTGCGCGCTTCGTCGCCCGTCGCACGCGCAGCTGAACACGCCGGGCGGTCGCGCATCGTGATCGGCGCACCCCGATGAATCTGCGCAGCGCATCGCGCATCGCCCGCTTCGTTCCGGCACCGGTCGTCGCCGTCGCATCATGGCCCGTTGCCTGCATCGCCGTCGCCGCACTGCCCGCGCGGCGACGCATCGTCGCGCGGCACCAGCGCCGCGTCACTCCCGGTGCGGGGACGTTGCGCATCCTCGCGCGCACCGTCTCCGCCTACGCGAGTTACCTGCGCTACTGGGTGGAGACGTTCCGCATGCCGGGCATCGATGCGCGGGGGATCGAAGCGGGCTTCCGCGTCGAGGGGTTCGAAAACATCGTCGCCGGCCTCGAACGCGGACGCGGCGTCATCCTCGCGCTGCCGCACGTCGGCGGTTGGGAGTGGGCAGGTCGCTGGCTCGTCGGGCGCGGCTACCCGGTGAGCGTCGTCGCCGAGGTGCTCGAGCCGCCCGAGGCGTTCGCCGAGTTCCGCGCGCTGCGCGAGTCGTTCGGTTTCGACGTGATCGGACTCGACGAACACGCCGGTGTCGCCGTACTGGAGGCGCTGCGCGCCAACCGCATCGTGTGCCTGCTGTCGGACCGTGACATCCAGGGCAACGGCGTGCCCGTCACGTTCTTCGGCGAAGAAACGATGATTCCCGCCGGGCCGGCGTTCTTCGCGCTGCGCTCGGGCGCGGCGCTCGTTCCCGTCGCCGTCTATTTCACCGGGGCGTTGCACGGACATCTCGGCGTCGTCGAGCCCGCGCTCGCCGTCGCACGCGAGGGGAGTTTGCGCGAGGACGTCGCGCGGATCAGCGCCGCGCTCGTTGCGCGCTTCGAGGTGCTCATCGGTCGCGCACCCGCGCAATGGCACATGTTTCAGCCGAACTGGCCGAGTGATAGGCGATGATCGCCGCATCGGACGTACGGTGGGGATGGGAACGATCGCAATGAACGCACACGAGTCGAACGCGCGCGAGAGCCGTCGGGCGAACATGCTCCGCGTCGCGATGATCTCTCCGTACAGTCTGACGATCCCGGGAGGGGTGCAGCATCAAGTGCTCGGACTCGCCCGTGAACTACGGCGCATGGGTCACGAAGTGCGCGTCCTCGGGCCGTGCGACGGTCCGCCCCCGGAGCCCTTCGTCACCTCGTTGGGCAACAGCCTTCCGACGGCGGCGAACGGATCCGTTGCTCCGCTCGCCCCCGACCCGTCGGCGGCGCTGCGCACCTTGCGCGCGCTCAACGACGAGGCGTTCGACATCATCCACTTGCACGAGCCGATCGCGCCCGGACCGACGCAGACATCGCTGATGTTGCGACTCGCGCCGATGGTCGGCACGTTCCACGCCGCCGGCGACGTGTCGTGGTATCGCCGGTTGCGCAAGGGCGTCACGTGGCTCGCCGGGCACCTCGATCACCGGGTCGCCGTGTCGGGCGAGGCTCGCGAACTTGCGCACCGCTACCTCGGCGGCGAGTACGAGATCCTTTTCAACGGCATCGACGTCGAGACGTACCGTCGCCCCGGGGTCGCGCGCACGGTCGAACCGACGATCTTTTTCTGCGCCCGGCACGAACCGCGCAAGGGTCTCGAGACGCTGCTCGATGCGTTCGCCCTGTTGCCGTCCGACCACCGGCTGTGGATTGCCTCCGACGGTCCGAACATCGGTGAGTTGCACAAGCGCTACCGGGACGACGCGCGCATCTCGTGGTTGGGTCGCATCACCGAACCCGAGAAACTCGACCGTCTCGCCGCGTGCACCGTCTTCTGCGCACCCGCGCTGCACGGTGAATCGTTCGGGCTCGTGCTGCTCGAGGCGATGGCGGCGAACACGCCCGTCGTCGCGAGCGACCTCGCCGGCTACCGCACCGTCGTCACGAACGGTGTCGACGGAACGCTCGTCGTGCCCGGTGACCCCGCCGCCCTCGCGAGTGCCCTACGCGAGGTGACGACCGATGCGCAACTCGCTGCGCAACTCGTCGAAGCCGGCGCACGACGCGCCGAGGCACTTGCGATGCACCGTCTCGCGACTCGCTACGTCGAGATCTACCGTGACGTGCTCGCTCGCGAGGAAGCCGAACAGATCGTCGTCACCCCGAACCGGTTCGTCGGATTGTTCGAGGAACGGCTGTTGCGCCGTCCGCGACTGTCGCGGCTGCAGGACACTCTGCGGGAAAAGACGGGGGAGTTGCGCGACAAGGTATCGGGCGTACTTCGCGACGAGCAGTAGCCTCGGCACGCATGGACGTCGGACTCATCGTCGTACTCGTCGTCGTCGGGTTGCTCCTCCTGTGGGGAGTCCTCACGTACAACGGCCTCGTGCGTCGCCGCAACGAAGTCGACAATGCCTGGTCGCAGATCGACGTGCAGTTGAAGCGCCGCCTCGACCTCATTCCGAACCTCGTCGACACGGTGAAGGGATACGCGAACTTCGAGCGCTCGGCCCTCGAGGCGGTCGTCACGGCGCGCAGCAGGGTCATCGCCGCCCCCGACACCCCGGCGGCCAAGGGCGAGGCCGACCTCGGGCTTTCCGGGGCGTTGCGTCAGCTCTTTGCACTCTCCGAGGCGTACCCGGACCTCAAGGCGAACACGAACTTCCTCTCGCTGCAGGATGAATTGCAGAACACCGAAAGCCGCATCGCCTACGCCCGGCAGTTCTACAACGACTCCGTACTGCGTTATGTCAACGCGATCCAGGCATTCCCCGCCGTGCTCATCGCGCGGGCATTCGGTTTCGGGCCGCGCGAGTACTTCGAGGCCGAAGATGCCGCGCAGCAGCCGCCG
This sequence comes from uncultured Bifidobacterium sp., assembly GCA_964540395.1. Taxonomy (GTDB): domain Bacteria; phylum Actinomycetota; class Acidimicrobiia; order Acidimicrobiales; family Ilumatobacteraceae; genus F1-60-MAGs027. Next base: position 5,507 of record CAZIME010000035.1, read on the forward strand.
AAAGTGTCGTTCTGAGCGATGGGGTTCTCCATGGTGTTCCGTGCGTGTGACGGTGTGGGTAGCGGTGTGAACGGTCGGGTCGCGCCGTGAACGACCTCGTCACGGCGAACAAGCGCCGCACCGTCGCGCTGCTCGTCGGTTTCGTCGCCTTCGTCGTGCTCGTCGGTATGGCGATCGGAGCGCTCGTCGGCAACGGCACGACGGGCACCATCGTCGCCACCGCTATCGCCGCGGTGTTCGCGTTCGTCGGATGCTGGCGCTCCGATGCGATCGCCCTTCGTGTCAGTCGTGCCGTGCCCGCCGACCCCGAGCAGTACAAGCGCCTGCACAACCTCGTCGAGGGCTTGTGCATCGCCAGCGGTCTGCCCAAGCCGCGCGTCTACGTCATCGTCGATCCCGCCCCGAACGCCTTCGCCACCGGTCGCAACCCCCGCAACGCTGCCATCGCGGTGACGACGGGATTGCTCGAAAAGCTCAACCGTGTCGAACTCGAAGGTGTCGTTGCGCACGAACTCGCGCACATCAAGAACTACGACATCCTCGTGTCGACCTTGGCGGTGACTCTCGTCGGATCCGTCGCAATCCTCACCGACCTCGGCATCCGGCTCATGTGGTGGAACGGCGGCCGCGTGGCGCGCAGCGGCGACCACGGCGATCGCGGCAATCCGTTTGCCCTTCTCGGTTTCGTCCTTCTCATCCTCGCCCCGATCATCGCGCGCGCCATGCAGGCCGCGGTGAGCCGCCGGCGCGAGACGCTCGCCGACGTCACGGCGGTGCAGTTCACGCGCTATCCGCCCGGGCTCATCGGGGCCCTCGAGAAGTTGCGCGAGGACAGCACCGTCACCCACTCGGCATCGATGGCCACTGCGCACATGTGGATTGAGCAGCCCCTGTCGGGAGTGAATGACACGGGTCGACTCGGTCGATTTCATAAGATGTTCGATACGCATCCGCCGCTCGCGGAGCGCATCGCATTGCTCCGCGAGCTCTAAACCGAGCATCTTCCGTGCCGCTCCGGCGGGACGGAAGGCGCGAACAAGGAGTTCCGATGTCAAGCCCCCGATTCACCCGTCGAATTGTCACGCTCTCCCTGGCCGCGGCACTCGCCGTCGTCGCCGCCGCGTGCGGTGGATCGGGGTCCGACGAGGCCGCGGTCGAAGAGTCAACGACGACCGTCGAAGCAACGACGACCACGACGACGCTGCCCCCGATCCTCGCCCCGCTCACCGGCCTGCCCGTGTCGGAGGAAATCACCCGTCCGGCGCTCGTCGTGAAGATCGACAACCATCCGCTGGCGCGCCCGCAGACCGGTTTGTCGCGTGCCGACGTCGTGTTCGAGGAGAACGTCGAGATGCTCACCCGCTTCGCGGCGGTATTCCACAGCAACGACAGCGATCCGGTCGGACCGATCCGCAGCGGCCGCAAGCAGGACGTCGATCTCCTCGAGTCGCTCAACCGTCCGCTGTTCGCCTGGAGCGGCGGCAACGCACAGGTGACGAACGAGATTCGCAATTCGACGATGGTCGATCTCAGCCACTCGGTCGCGAACACCGACGGCGGCTACTTCCGCGAATCGTCGCGCAAGGCCCCGCACAACCTCTACGCAGAAACGTCGAAACTGTGGTCGCTCGCACCCGAGGGTGCATTGCCCCCGGCGGCGCAGTTCACCTTCCGCGGTGCCGGCGAGTCGGTCCCTGCCACGGCAAAGGACACGGGCGGAGTGAAGCTGAGCATGGATGGTGTGAAGGTCCACTGGGAGTGGAGCCCCGATTTCGTCACCTTCGTTCGCTCGCAGGATGACAAGCCGCACGTCGACATCGATGACACGCGGATCAGCGCCGCCAACGTCGTCATTCTCTACGTCGCCTACGGCAAGAGCGGCATCAGCCCCGTCGCCAAGACCGTCGGTCAGGGTGAAGCGTGGGTCGGCACCGCCGGCAAGTTGTTCCAGGGCACGTGGTCGCGTGACTCCGCCGCCGAACCGTTCACGTTGAAGGACACGTCGGGCAACGTCATTGCCCTGACGCCGGGTGTCACGTGGGTCGAGCTCGTACGCGTCGGTAAGGGTGTTTCGTACCTTCCGGGTACTCCGGGCGACAGCGTCACGTACCCCTGATCCCGCGGCTGCGTGGCGATCCGTTCGCGGTCGCCACGTAGCCTGTACGGCGTGACGGCATCATCTTCCGCAGCATCGTCCCGCGCCGCGTCTTCGGCGGCACCCATGCGCGTGAAGCGCGGACTGGCCGAAATGTTGAAGGGTGGCGTCATCATGGACGTCGTTACGCCAGAGCAGGCAAAGATTGCCGAGGACTCCGGCGCCGTCGCTGTGATGGCCCTCGAGCGCGTGCCTGCCGACATCCGTCGCGACGGCGGGGTCGCACGAATGAGCGATCCCGAAATGATCGACGGCATCATCGCCGCAGTGACAATTCCCGTGATGGCGAAGGCTCGTATCGGCCACTTCGTCGAAGCGCAGGTGCTCGAGTCGCTCGGCGTCGACTTCGTCGACGAGAGCGAGGTGCTCACCCCGGCCGACGAGGCACACCACATCGACAAGCTCGCCTTCGACGTTCCGTTCGTGTGCGGCGCAACGAACCTCGGCGAGGCGCTGCGACGCGTTTCCGAGGGAGCCGCGCTCATCCGCTCGAAGGGTGAGGCGGGCACGGGCAACATCGTCGAAGCCGTGCGCCACCTTCGTTCGATCATCGGGGACATCCGCAAGATCACCCAGGCCGCCTCCGCGGAACTCTTCGACTGGGCGAAGCGGCTCGCGGCGCCGCTGCCGCTCGTGCAGGAAGTCGCCGAAACGGGCTGGCTGCCCGTGCCGTTGTTCTGCGCGGGAGGAATCGCCACGCCGGCAGATGCCGCGCTCGCAATGCAACTCGGTGCCGAGTCGGTGTTCGTCGGATCGGGCATCTTCAAGAGCGACGACCCTGCACCGCGCGCGAAAGCGATCGTCGAGGCGACGACGCACTTCCGCGACCCGGCGATCATCGCAAAGGTGTCACGCCGCCTCGGTGCCCCGATGACGGGCATCGCGATGGACGAGATCAACCAGCGATACGCCGAACGCGGTTGGTAGGACGAGCGCCGATGTCCGGCTCGTTCGTCGTCGGAGTGCTCGCACTCCAGGGTGCGTTTCGGGCGCACGAGCTGGCACTCGCACGGATCGGTGCCGATTCTCTGCAGGTGCGTGCGCCCGAGCACCTCGCCGAGGTCGGGGCGATCGTACTGCCCGGCGGTGAATCGACGACGATGTCGAAGCTCCTCGTGACCTCGGGTCTGCTCGCGCCGTTGCGCGACGCGCTGCGCGCCGGTCTGCCCGCGTTCGGCACGTGTGCGGGGCTCATCATGCTCGCCGACACGATCCTCGATGGGCGCGGTGACGAAACCCCGCTCGGTGCACTCGACGTCTCCGTGCGCCGCAACGCCTACGGCCGCCAGCGTGACAGCTTCGAGCGCGATATCGACGTCGTCGGACTCGAATCACCCTTCCGTGCAGTGTTCATTCGCGCGCCGCGTATCGAACGCACGGGACCCGGCGTCGAGGTGCTTGCCACCTGCGACGACGTGCCGGTACTCGTGCGCAGCGGCGACGTCTGGGCAGCATCGTTCCATCCCGAGCTCACCAACGATGCACGCATTCATGCGGCCTTCGTGCACGGCGTTACCGCGGCAACGAGCGTTCACGGCGCTGCCATGGCAACGGGGAAAGGAAGATAGGTCAGCATGTCGGGTCACTCGAAGTGGGCGACGATCAAGCGCAAGAAGGGTGCGATCGACCAGAAGCGCGGCAAGTTGTTCGCAAAGCTGTCACGGCAGATCGAAGTCGCCGTACGCGAGGGCGGTAGCGGCGACACCGCTGCGAACGCCACATTGCGCACCATCGTCGCCAAGGCGAAGGCGGCACAGATGACGAACGAAGCGATCGATAGGGCAATCAAGCGCGCCCTCGGTGGCGGCAACCGCAGTGACTTCGAATCCGTGACGTACGAGGCGTACGCCCCGGGCGGCGTGGCGATGCTCATCGACATCCTCACCGACAACCGCAACCGCACGGCATCCGACGTGCGGGCGATCTTCAGCAAGCTCGGCGGAGCGATGGCCGAGCCCGGCGCCGTCGGTTGGCAGTTCGCGCGCCGCGGAGTCGTTCAGGTCGACGGCGCGGTCGGGGAGGACGACGTCATGGCCGTCGCCCTCGAGCACGGCGCACTTGACATCGATCGCGACGGCACGTCGTGGCGTGTCACGTGCGAGGCCCCGGCCGTGTGGGAACTGAAGGCGGCCCTCGAGGCCGCGGGGATGGCGGTGCTCGAGGCCGAGAACACGATGATCTCGTCGCTCAGCGTGCCCGTCACCGACCCTGCCGTCGCGCGCTCGATCCTGCGGATCATGGACGAACTCGAGGAGCACGACGACGTCCAGGACGTCTATGCGAACTTCGACATGTCCGAGACGCTGCTCGAAGCCGCGGCGCAGTGACGCGCGTCGAGATTCGTTAAAGGAAAGGACACGACATGGCACGCAAGAACGGCAAGACGACGGTAGGTGTCGGGGATCCAGCTCCGGATTTCCGCCTGCCCGGCACGGGAAGTCGCGAGTACGCGCTGTCGGACTATCGCGGTCGCGTCGTCGTGCTCGTGTTTTACCCCGGCGACGACACCCCCGTGTGCACGCGCCAGCTCGTGTGCTACAGCAACGACCTCGCGCAGTTCGCCGAGCTCGACGCCCAGGTACTCGCCGTGTCGACGCAGGACGTCGCGAGTCACGAGGCATTCGCGGCGAAGCACCGGCTGACGATGCCGCTGCTCGCCGACGTCGACAAGAACGTGCACCGCGACTACGGCGTGCTCGGCGTGCTCGATCTTCCGCGGCGCAGCGTGTTCGTCATCGATGCAACGGGCATCGTGCGCTATGCGCACCGGGCCGTCGTCGGAGTCACCTACCGCCCGGTCGACGAGCTCACCGCCGCGGTGCGCGCCGCGCGCTGACGGGGGAACTACCCTAGAACGTATGTTCGCCCCGGTGAGTCCGGCCGTCGGCCGCCACGAGGGCACCCGAGTCGTGCTCGGCATCGATCCCGGACTCACCCGTTGCGGTTACGCCGCAGTGTCGTTCGGTGCGGGTCGCGAGCGACTGAGCGCCTTCGGTGTGCTCACGACGCCGCGCACCGATGACGTCGCACGACGCCTCGCCCGGTTGCATGCCGATTTCGTCGAGCTCCTCGCCGACGTGCAACCCGATGCCGTCGCCGTCGAACGCATTTTCATGCAGCACAACACGACGACGGCGATCGCCGTCGCCCAGGCGAGCGGAGTCGTGCTCGCGCTCGCCGCCGCACGCGGGTGCGACGTCGCGACGTACACGCCGAGTCAGGTGAAGAGTTCGCTCACCGGTTGGGGAGCGGCCGACAAGGCACAGATGCAGCGAATGGTGCAGATGCGTTTCTCCCTGCCGCAACTTCCCGAGCCGGCCGACGCCGCCGACGCGGTGGCGATCGCACTGTGCCACGTTGCAGCCGCGCCGCTGACGGGTCTCGTGCGCGATGCGGGGGCATCACGATGATCGGATCGTTGCGCGGTGTCGTCGCCGAACGCCTCGGGACCGATTCGGTTCTTCTCGACGTCGGCGGAGTCGGCTACGTCGTGCACGTGACACCGCGAACCCTCGCCGAACTCGAACCGACGACGGCGGCATTCCTCCACGTGCACCACCACGTGCGCGAGGACGCGCAACTCTTGTACGGCTTTGCCCGGCGCGACGAGCGGCGCACCTTCCAGGTGCTCATCGAAACCCACGGCATCGGACCGACGATGGCCATGGCGATTCTCGCCACGCATTCGCCCCATGCGCTCGTCGACATCGTCGCCGGAGGTGACGTCGGTGCGCTCACCCTCGTTCCCGGAGTCGGCAAGAAGACGGCCGAGCGTCTGCTCGTCGAACTGCGCGACAAACTCGACGTTCCCGTGCTCGATTCGGGTGTCTCCGAGGCGACCGCTGCGGGTGGACGGGTGGCCGACGTTCGCGATGCGCTCACCGCGCTCGGGTACTCCGCCGACGACGTTCGCCAGGTCCTGCGCGACGTCGCCGTCGTCGACGACGCCGAGAAGATGCTGCGCGACGCGCTGTCGCTGCTCGGAGCCCGCCGTGCGTGAGGAGTTCCTCCAGCCGACTGCTCACGTCGATGATCACGGTGACGAGCACGTCATCGAGCAGGGTGTGCGGCCGCGCACGCTCGCCGAGTTCGTCGGTCAGCGCGAGATCAAGGATCACCTTGCGATCGTCCTCGAGGCGGCGCGACAACGCGCACAGGCCGTCGACCACCTGCTCTTCGCGGGGCCCCCGGGTCTCGGCAAGACGACTCTCGCTGCAATCGTCGCCCAAGAGATGGGTGCAGTCCTTCACGTCACGTCCGGTCCGGCGCTCGAGCGTCCCGGCGATCTCGCAGCGATCCTCGCCAAACTCGAACCGGGCGACGTTCTCTTCATCGACGAGATCCATCGTCTGTCGCGCGCAGTCGAAGAGATCCTCTACCCGGCGATGGAGGATTACCAGATCGACATCGTCGTCGGGAAGGGTCCCGCCGCGTCCTCGATTCGTCTCACCCTCCCGCGCTTCACCCTCATCGGGGCGACGACGCGCACGGGGCTCATCACGGGTCCGCTTCGCGACCGATTCGGACTCGTCGCCCGACTCGAGTACTACGACGACGAGGAACTCGAATCGATCGTCAGTCGCGCCGCCGGCATCCTCTCGGTTGCTCTTCGCGACGGTGCGGCAGGCGAGATCGCCCGCCGCTCGCGTGGTACACCGCGCATCGCCAACCGCCTGTTGCGCCGCGTGCGCGACTGGTCGCAGGTGCGCGGCTCGGGAGCCATCGATGCCGCCGCAGCGCATCGGGCGCTCACGGTATTCGGTGTCGATGAGCGTGGTCTCGACAAAGTCGATCGGGCGATCCTGTCGGCTCTGTGCAGCCGCTACGGCGGTGGACCCGTCGGCTTGTCCACGCTGGCGATCACCGTCGGCGAACAGCCCGAGACGATCGAGGACGTGTACGAACCGTTCCTCATTCAATGCGGCATGATCGCCCGTACGGCACGCGGTCGCGTCGCGCTCGCCGAGGCATGGGCGCACGTCGGACTCGCCGCCCCGGACCGCGCGCCGGATCTCACGTAGAACGCACCGGACCTTACCGGATCACCGCAACCGCCTCGCCATGCGTCTCGAAGACATCGACTACGACCTGCCGACGCAGCTCATTGCGCAGGAGCCGATCGAGCCGCGTGATGCCGCCCGGTTGCTCGTCGACACGACCACACCGGTACCGCTCGACAGGCACGTGCGCGACCTGCCGGAGTTCCTGCGCGACGGTGACGTGCTCGTCGTCAACGACACGCGCGTCGTGCCGGCACGGCTGCACCTGCAGCGCGGCACCGGCGGAGCAGTCGAGGTGCTGCTGCTCGAATCCTTCGACGACGAGCGTCGTCGCTGGGATGCGCTCGTTCGGCCCGCACGCAAGCTTCGCGTCGGCGAGATTCTCCTAGACGGCAACGGGACGGCGGTCCTCGAGGTGGGCGAGCGCGGCGAGAAGGGCGACACCCTCACCGTCGCGTTCGTCGTCGACGACCCCGTCGCATATCTCGACAGGCTCGGTGAGATGCCGCTGCCGCCGTACATCACGCACCCACTGCGCGACCCCGAGCGCTACCAGACCGTTTTCTCGCGCGACGCCCGATCTGCCGCGGCACCGACCGCCGGTTTGCACTTCACACCGGAGCTCCTGGCGCGGATCGAGCGCATGGGTGTGCCGATCGTGTCGCTCGAGCTCGTCGTCGGGCTCGACACGTTCCAGCCCGTGAGTGCACTCGACCCGCTCGACCACGTCATCCACACGGAGCGGTACCGCGTTCCGACGGCGACGATGGATGCGGTACACGACGCCCGTCGCGTCGTGGCCGTCGGCACCACCGCGACGCGGGCGCTCGAGACCGCAGCGGCCACGGGTCGGTTGAGTGGGCGCAGCGACTTGTTCATCACACCGGGATACGACTTCCGCATCGTCGATCTCATGATGACGAACTTCCACATGCCGCGCACGACGTTGCTGCTCATGATCGAGGCTTTCGTCGGCGCGCGCTGGCGCGACCTGTACCGGCACGCGATCACGCACCGCTACCGGATGCTGTCGTTCGGAGACTCGTCGTTGCTTACGTGCACGACCTCGACGCGGTCGCAAGCTGGTACGTGAGCGCGGTCACTGCCACCCGGTGACATAGTCTCCTCGCGATGCACACGGCGCGAATGGTCGTCGAGAACGTGGACGGTGCGGCGCGCGCCGGAACGGTGACCCTCGCCCGCGGTGCCTACACGACACCGACCTTCATGCCGGTCGGCACGCGCGGCGCGGTGAAGTATCTGAGTGCCGCCGACTACGACCGTCTCGGCGCGCAGATCGTGCTCGGCAACACGTATCACCTCATGCTGCGACCGGGTGCCGAGGTCGTCGAGACGATGGGCGGTCTCGCCGCGTTCGCCGGATGGTCGGGCCTGACCCTCACCGATTCGGGCGGCTTCCAGGTGTTCTCGCTCGACCCCGACGTCGACGACGACGGAGTCACTTTCCGCTCGACGTACGACGGATCGATGCACCGCTTCACTCCCGAGCGCGCCGTCGAGGTGCAACAACGGCTCGGCGCCGACATCCAGATGGCACTCGACGTGTGGCCGCCGCTCCCCAGCGGTGACGGAACGGTCGACGAGGCGATGAGACGCACCGAGATGTGGGCGCACCGTGCACGAGCGGCACACACGCGCGAGGACCAATCGCTCTTCGGCATCGTGCAGGGCGGAATCAGCGAGTCGCGTCGCCGGATCAGCGCCGAACAGATCGTCGCGATCGGCTTCGACGGGTACGGCATCGGCGGACTCTCCGTGGGTGAAACGCGCGCCGAGATGCTTCCCGCACTCGCCGCGGCACTCGAGTATCTGCCCGTGGATCGGCCGCGGTACCTCATGGGCGTGGGCGATCCCGCGGCGCTCGTCGAAGCCGTCGGTCTCGGCGTCGACCAGTTCGATTGCGTCATGCAGACCCGTCTCGGACGCCACGGGACCGCACTGACGAGCACGGGGCGTCTGAACGTGAAGCGCGCCGAGTTCGTCACGAGCGACGAACCGCTCGACTCTCGATGCGGATGCGAGGTGTGCGCGGTGCACAGCCGGGCCTATCTGCGCCACCTGTTCCAGGTCTCCGAACCGACCGCATCGCGGCTCGTGTCGTTGCACAACCTCGCCTGGACCTTGGCGCTCATGCATCGGGCGCGCGAGGCGATCCTTGCCGGACGCTTCGCCGACCTGCGGCGGGAAGTTCTCGCCGTGTGGGGCTAGCGTTCACGCCTATGTTCATGACTCTGTCGAGCGTTCTCGCCGCCGAAACCACCGAGCAGCCGACGGGTGGTGGCATCGTCGGCCTCCTGCCGCTGCTCCTCATCTTCGTACTCATGTACTTCCTGCTCCTGCGACCGCAGCGTCGACGTCAGAAGGCGATGGCCGCCCTGCAGTCGTCGCTCGCAGTCGACGACGAAGTCGTGCTCACGAACGGCATCTTCGCCACGGTGACGGGCATCGAATCCGACTGGCTGTGGGT
>CAZIME010000036.1:0-2608 GCA_964540395.1 uncultured Bifidobacterium sp.
TCGACGGGGTCGTACACCCGCGCGAGCACGACGTCGGTCGGGTAGCCGAGCGAGGCAACCCGCTGGCGAATGTCGCCCATGATCCGGTCGCGTTCGCGCGACCAGTCGATACGACCGTCGAGGTTCGGCGTGGGTTCGAGCACGTACAACGATGAGTGACCCTCGGGTGCGAGACCCGCGGTGTCGAGAGAGTGCAACGTGACGAGGATCGACGGATCCGGCATCCGCACTCCGTCGTCGATGAGTGCCTTGAACGCGCCGTTCCAGTCGGCGCCGAAGTGGATGTTGTGGTGAGCCGCCTGCGGCGGGGGCGTTCCGCGCACACCCGCCACCCACAAGACGCAACTCGGGCTGTACTTGCCCTTGCGCGCCGCGCGCGGCGCATCGACTCCGCCGAGCAACGTGCGGTAGGCAACCGGCAAGTCAACGTTGCAGACGACGACGTCGGCGGGCAGGCGCACACTGCCGCCCAACTCGACACCGGTCACGGCACCGCTCGATCCGGTGCTACGCAGGATGCGGGTGACGGGTGCGTTGTAGCGAATCTGCACTCCCGCCTTCGTCACCGCCTGCGCGAGACCGGTCGCCATCGCATGCATCCCGCCCTCGGGGAAGTACACGCCTTCCACCGAATCCATGTAGGTGATCACCGCATACAACGACAACGCCTCGTACGGTGCGAGTCCGGCATACATCGCCTGGAAACTGAAGATGCGCTGCAGGCGCTCATCGCGGAAGAAGCTCGCGATCTTGTGGTCGAGTTTGCGGAATGCGCCCATCTTCACGAGCGACAACGCGGCTTTCCACGGCTTGATGAGATCGAGAGGCGAGTTGAAGTTGACGTCGATGAACGACGACATCTCCGCGGCGTACAACTTTTCCAACCACGCACAGAAACGGATGAAGCTCTCGCCCTCGCGGGCATCGGAGAAGCGCGTGATCTCCGCAGCCATCTCCTCGCGGCCGTGGCGCACCATGAGTTCGCTGCCGTCGGCGTACACGGCGCGGTACATCGGATCGACCTTCTTGATTGTCACGTACGACGCCATATCGGCACCGGCGGCGTTGAACGCGTCCTCGAGCAAGTTCGGCATCGTGAGCACCGTCGGCCCGTTGTCGAGACGGAACCCCTGCGCCTCGATGATCCCGGCGCGACCACCCGGGTGGGCGTCGCGTTCGACGATGGTGACGTCGTGTCCCTGGCGCGAGAGATGCGCGGCGGCGGAAAGACCGCCGAGTCCGGCACCGATGACGACGACGCGCATCACACGCTCCTTTGTGCCACGAATTTGGCGAGGTCGACGAGCGCCGTTCGCGCATCGGCGGTGATCGGTGCGGCATCGATCGCAGCGATCGCCTGCGTCGTCAGTCGATCGATCGTCGATTCCATTTCATCAAGGGCACCGGTGGCGCGAATCACCGACTGCACCTCCGCAACCTCGACGTCGGTAAGCGGCCCCGAACCGACGCGGTCGAGCACGCGGCGCTGCGTCGCGTCGGCGCGCGCAACGGCGATCGCCATGAGCGGGGTCGGCTTGCCCTCGCGCAGGTCGTCACCGACGGGCTTGCCCGTCACCGCCGGATCCCCGAAGGCGCCCATGACGTCGTCGCGCATTTGGAATGCATCGCCGAGCGGCAGACCGTACGCCGAGAACGCGTCGAGCAATACGTCTGCGTCGTTGGGTCGCGCGAGCAACGCACCGAGATGCAAGGGACGCTCGATCGTGTACTTTCCGCTCTTGTAGCGGCAGATGCGCTCCGCTTTCGTGCGGCTGCGTTCGGTGCGCGCCGAACCGAGCATGTCGAGATACTGGCCGACGTTGAGTTCGATGCGCAGTTCGTTCCACATCGACCACACCTGCGCCGGTGATCCGACGAGCATCGCATCGGCGTACACGAACGCGAGGTCACCGACGAGTATTGCCACGCCGTCACCGAAGCGACGCGCATCACCGGCGAGGCGGTCGCTCGTGTGAAGTTCGCGATGCACCTCGTGGGTCGTTCGTTCGCCGCGGCGCGTGAGCGAGCCGTCCATGATGTCGTCGTGGAACAGCGCGAAGGCGTGCATCAACTCAAAGGCCGCGCCGGCGTCGACGACGCGCGGATCACCTGCATCGCCACCCGCCCCGACGAAGCCCCAGTGGGTGAATGCGGGGCGCAGCCGTTTGCCGCCGGCGAGCACCATGCGCTCGAGTTCGGCGACGAGCACTTCGGTGTCGGGATCGAGCGCGGTCCAACGCTGCCGCTCACCGGCAAGGAACTCGCGCAGCCGGTCATCCACTCGCACCGCGATCTCACGCAGTGAGGTCGGCGCGGAAATCACACAGCCAGACTACGACTCCTCGTCACTCGTCTTCCACGTCTGCAACCACTTGCTCGACGTGCAGTTTCGCCGCGGCGATGCGGTCTCGACACACCTTCACGAGTTCGGCTGCGCGCTTCACCCGCTCGGCGAGAACGTCGACGTCGACATCGGTCCCCTCGATGTCCTCAAGGATTTCCTCGAGTTCGGCGAGTGCCGCCTCGTAACCGATCTCGTCGCCCTTCGGCAGTTTCTTCGTCGATTTCTCCGTCGCCATGTGCTCGACCCTATTCGTTCGGTGTTCCG
>CAZIME010000036.1:2708-13088 GCA_964540395.1 uncultured Bifidobacterium sp.
AGTGCACCGAGCACCGCGCTGCGCAGTGACGCCGACGTCGTGTCGAGTTCCGCCAGTGCGAGATCGAGTGAGTCGTTCGCTTCCCGCGCGATTCGCGTCCACGCTTCGTTCACCTCGACGAGGAACTCCTCGACACGGCGGATGAGAGCAACTGCGCAGAAAGTCGGCGTCTTGTGGTGCTCATGGGCGACCTCGTCGGCGACGCTGAGATCGATCTCGTGTCCGATGCCGGTGATCACAGGATGCGCGCATCGGGCGATCGCCACGGCGATGCGCTCGTCGTCGAAGGTGGCAAGTTCGTTCTTCGCACCGCCGCCGCGAACGATCATCACGACGTCAATGTCGTCGCGCAGGCTCGCGGCTCGAATCGCGTCGGCAACCATCTGCGCGGCCTCGTCACCCTGCACCCGCACGTCGTACTCGAAAATCCTGAAACCGAGTTGTGACTGGATGAACGTCTTCATGACGTCGGCATGCGCCGCGGTACCGCGACTCGTGACGAGCGCGATACGTATCGGCACCCGGGGAAGATCGAGCCGGCGATTGAGATCGAACAATCCCGCTTCGCGCAATTTGCGCAGCAGCGCATCGCGCTTGCCCAAGAGCTCCCCCAGCGAGTGACGCGGGTCGATGTCGTCGAGCGACACGCTGAACGAACCGCGTACCTTGTAGATGTTCGGCGTGCAGCGCAGCCGCACCTGCAGACCGTCGGCGAGCACGAGCCCGTGCCGGGCGAGTTTCGGGGTGAGTTGGGCCTGCTTGCCGCGCCAGTAGTTGACGTTCAGCACGCACCGCCGACCTTCGTCGTCCTCTTCGATGAGGGAGAAGTACGTGTGTCCCGATCGTGTCGGCTTGAAATCGGCGATCTCGCCCTGCACCCACGCCCCGCGCAACTCGCGGGTGAGTACGCCCTGCACTTCGTCGAGGTATTCCGTTACCGAATACGTGAGTTCGCCGTCGGGCTCGTCCTCTGCCCCGCCATGGTCGTCAACATCGTCATCGTCTTCATCGTCGTCCCAGACATCGTCAAGATCGGCAGCGCACATAGCAGTGGGCCAAATCTAGGCTGAGGTCGTGTACCGCCGACTCGTCGCTCTGTTTCTCACGATCACCATCGTCGTGACCGCGTGCGGTGGCTCGGTCATCCTCGATACCTCCGACGACACCGCGCCCACCGACGGAACATCGACGACGTTGTTGCAACGTGACTACTCCATCGAGTGGTCGCCGTGCCCGGATGATGCGGAACTCGACTGCGGTCGCCTCGCCGTTCCATACGACTACGCACGGCCCGATCTCGGTGACTTCTCGTTGTACGTCGTGCGTCGCCCGGCCGCCGACCCGGCACAGCGCATCGGGTCGATGCTCGTCAACCCCGGTGGTCCCGGCTTCGGCGGCAGCGACGTCGCGGCGAATGCGTTCTTCTACTTCAGCCCCGAGTTGCTCAACCGCTTCGACATCATCGGCTGGGATCCCCGCGGCACCGGCAAGTCGACGCCGGCAATCGATTGCATCGACGACTACGACAGATACTTCGGTGTCGACTCACCGCCCAACGACGAGGCGGCCACGCTGGCGCTCGTTGATCTCACCCGGGAATACGTCGAAGCGTGCGTCGAGCGCAGCGGAGAGATCCTTCCGTACGTCTCCACCGTTGCATCGGCAACCGACATGGACTCGCTGCGACGCGCCCTCGGCGAGGAGAAGATCACCTACTTCGGCTTCTCGTACGGATCCGAGCTCGGGGCGACGTGGCTGAGCTTGTTCCCCGACACCGTGCGCGCCGCTGTGCTCGACGGTGCGACCGACTTCAACTCGACCTCGTTCGATCAATCCCTTGCTCAGTTGAAGGGCTTTGAGAGTCAGCTCGATGCATTCCTCTCGGCATGCGAGAGGCGCGGTGTGTCATGCCCGATCTACAACGGCGGTGATCCGGGTGCGTTCTTCGACGAACTCTCCGTGCAAATCGATGCCGAACCGATCACCGTGCGTGCCGACCGCACGCCGGTGACGCAGGGCGTTTTCTACACCGCGGTCGCGCAAGCCATGTATTCGTCGACGTATTGGTCGATGCTCGAGCGCGCACTTGCCGATGCCGCGAAAGGTGATGGCTCGGGGCTGCTCTCGCTCTATGACGAGTACATGCAGTGCGACGGCGACGGGAATTGCGACGACACGCTCGAGGCGTTCATGGCGATTTCGTGCCTCGATGATCCGGGTGCCGAATCGGTCGAAGAAGTGAATGCCAATCTTCCGATTTATGCCGCCGCCGCAAAGCGCCTCGGTGACGGATGGGGTTACGGCTACACGTGTGCGCTGTGGCCCGAGCGCGCGGTGCAGCGACCGACACTGAACGGTGCGGGTGCTCCGCCCGTCGTCGTCATCGGTACGACGGGTGATGCCGCGACTCCACTCGACAGCACGCGCAAGGCCGCGGCGGCTCTCGAGAGCGGCGTTCTCGTCATTGTCGACGCGGCGCAGCACACGGGATACGGTGCGAACGCGTGCATCATCGAGGTAACTGACACGTACCTCACCGCGCTCACCGTTCCGCGCAACGAATTGCTCTGCGCGAACTGAGGGGGCGGGTACTCGCGACGTCGAGAAGAGACGGCTGCGTCACACGACGCAGCCAAAATGGCGGAAGGGGTGGGATTTGAACCCACGGTGGGCACAAACCCACAACGGTTTTCGAGACCGTCCCATTCGGCCGCTCTGGCACCCTTCCGTCTGACGACGCTATCGGTGCAGAGATCGTTATGCGTCGACGACGAACTTGTCAAGGTTGGCCGGCCGACCGGCGAGGAGGATCAATTCGCCAGGCTGCAGAACCGTCGATTCGTCGGCGTGCTGGAACTCTCCTCCCGGTGGTTTGATGCTCACGATCGTCACCCCGTACTTCGCGCGAATTCCGAGTTCACCGAGCGGACGATTCTGGAAACGCTGAGGCGCCTCCATTTCGACGAGAGCGAAGTCATCCTCGACGTGGAAGTAGTCGGTGACGCGCCTTGCGATACTACGTGCGGTACGCAGTCCCATGTCGTGCTCCGGCTGAATCACTCGTTGAACTCCGACTCGATCGAGAATCTTCGCATGGTCAAGGGAGATCGCCTTCGCCCATACAGTCGGCACCTTTAATTCGTCGATGAGAACGAGGGCGGTGAGTACTGACGCTTCGATGTTCGACGCCATCGCAACAACGGCCCGGGAGAACTGCTCGGCTCCTATCTGTCGAAGTGCCTTGGCTGACGTGCCGTCGCACTGCACGACGTTCGGGATGTCGCCGGAAACTCGTTGCACGATGTCCTCGTCGAAGTCGACGGCGAGCACTTCGATTCCCTGCTCGACGAGACCTCGTACCAGCGCCTCACCGAATCGACCGATACCGACCACGAGGACACCGGTGCGATCCGATCGTCCTTGATTCGCGCGATTCGCGTTGGTGTTGGCGGGATTCGAAATCGACATGTGATCACTTCATTCATCTGTGAACGACGGGCAGTTTCATGTTACGCGGGTCATTCGTCACCCGATGAGGGGACGATCCACCGGGAACCTGAACATGTTCGGCCGCGAACGCAAGGTGATGGCGGCGGCGAGTGCAACCGGTCCGAGACGGCCGACGAACATCAGGGCGATGAGCACGTACTGAACGGCAACATCATCAGTGTTGGTCACTCCGGTGGAGAGACCCACTGTCGACAAAGCCGAAACGGCATCGAACGCCGCAGCCGTGAGGCCCGTGTCTCCGAGCACCATGAGAAGGAGAGATGACGACGCGAGAACGCCCACACCAACAAGTGCAACGGTGAGTGCCTGGCGCTGCACTCCCTCGGAGATTCGACGACCGAAAACGTTGACGTCTCGATCGCCGCGGATTTCGGCCCAGATCACGAACGCGAGGAGGGCGAACGTGGTCACCTTGATGCCACCGGCCGTCGACGCGCTTCCGCCACCGATGAACATGAGGATTATCGATACGACGAGTGATTCCTCGTTGAGATCGGCAATATCCACCGAGTTGAACCCTGCAGTTCGGGTCTGCACGGCGTGGAAGAACGCCGCATGAGGGCGGGACACCTCGGAGAGTGCGCCGAGTGTGTCGGGATTCGACCACTCGAAAGCGATGAACGTGCAGGTACCGAGAACGAGCAGGGCGACGGTTGCGCTCACCATGAGCTTGGAGTGAAGCGACCACATCGTCCAATTCGTTTTGTGCACCGCGAGCGTGCGCAGGACGGGAAAACCGATGCCACCGATGATGACGGCGAGAGATATTGCAACGCTGAGGAACCAATCATCGGCAAATGCCACGAAACTGTCGGAATAGAGCGCGAAACCGGCGTTGTTCCACGCAGAGATGCTGTGAAACACACCGTGCAACAACGCCGTCGCAACGTTGTAGTCGTGGGCGAAGTGGAAGCGTGCGGCCAACACGACAGTGAAGAAGGCCTCGAATGCGAGGGTGGTGAGCACGACACTGCGCACGAGTGCGCCGATGTTGCTGAAGGTGTCGGTCCCAACCTCGGCAGCCAGGATTCGCGTGTGCGACAGGCCGATTCGGTCTGCCACCAGGAGAATCGCGATGCTCACGACCGTCACGATGCCGAGACCACCCAGTTGGATGAGTGCGAAGATGACGCCCTGACCGAAACCGGTCCAGTGCGTTGCAGTGTCAACGACCGTCAGACCGGTCACACACACTGCACTGGTGGCCGTGAAGAGTGCCTCGAGAAAACTCGTCTCACGTCCCGTTGCAGTCGATACGGGCATCATCAACAGCAGAGTTCCCACTGAAATCAAGGACCCGAATGACAGTGGTAGGAGACGAAACGGATTCGCGAGCAGAATGCCCCGCGCCTTCCTACTGAGGATCACCCGCTCACGATACGTGCAACCGGCGGCAGGGATGAATCATCGGTCGGCGTTGCGATGCATCGCGAAAAACTCGGAAAGTAGTCGCGAGCTCTCCTCGGCGAGAACACCGTGCGTGACGTCGACTTCGTGATTGAGCCGCGGATCCGCGGCGACGTTGTACAACGTTCCCGTCGCACCACCTTTCGGGTCTGGCGCACCGAACACCACTCTGTCGATGCGCGACTGTTGCAGCGCCCCGGCGCACATCACACAAGGTTCGAGGGTGACGTAGAGCGTGCACCCCGCGAGTCGCCATCCGCCGACGACTTCTGCTGCCGCACGCAACGCGAGCACCTCGGCATGAGCGGTGGGGTCGCCGCGCAGCTCGCGTTCGTTGTGCGCACGGGCAATGACATGACCCTCGTGAACGACGACTGCACCGACGGGAACATCCCCGTGACTTGCCGCGGACCGCGCCTGCTCGAGTGCCTCGCGCATCGCCGCTTCGTCATTCATGGCCCCCACAGTACGTGTGCTGACTCCACCATCCCGGCCCGATCGGTACGATGAAACCCGTGACTGCTGGCGCATCGGCACCGGTGCAGATTCTCGATTGCACGCTGCGCGACGGCGGCTATTACAACGACTGGGACTACGCGCTCGACCTCGTGTCGCGTTACGTCGACGCCATGGCGGCGGCACGAATCGACGTGTGCGAGTTGGGCTTCCGCACGCTCGCCACCGACAAGTACCTCGGCGCCACCGCTTTCACCACCGACGAGTTCATCGACGCGGTGAACGTGCCCGCGTCGCTGCAACTCGCCGTCATGCTCAACGCGAAGGAAATCAATGCGGCGGCCGATCCGCGGGTCACCTTGCGTCGTCATTTCGCACCCCGCTCGCGGTCGAAGGTCTCTCTCGTGCGCATCGCCGCCACCGTGAATGAAGTCGATGCACTCGGCCCGGCCATCGACGAACTGCGCGACCTCGGTTACGACGTCGCCCTAAACCTCATGCAGGTGACCGACCGCCCTCTCGCCGACGTCACCGCGTTCGGGCGCAAGGCGAAGGAGTTCGGCAGCAAGTACGCGTACGTCGCCGACTCTTTCGGTTCGCTGCGCCCGAGCGGCGTGCGTCCGATCATCTCGGCACTCATCGACGGTTTCGGACCCGAGGTCGGGTGCCACCTCCACGACAACATGTCGTACGCACTCGCG
Source organism: uncultured Bifidobacterium sp. (assembly GCA_964540395.1). Lineage (GTDB taxonomy): Bacteria > Actinomycetota > Acidimicrobiia > Acidimicrobiales > Ilumatobacteraceae > F1-60-MAGs027. The sequence goes on from CAZIME010000036.1 coordinate 8,783, forward strand.
AACACGATGGAGGCGGTCGCAGCCGGTGTCGTCATCGCCGATGCGACCGTGCAGGGTATGGGTCGCGGCCCGGGCAACGTGCGCACCGAGTACCTCGTCATGGAACTCGCCTCACTCGGTCGCACGAACGCCGTCGTGGCTCCGCTCGTCAACCTCGTCGAGCGCGACTTCGCCGACCTGCGCCGCACCTACGAGTGGGGATCGAACCTCTACTACTTCATGTCGGCGAACCGCTCCATCCACCCGACCTACGTCATGGAGCTCACGAAAGACGATCGTTACTCGCCGACCGAGATCGTCGGCGCCCTCGACAAGCTCGGCGAACGCGGCGCGTCGAACTTCGACATCCGCCGGCTCACGGAAGCCGTCGAAGGATCATCGTTGCGGTACGCAGGTGGAACGAACGTCGCCGGCTGGTGCACCGCTCGCGAAGTTCTGCTCGTCGGTAACGGTCCCGAGGCGCGGGCCAAGCGCGCGGAGATCGAGATGTTCATTCGCCGTCACTCACCGTTCGTCGTCGGCCTCAACGCGCACGTACCGATCGACCCCTCTCTTCTCGACGCCGTCGTCGTGTGCCATCCCGAACGCGCCGTCATGGATGCGGTGGCCCTCTCCGCGTTGACGTGCGAAGTCGTTGCGCCGGCGGCACTCCTGCGTGAACTCGGAATCTCGGTGAAGACTCTGCGCGACGTCGGCGTGAGCGTCGAGCAGAACACGATGGGGAAGAACGATCACGGTGTCGTCATACCGCAGCCCGTCGTTGCGGGCTACGCCCTCGCACTCGCCCACCAGGGCGAGGCCAAGCGCATCTGGCTCGCCGGTCTCGATGGCTACGTCGACGGCGACCCGCGCCAGGCAATGATGCTCGACACTTTGCGCAGCTTCACCGCTCTCGCACCCGATACGGCAGTGGTCTCCATCACCCGCACCTTCTACCCGGTGCGCCAGCAGTCGATCTTCGCCCCGTGAATCTCGACGGCCTGCTCGTCGTCATCCCCGCCCGGTACGCATCGACGCGTTTCCCGGGCAAGGCCCTCGCCGAACTCGGTGGCCGAACAGTCATCGACCGTTGCTACTCACAAGTTCTGCAGGTGTTCCCCCGCGTACAAATCGTCGTCGCCACCGACGACGATCGCATCGCCGAGGTCTGTCGCGGACTGTCGATGGATGTCGAGATGACGAGCGATACGTGTCTCACCGGCACCGACCGCGTCGCCGAGGTCGCCCGCCGGCGCTCGGCCGAGTGGTACGTGAACGTGCAGGGCGACGAACCGTTCCTCGACCCCGATGCGTTGCGCACACTCGTGCGCTCCCTCGCCGATCAGAAGTCGGATGTCGCGGTCGTCAACGCGTTCTCACAGATCACGATAGAAGAGGACTTTCGCAGCGTCACCGTGCCGAAGGTCGTCACCGATCGATTCGGGCGACTGTTGTACATGAGCCGTGGTGCCATCCCGACGACGAAAGCGCTCGAGTTCCGCGGTGCAAAGCGACAGATCGGAATGTACGCATTTCGCGGTGATGCACTTGCACGATTCGCCGCACAGGGCACGAAGACCCCGCTCGAGCAACTCGAGGACATCGAAATTCTCCGCTTCGTCGAGCTCGGCATGACGGTCCACATGATCGAGGTGCCGTCCGTCGGCATTGCAATCGACACACCCGACGATCTCGAACGGGCCCGCACCTACCTCGCGTCGCTGCGCTGAGCAACGAGTCGCTCGATCAACTCCCGCCAGCGGGGCAAATCCGGATCGATGACGAACCACTGCCCGACGTCGGATGCCGACGCGGACGTTCCCGCTGCCGACGTTGTGTCCGACGATCGACTGGCCATCCACTCGATTGCTTCCGTGGCATTGGCTGCGATGAAATACGTATCATCCGGGGTGAGCGGGTTCGTCGAGAAGGTGCCCGGCGCGACGACGCTGCAGGTGGGGACACTCGCCAGATAGCTGTCGAGCGGTGCAGCGGTTGCCGCAAGAATCACCCCGCGAACGCGCGGGAACATCGCATCGAGCGACTCGTTGACAACGACGACGTTGGCTCGACCATCTCCGGGCGCGGCGCATTGTGGATGCCACTTCACCCACAGCGTCATCGGCGACGGCAACGTCTCGTTTGCCGCAACGATCGCGTCGAACAGGCGCACCGACTCCTCGCAATCGGCACCACCGATGAACAGCACCGGCGCATCCGGGTCGGTCGTTCGGGTGACTGCCCGGGCGAGGTGCTGGTAGCGCAACGCCTCGGCAACGTGAACGGCAGATCCCGTCCGGCGAATTTCGGATTCGTCATGGGCGCCGTGTACGACGAGATGCTCAACGTTCGCACTCGCTACGGCCGTGAGAGCGCGTACGTCCCACGGCTTAACGATCGTGTGCAGGTAGGAGACGCACGTGATGCTCCGCGCCGCGCACTCGTTGATGAGCAGCGTCTCCCAGCCCTGACCCTCGAACGGGTGAATGACGATGGCATCGCGACGGACGTTCGCAGCCGCGCGGCGGAACGCATGACCGAGAAGCATCGTGCGCATTGCCACCGTTCCGTGCACGCTGCGCACGTAGTCGTCAGCCAACATGGGAGCGATCGCGCGTAGGTCGACATCATGAACGACATCGAGAACTTCGCCCCACCGGGGCGCCCGTCCCTGCAACGTCCACCAACTTCGCAGGGCGGAGAGCACCACCGAAGGAGTCATGTAGTGGCGAAGGAAAGCGTGCGCGGGGTCATTACTGACGGCGCGCATCCATGCGCGTTCATCGTGGGTGAGCGACGTCGGCGTCCCGCTCGACGTGAGGTGCAGCCACTCGACTGTGCGATGGTCGCTACGAAGAATTTCGGACAACTTCCCGAAATACGGCGATACGTACGGCATTGCCGTGAGTGACTTCGTCGCAAAGTCGACGAAGACGATGTCGGCATCGCTCGCGCGATGACGTGCTCGTGGATCGGGCTTGCGAAGAATCTGAATGAATGCGCGCACTGCGTACCCCACCGCTTCGATACGCGCACGCCATACTGATTTCACTCGTCGTGGGTTCGCACCGTACCCGGATGCAAGTGTGGTGAATCGTGCGAAGAAGTCATCACCCGCCCACAAACTGCTCTCACGCAGGGCACTTGCCGCCCATGCGTCGATTCCGTCGACGCTGAGTAATTCGGCAACTGTGGAACCGGCGATCTCCGTGCGACCGAGCGATGCGACTGCGGCGACGTACCGCTCGGTGAGTTCGTGACGGCGTCGTTCGCAGTCGGCAACGACGTATGGCGGGTGCGAGCTCACCGGCCTCGTGCCCACTCGACGAACCCGGCTACACCGTCGTGCAGCGCGATGCGCGGTTCCCACCCGAGTAGCGCCCGTGCACGAGAAATGTCGGCGTAGATACCGAGTTGATCTCCCGGTGTTCCCGCCGCCTCGCGCACCTGCGTTCCCGGAACACAGTCGACGACAATGTGGAGCAGTTCCCGCACGGTGGTGCGCACACCCGTCCCAATATTGACGACGTCGTTGAGCGGCTCCTTCTCGCATAGCGCCGCCACCCATGCCGCGACGACGTCATCGACGTGGACGAAATCGCGGAAGCGATCGAGGCCGCCCCTCACTTCGATGACTCCCGTCCGCAGAGCCATGGCGACGTAGATGCTCACCATCCCCTGACGCAGATTGTCGAGGTTCTGACCCGGCCCGTACACGTTGAACATCCGCATTGCCGTGTACGGCATCTCGTTGCGAAAGACGTGTAGGTACTGCTCGGCGGCAAGTTTGCCGATTCCGTAGCACGACTTCGGTCGTGTAGTCGTCGACTCGACGGTCGGTGCGTCGGCTACGTCGCCGTAGACCGACATCGAACTCGCGGCAACGATCCGCTGTACACCCGAGTCACGCGCATAGCGCAACAAGTTGAGCGTCGAGACTGTGTTCCGATTCAGGTCGCTGACCGGATCATCGAAACTCATCTCTCCGGACGACTGACCGGCCAGATGAGCGATCGCATCCACACTTCCCGGCAGGCTCGACAGCGCATCGGAGCTTGCGAGGTCGGCACAGATGAACTCAATCCCTGCAGGAACGTTGTCCCGCTTGCCGGCAGACAGATCATCAACACCAATGACCGTGCAACCGCGATGCGTGAGTTGCTTCGCGACGTGGGAGCCGATGAACCCGGCCACACCGGTCACGAGGTACGTCGCTGCAGATGTCATCGGCACCGTCCAGTTTCACACGCCCGGCGTGGACGCAAAGTTGATGTTCTGGCGGAGGGGGTGGGATTCGAACCCACGGAGGCTTTCACCTCACACGCTT
>CAZIME010000037.1:0-2535 GCA_964540395.1 uncultured Bifidobacterium sp.
GACAAGGCGCGAAAACGAGCCGTACGAAAACTCCGTGCGATGGTGCTTCCGCTTTGATTCTTTCTTCTCGTGGTGCCGATGGATGTCGAGTCGGAGCACCGAATCCTTCACGGTGAGCTCGATGTCTTCGTCCGGGTCGATTCCCGGCGCCTCGGCCCGGATGACGTATACGTCGTCTTCTTCGTACTCTTCGACCCTGATCGACGACTGATCGATCACGTCGTCCCACATTGACGACCACCAGAAGGGTCGCTCGCGCAACCACGCCGGCCATGTGCGATCGGAAAGAGAACTTTGGATGAGGGACATGTCGCCCTCCTTTCGGTCTCGATGAATGGGAATGCTGACGATATGCACACAGCCGGGACACAACCAGTACTTCGGTACTCAGTTGGAGCGCATTCCGTTTAGGCCATTTGCGGTACTTACGTTCGTACTGATCACGCGTTTTTCTCCAAACGATGCGATCACGCATACCTAACTTGACTCACCCACGACATCACGTGGACGACAACAAGGGAGACGTCGAGATGGTATCCATCGGAGTTTGCGAGCATCACGAAATGGTGCGTGAAGCACTCGTCAAAACGATCGCGCAGATGCGCGACGTGAAAGTGACCGTCGCGGAAAATAGCGTCGAAGACTTCGTCAACGGAGTGGCGAGAGCAAAACCGGACGTGCTCATCATCGATCTGGCGCAACCCAACAATTCCGGCATCGAATGCATCCAGAAAGTGGCGAAGGTCCACGGAAACGGAAAGGTCGTCGCACTCGCCGACAAGGAAGACGACGAAACTCTCATTACTGCCTACGACGCTGGGGCGAAGGCGCTGATCGGCAAGGCGCGACCCATTCGCGATCTTCATCGCACGATCCTCGACGTCGCGACGCGACCCACCGCCATCGAACCGGCACAGGTGCTCCAGGCTCGTCGTCGACTGAAGATGTCCGGCCTCGCTTCGGTGACGGGGATCGATGCGACCGACCGTCGGATGCTCCAGTTGCTCACCCTTGGCTGGACGGATCGTCAGATTGCCGACGACGTGTGTCTCTCGTTGCAGTCGGTGCGCAATCGCATGTCACGACTGCTGAACAAGTTCGGCATGTCGAACCGGACGCAACTCGCGCTGCACATCGCCGCATCGAACGGAAAGAACGGTGCAGCCAATTTCGCCGAAGGAATCAACCTCCCACGACATGAAAGGACGGTCAACGCATGAACACACCCCCACAGGCACTTCCGCCGAGGCGGCGGCCGCAGCGGCGTCGCCGAACCCTCGGCGCACTCGTTTTTGCTGCGTTGGCACTGACTGCCATCGCGTTCACGACGAACAGCCAGGCGGCACCCTCGTACGATCCGAACAAAATCGTTCCGAACGCCGCCGGAATGAGCGCTGATGAAGCGTCGGGATCCGACGACTGCTCGACGGAAATCTTCCTCGCGCAGGACAACGACCTCTGGCACTTCGTCGTTCCCGACGAGAAGGTGACGACGGGGACCGGCTCCGACCGCGTGACCTACACCCTGACGGCGAACATCACCGCGGTGATCATTGAGTGGGACGGCGGTGAGCTGAACCGCTACGAGGGCACCGACGACTACGACCAGGGCAATGCCGGACCGAATCTGTTCTGGGCGTACACCGAGACGGGTCGCACCATCTCGCGCGCATGGCTGGAATACTCCGTCACGCGCGACGACGGCGAGACTCCGACGGAGACGTTCCTGACGACGCCGCACAATCTGTCGCATGCCTGTGCCGCAGAGACTGCTCCTCCCGTCCCGCCGACCATCGTCATCAACTCGACGGGATCGTACGGCGTCCTCTACGACCTCGAGTACACGTGGACGATCGACAAGAGTGTCGATCCCGACGGATTGCGTGCCACGGGCAGCGACCCGTTCAGCCTCGATTACTCCGTTGTCGCCACCCGCAACGAGCCCCCGGTGGAGGGTAACTGGCGGATCGTCGACGGATCGATGAAGGTGAGCGGAACCGTCGTCGTTACCGACGCGACGATGGCCGACATCGTCGTAACGACACCAAATGCGGATTGCACGGTGAGGGAGGACTCGGTGCCAGGAGACGACACGTATGCATACGAGTGCACGTTCATCAATGAGCCGGTGATCACGGCGGTGAGCGGGCTCGACGGCACGACCGTGACGGTGGACGGCACGGTGACCACCGTGTACGGAACCGACACCGACAGCGTCGTCATCACGTGGGGATTGCCCGCCACATCGACGGTCGTCGACACGTTCCATGCCACGGCACGGATCGTCGACGGTGACTACGTCAGTGGCCCGTCGACTGGACCCCTCACGCTGCAGTACAACGTGCAGTGGTTGCCGACAACGTGCCCCGATCAGCGGGTGAACGTGGCCGAGCTGTTCGACGGTGTTACCGGCGAGCCACTCGGTGTCGACGACACGCTGACGATCGTCGGCTGCCCGGCCGTGCCCGGCAAGACGATCGGGTTCTGGGGCAACAAAACCGGCGCACCGCAGGTCGTCGCTGCCATCCCGGCGCT
>CAZIME010000037.1:2635-12373 GCA_964540395.1 uncultured Bifidobacterium sp.
CCCGGCGCTCGCTGGCATCCCGATCACCAACGAGGCCTCGGTGCGCAACTACTTCACCAGGGCGTCCTGCAGCGGCGACTGCGTGACGATGTTCCTCGCCCAGGCTCTCGCGACGGCGATGAATGCACGTGACACGGCGTTCGGTTCGGCACCGGTGGCGCTCGGTGACGAATGCCGCACAGTCAACGAGTGGCTCGCGTACGCACTTCGCACGTCGATCCCCGCTGATCGCACCGAACGGATCGCGCTGAAGTCCCTCTTTGGCGACCTCAACAACGGACGCGCCACGCGTTGCGCCGAGGTCTCCTGAGATGACGAGTGACATCGTGAGGCCGTCGCGATCGGCTCGCCGAGCCGTCGCGGTGGCGGAGAGCCTCGGATACGTGGGCGGAAGCCTCGGAATCCTCGGGCTCATCCTGCTCGCAGTGCGGTCCTGGAGTGACTTCGGACTCGCGACGCGCCTCACGTTGTCGGCTGCCTCGACGCTCATCTTCGGCGCCTCCGGCGCCGTGGCGAACGCGTCGATGAGTCCGGCTGCATCGCGACTGCGTCAGTACCTGTGGCTTGCGTCGACGGCGTCGTTCGGCGTCGTCGCCGCAACCATCGGTACGGAATGGCTGAACGCATCCGAGGACCCGCGACGCATCCTCGTCACGGCACTCGGGGTGTTCGTCGCCAGCGCCGCAACGTGGTGGTGGCGCGCCGGGCTCGTCCAGCACGTCACCGCGCTCGTGAGCGCATTCGTCGCCATTGGCGCCGCGAGCCAGGAGGCGTGGGGAACGACGATGGCGGGTCTCGTCGTGTGGGTAGTGGCGGGACTTCTCGCTCTCGTTGCCGCGCTCGTGCCGGTGCCGTGGCGCTGGCTCACGGCGGTAATCGGAGCCGTGGGTGCAATCGGCGGCGCGCTGTACGGCGCCACCGAGTCGACGGCCGTCGGCCTCGTTGCCGCGGTCGCAACGAGTGCGGTGTTCGTCGTCGCCGCGAACTACCTCGACGGCACGAGCGACCGCGACGTCCGACTCGCATTCGCCATCGTCGGAATCATCGGGTTGATCCAGTCCGCGCCTCCGGCGATCGACCACTTCACCGACGAAGCCGGTTTGAACACCGGCCTCGTCGTCGGTCTCGTCGGCATCACGACGCTCATTGCCGCCATGTCCGACCTCATGGTTCTCGGTCGGGTGACGGCTGCAGTCGGTGGATCGATCATGCTCATCGGCTGCGCCATCACCGGCACCGAATCACCGGACTTCGCGACGGTCGTCGGCTCCTTGCTGGCCGTGTTCCTCGTCGGCGTCGGCCTCACACCGACGTATCTCTCGACGGCGTTCGTCGGCATCGCCGGGTTGCTCGTGTTCCTCCCGTGGGCGGTGATCAACTTCTTTCCGGGTGACGACAGCGTTCCCCTCGCAATCGTCGTTGCCGGCGCACTCGTCACAATCGGCGGTCTGGGCTGCTGGCGGCTCGTCGATCGCGAGGCACGCCGCAACGGACGCTGGGAAGCTGTACGACGCATCGGTTCGTCACGTCCCGGACACAGTTCATGACGACACACAGCCGCCCTGCTCCCCGCCCGACGGCGGTGTGCGGGGAGTCGACAACCGCGCCTCGGATGGTGTGCGCCACTCCGGCGCACGAGCGGTCGGTGTTCCGCGCCGACGATCGTCACCACACCTCCACCGTCCGGGGATGCGGCGTCGACACGGGACCGTTGCGGCAGGGAGGCACCATCCCCCTTGGCCTTCCTGCCGCGACGCCGTCCCACGCTCCCCGATGCGTCAAGGACGACCCGCGCCACACCCCACGGGTTCGTCCGGAGTGCACGACGCTCGAGCGCGACGGAGTGCGACGGCTGCGATGCTGCTCACGCTGAACGATGTCGATCCGGTATTGCGGGTCGACCACGCGACGAAGCTGTACGGCAAGGACGTCGGCGTACGCGACGTCACGTTCAACGCTCATGCGGGGGAAGTCCTCGGCCTCCTGGGCCCGAACGGATCGGGAAAGACGACCCTGCTGCGAATGATGCTCGGTCTTCTGCACATCACGTCCGGGAACATCGCCTTGTTCGGAGTCGACGTCGGCCGGGCATCACCGGAGGTGCGCTCGCGCATCGGCTACCTGCCGGGCGATCTCACGTTGTACGACGAGCAAACGGTGCGGCAGTACCTGAAGTTCATCGGCTCTCTGCGACGTGTCGACGTCGAGGAAGCGGCCGGTGCAATGTGCGGGCGGTTGCACCTCGATCTCGATCGTCGCATCGGCGACCTGTCACGGGGAACGAAGCAGAAAGTTGCCCTCGTCCAGGCATTCATGCACGAGCCGAGTCTGCTCCTACTCGACGAGCCGACGTCGGGACTCGATCCGCTCGTGCAACGCGAATTCGACTCGCTCATCGACGAAACGCGACTTCGAGGGGCAACGGTCATCCTGTCGTCGCACATCCTCGCCGACGTCGAGCGACTCGCAGACCGCGTCGCGATAATGCACGCCGGTCGCCTCGTCGCCATCGACGACGTCGCCGCACTGAAGGCACGGTTCGCGCGGCGGATCGAATTCGAGTTTCCCGAACCGGTCGACATCGAACTCTTCACACGCCTCGAGGGTGTCACCGATGTGCAGACTCGCGGGCGCAGGATCGTGTGCAGCGTGACCGGTCCCGAAACCGACGTCTTGCGCACGGCGGTCTCCCTCAACGTGACGTCGATACGCACCCGCGATCCGGGCCTCGATGAAGTATTCGCCCGGATCATCGAAGCGCCGCACGGCGAAGCGTGAATGCCGGTCGGTGATCACCGTGCTTCCGTCACTGTTCGTCAAGACGTTGCGCGACAGCGTTCGTGGCATCACGGCGTGGATAGCCGGCATCATCGCGCTCATCTCCGTCCAGTTGGGGGTGTACCCGACGGTGCGCGCATCGGCATCGCGGTGGGTCGAGCTCGCCGAGGTCTTCCCCGAATACGTCCGTGAAATCTTCCGCATGGACGACTACGGCACGGCAGTCGGTTACCTCTCGACCGAATTGTTTTCCGCGACCCTTCCCCTCATGTTCGTCACCCTCGGAGTGACGTGGGGCGCCCGCATCGCCACCGACGAGGTCGAGAACGGCACCGCCGACGTGCTCTTCGCCCTGCCGATTTCGCGGCGCAGCTTTATCGTCACGCGAATCTCGGCCATGGTGGCGGTCCTCTTCGCATGTGGCACGGCTCTCGCCCTCGGACTCGTCGTCGGCACGCGCATCGTCGACATGGACGTGGCAGCGTCGCGCATCGTGTCGGGCTCGGTGACGATGATTCTCATCGGGTTGTTCTTCGGGGCGCTCGCTGCGTTCATCGGATCGGCGACCGGTCGCAGGTCGATGGGTCTCGGTGTCGGGCTGGCATTCGCGATCGCCTGCTTCGTCGTGTACTCGCTGGCACCTCTCGTCGACGTCATGGATGCACTGAATCCCTACAACCCGATGCAATGGACGCTCGGCGCCGACGCCCTTCGCTCGGGCTTCGCCGTGCGCGATTCGATCTGGGCGGTTCTCGGCGCAGCCGCTTTCCTCGGACTCGCGTTGCTCGCCTTCGATCGCCGCGACGTGCCCACCTGAGTGTGGCGAACGACTTACGCCGCGTGCAGTTGTCGTGCCTTTGCGCGACGCACGGCGGTCCGCCGTTTCCACATCTTCGTCTTCCAGTGGCGCTTGCGCCGACGCCTCACCCGCTCCCGACCCCGGTTCGCATCGTGGTGATGCGGACGGTGGAACGCGTTGCCCGGGTCGTCGAGATCGTCGGCGTCGACTCCCCCGCGGCACGATTCGGCGATGTCGCGCAGGGAGGAATTCACGCGCTGGCGTTCGGAGTGGAACTTGGCCCTGATCTGCACCCGCTCAAGAGGTGCTAACTCGAGGTTGATGTGCCGCTGACTCATGGAACCCCTTTCACCGGGGCACGACGAGTCGACCCCGTTGCTGTGGGCACGACGGTACGAGGCGACTTTGCGCCGCCGGTGCAGTTCCGGTGACGATCGCGTAACTTTCGCCCTGACCTACCGGTCGGGGAATTTCGTCGTCGACGGACTCGTACGGATCACGTACCGCCGACGCGGCGACCGACACCTTCCCAGTACTTCTCGCGCAGGACGACCTTCTGAATCTTGCCCGTCGGTGCCTTCGGCAGTGCGTCGACGAACATGACGTTCTTCGGCACCTTGTAGTGCGAGATGAGCTCGCGCACGAAGTCCTTCACACCCTCCTCGGTGACGGTGGCGTCGGGCTTGCGCACGATGAACGCCGACACGGCTTCACCCCACTTCTTGTCGGGAATGCCGATGACGGCGCACTCGAGCACGTCCGCATGGCGATAGATCGCCTTCTCCACCTCGGTGGAGTACACGTTCTCACCGCCCGACACGATCATGTCCTTCTTGCGGTCGACGATGTACACGTAGCCGTCGTCGTCCTTGTATCCCGCATCGCCGGTGTGTAACCAGCCACCGCGCAACGTTTCGGCGGAGAGCTCGGGCTTGGCCCAGTAGCCCTTCATCACCTGCGGTCCACGACCGCAGATTTCGCCCACCGTTCCGTTCGGTACCTCGTTGTCGTCGTCGTCAACGATCTTCACGTCGCAGATGTGCTGCGCACGGCCGCCGGACATGAGACGCTTCTTTTCCTGCTCGGTCGCATCGGGGGCGAGGCCGCGGCGGTAGTCGTACTTCGACAGATACGTGAGCTGCACGGTGGCTTCGGTCTGGCCGAAGTACTGGACGAAGTCGATACCGAAGGCCTTTTTCGCCATGAGCACGGTGTCCATCGACACCGGTGCACCGCCGAGACCGAAGTGCTTGAGGCTCGTGAGGTCGCGCGGGTTGCGGGCCTGGATGTCGACGAGCAGATTGAGCATGGTGGCGACGGGAACGGTCTTCGTCACCTTGTTCTTCGCGATCATGTCGAGACAGAGATCGGGCATGAAGTCGATGATGACGACCGTGCAACCTGCGTACCAGTACGGCAGCGCCATCGTGAACACGACGTGGAAGAGCGCACCGTTGACGAGGTTGACATCCTCGTGACAGATCTCGTCGGCGATGAGCAGGTTGACGATCTGGGCGAAGTTGTTGTTGTGGGTGAGCATGACGCCCTTCGACATGCCCGTGGTGCCGCCGGTGTAACACACCCAGCACACGTCGTCGCCCTGGACCGGGCGCTCGGGGGTCGGCTCGCCGGCGGGCATCTTCGCCAACAACGCGTCGTAGTCGACGTCGAAGCCGTGTGCGCCGCCGAAACCGATGATCGTCTTGATGTTCGGGATGCGCGGCAGGATCTGGCGCACGATCTCGGCGTACTCGATGTCGACCATGAGCACCGTGGATCCGGCGTCGTTGATGACGTATACGAGCTCTTCCGCCGTGAAGCGGTAGTTGAGCGGCGAGTAGAGCATGCCGACCTTGGCGCATGCAAAGTACGACACGACGCACTGAGGTCGGTTACGCGACAGCAGGCTCACCTGCTGTCCCTGCTTCACGCCGAGTGACTGCAGGGCGTGCGCGAGACGGTTCGCCTGCTCGTTCAACTGCCGGTACGTGAGGGTGGCCTTGTCCTCGTAAACCACGGCCTTCTTGTCCGGATACTTCGCCGCATTCATGCGCGCGATTTCGCCCATCAACAACATGTCAACCCCCGTGTGAGTTCGATCGTCGGGCGTGCCACCGAAACGGACCGCACCGACCCCGTGAAACTACAGATCCGCCTCAACGGCGGTCAAACGCGGCGACGACTTCGACGTGATGCGTGTAGGGGAAGAGGTCGACGACCGTGACGCCGTGCGCGTCGTATCCGGCATCGACGAGCAGGCGTGCATCGCGTGCACCGGCGACGGGATCGCAACTGACGAGCACGATCCGCTCGGCTTCGGTGGCGAGCAGCGATACCACCCCGGCCCGCCCGAGACCGGCTCGCGCGGGATCGGCAATGACGAGTCCCGCTGGTTGCGCGTGCCACTGCTCGACGGCGATGCACACGATCTCGACGTCGTGGTGTTCGAGATTGCGGTCGGCATCCGCGCAGGCGCGATCGTTCGACTCGACGAGGATGCACGGCACGTCCCGATCGAGCAGCGTCGCGGCAAATAGCCCGATGCCGCCGTACGCGTCGACGACCGTTCCGCGTTCGCCCGACAGGTACTCGTGACCCGCCGCCGCGCCGACGAGCGACACGAGCAGCTCCGCAGCCTCCGGTGACGCCTGGAAGAACGATTCCATCGACACGCGCAGCGGAACACCGGCGACGTGCTGGGTGATCGTCGCGCCTGCCCCTCGTCCTACGTCGTCGGGAAGCCCGAGCAACCGGGCCTTGTCGTGGGCCATCACCGCACGCTCGCCCGTCGAGGTCGAACAACGAATCGATACCTCACCTGCGCCGCGCACGCTCACCGCGCCGAGCAGGTCGACGATCGCGGGATGCGTCACCATGCACTCATCGATCTCGACGACGTCGTGCGACTGGCGGCGACGGAAACCGAGTTTGCCGTTCTCCCCGACGGCTACTCGCACGGTCGTGCGCCGCGCCGTGGCAGGAAGCTCGGGACCGGCGACGATCTCAACGTCGGGAAGACGCGCCGTGCGCCGCCACGCCTCGCGAACGATGTCGAGCTTCGCCGTGCGCTGGGCATCGGGAACGATGTGTTGCCAGTCGCAACCACCGCATCCGTGCGCGACGAAGCGGCACGGCGGTGCGATGCGGTGCGGCGACGGGTCGACGACGCGCAACAGTGTTGCCGTCGCGAAGTCGCGCGACGTGCGTTGCACCTCCACTTCGACCGTCTCGCCGGGCAGCGCTCCGGCCACGAACGTGACTCGTCCGTTCGCGTCGCGTGCGAGTCCGTCACCTCCGGCAACGAGTCGTTCGATCGTCAGGGTGGTGATCTGCGACCCGGACATCGCATTGACCCTAGGCTGATCGCCACGATGCGCCCGGTACAGATTGCACCGTCGGTACTCCCCGTCGATTTCTCGAAACTCGGCGCAGCGATCACTGCCCTCGATCAGGCGGGCGTCGATCTCATCCAATGGGACGTCATGGACGGCCAGTTCGTGCCGAATCTCACCTTCGGACCCGACGTCATCGCTTCGACGCGGCACCTCACGAACAAAACCTTCGAGGCACATCTCATGGTGCTCACCCCCGAAGTGATGGCCAAGAGATACGTCGAAGCAGGGTGCCAGCGCCTCATCGTGCACGTCGAGGCATGCGACCATCTCCACCGCGTGCTCGGATCCATTCGCGAACTCGGCGCGAGCGCCGCCGTCGCCCTCAACCCGTCGACCCCGCCGGATGCCGTCGCCCACGTGCTCGATCTCGTCGATCTCGTTCTCGTCATGACGGTGAACCCCGGCTTCGGCGGCCAGAGCTACATCGCGACGATGGAGCCGAAGATCCGCGCCGTGCGCGACATGATCACCCGCGCCGGGCTCGACGACGTCGTCGATCTCGAAGTCGACGGAGGCATTTCGCCGACGACGATCGCCGGCGCCGCCTCAGCGGGGGCGAACGTGCTCATCGCCGGCAGCGCGCTGTTCCGCGACGAGAAGGGACTCAGCCACGCCGTGAGCGAGCTGCGTCGACTCGGCGGCGACGCCTTTGCGCGCGCGCACCGCTGAGCAGACCCTTCACCGACACGAGCAAGACGAGCGTGCCGAGTACGAGCGCGACCGGGGCGACGAGCGCAGCCACGAGCACACCACGACGTGCTCGAAACGGCGCGGCGATACCCGTGTCGACGGGTTCGCCGTTGACGAGCAATGTGCGCACGGGATCTTCGAATGCCGGACACCGCACGCGTGCCGCTGCGGCGACGTTGTCGCCGCCGAACATCTCGGGCTCGGCGCGCACCTTCGACTCGAGCACCGGCACGTCACCGAGGATCCCCGACGGTGCGGCGACCGCTCCGACGAGGTACGACGAGCCGACGCCGAGGAAGTTGACGTCGTCGGCCGGGTAACGCACGTTGAGTTCGCCGTTGACGAGGAGTTCGTTCACCGAACCGGCGCGCACATCGTCGATCGAATACACCGCGAAGTTGCCGTCAAGACGCTGCACCGTACCGATGAAGACCGCGCGCAACTCGGCCGGCACCGGACAGTTGGCGGGAATCGTCGTGACGGCGGATTCGATGACGAGCGTCGGTGCGTCGTCATCGGTACCCACCTCGTCGACCCCGTCCCCTTCGTCGACCATCGGCGACGCACTGAGGACGAGGGCGATGAGCCCGGCAATCAGCGACCCGTGAATCGCGGCTCCCGCTTCTCGGTGAATGCGGCAAGTGCCTCGGCCGTATCCTTCGTCGAGAAGTTGAGACTCTGGGCGGCGGCTTCGTCACTGAGGGCCTGGTCGAGTGACTTGGCGAACGAATCGTTGAGCAGACGCTTCGTGAGTGCCATGGCGATGGGCGGACCTGCGGCGAGGCGCTGCGCCCACTCGGCGACGACGGCATCGAGTTGATCGGCTGCGACGACCTTGTTCACGAGTCCGTACCGCTCGGCATCGGCGGCGGTGAGGATGTCGGCGAAATACATGAGCTCCTTCGCCTTCTGCAGACCGACGAGTCGCGGCACCAGCCAAGAACCGGCGAAATCCGGGGACAGGCCGCGCTTCGTGAAGATTTCGGAGAACTTCGCGGTGTCGGCTGCGACGACGAGATCGCAGGCGAGCGCAAGGTTGCAGCCGGCACCGACCGCGGCGCCGCGCACCTTTGCGATGACCGGCTGCGGAACGCGAAACAGCGCCCGGCACACGTCGTTCATTTGCTCCATCCACATGAGACGGTGCTGTCGCGGTGTGCCGTCGTCGCCGGCACCGCCCCACAGGTCGGCACCCGAGCAGAACGCATCCCCGGCGCCCGTGAGCACGACGGCGCGCACGGTCGGATCGACGGCGATTTCCTGCAGACCCTTCAGCAAGCCCGCCCACATCGCCGGTGTGACGGCATTCTTCTTCGCGGGACGATTCAACGTGAGGGTGGCGACGCCTTCTGCACGCTCCAACAGCACTTCCGACATGGTTCCGACGATACTTGGAGACCGTGGGATTCGATCCGCACCGCAAGTACCGCGCCACGCGCCTCGACTACGCAGTCGTGTTCGGCGCGTTCGCAGTCATCGCCGCGATCGTCGCGTGGGCGTTCCTCGGCTGATCGCATGGCGAGGTCGCCGCGTCGTCGCACCACTGCACCGTCGATCTGGGACGGTTTGTACGGTCCGGTTGCGGTGCGTCGCGTGCAGCCATACGAAGCCCTGAAGGCGTACGTATGTCCGGGCTGCCACGGAACGATCCCGCCGCGCACCGGTCACGTCGTGTGCGTACCGCGCGATGCCGCCGACCTGCGTCGTCACTGGCATCGCGGCTGCTGGGAACGACGCCGCTGACTGACGCCGCTCACCGACGCCGACGAGTCGCGCCTGCACGGAGCGACGCCCCTCATCCACACCGATTGATGACACGGATCCATTTGCACCGAGTTGATGTTGTGGAGCCGTTTACATGGAGTTGCCGACGTCGCGGCGCACGTCGACGACGTCACCGATGACGGCGGCAACGTCGAACTGCACCCGTGACGGCACCGACTCGCCTGCCGTGCGGCGCGCATCGAGGTAGGCCGCCACGGCGCGGCGCATGCGATGCACCTTGCGGGCATCGACGGACTCGAACGGGTGACCGAAGTCGGCGTTGCGCCGCGTCTTCACCTCGCACACGACGAG
>CAZIME010000038.1:0-12332 GCA_964540395.1 uncultured Bifidobacterium sp.
GTCGGTGATGTCAGTGAGTATCGGGGGAGACGCTACGCCGTTTGCGCATGAGCACTCCACCCAGGGAGACGAAGGCGACACCGAGCGCCAAGTAGGAGACCCAAACGGCTGTCGCCCGATCGAGCCAAATGTCGAGCAGTTCGTGTGCGCCACGTGCAAGTGCGATGAGTGTTACGACGGCCAGGGCGAGACCGACGACGAGGATGATCGTGCCGAAGACGAGGCCGCGGATGAGCGTGATGACGGGGAGAGTCGTTCGTTTGCGCACGACTGCGACCGCACGATCGACGACATCCATTACCTTGCGCGGCAACTCCGGATCGGAGAGTGGATGATCAGCCACGTTCTGGAGGCTAACGGACGTTGATTATGCGGGAACGAACTCCGTCACGGTGATTCACGACTCGGTATGAACGTCGTGAGGCGTATCCGCATCGCCCGGACGCTCGTGGACTCAAATTCGTGTCAGTTCGACAGCATGTCAGTTCGGAACGAAGGCAACTTCGTTGACACGACCCTGGAACGGGTTCTGCGTTCCGCACGCATCGCTACGGCCGATTTCGGTGAGGGCGATGAGGATCCGATCGACCGGTTCGGTGATCGACAGACGAACCACCTGGGCTCGTGTGTTGTACAACGATCCGACTTTCGTCGTCCAGGCATCGAACGTCGCCGGGGTCTCGCCGCTCATCGTGTACACGTCGGCTCCGAAGGGTCCGTTGGCGAAGTTCATGCGGAGCGTTCCCGTGGATGCCCGGGTGAGAGTGACGACGATGCCGACGGATTGTTTCGCTCCGAAGTACTTGTCGGCGTAACACGACGTTGCCCATGCGCTGGCGGGGTTCTTGTCGACGAGCAACCCGATGAACTCCTCGTTTTCGAGACCGTCCTCGCCGTTCGGGTCGTACGAGTGAATCTCGGCAATCTCAACGGGTCCGGTCGGCTCGGCGACGATCGGAACGGTCTCGGGAACGACGATGTTTTCCGTGCCCGACGTACGCAACACCGCGACTGCAACGAGACCCGCGACGGCAATGCCGCCGGCGAGCCATCGCCACCGCGGATGGGAGAGCCCGGCACGCGTCGACAACGGTGTGCGGCGGGACCGCAATGACTCACTGCGGCGCGTCGTCGGCGTTCCCGGTGTGACGTCCTGTGTGCCGATGCGCGGGCGCTCTCCGGTGTCGACACGCGAGGTGCCGGCCGGGGGAGTGAGAGTCGTCGTCGTATCACGCTCGCCAGTCATGGCTTCGAGCAATGCTTTGCGCGTCTCTTCACCGGTGGCGTAGCGGTGGTCGGGGTTGCGGGCGAGTAGCCGGTGCACGACACGCACGAGTTGCGGTGACAGCGTCGGGCGCAGATGTCCGAGATCGGTCGGTTCGCGCTGGAGGCGGGCGAGTGCCGTGTCGGCGTCGTTATCGCCGAGGAACGGCACCTTGCCGGCGAGGCATTCGTAGAGGACGATGCCGAGGCTGTAGAGGTCGGCTCGCCCGTCGAGGGGTCGACCGCGCACGATTTCCGGCGACAGGTACTTTGCCGTACCCATCATGATGTTGTCACTCGTGAGGTCGCTCGTTGATTCACTGCCGAGAGGTTTGGCGATTCCGAAGTCGGCGAGCAGGAAGTGTCCGCTCGGCGTGACGAGGATGTTCCCGGGCTTCACGTCACGGTGTACGAGGTTGTGTTCGTGGGCGACGTGCAGCGCTGCGGCGATCGAGGCACCCATCATGATCGTCAGCTGCGGACCGAGACGCTTCTTGCGATCGAGGAGGTCGCGCAGACTCTTTCCCTGCACGTACTGCATGACGACTGCGCGGTATCCGTCGTGTTCGAACGAGTCGTAGACGGCGACGATATTCGGATGATTCAACGCGGCGCAGGCGAGAGCCTCGCGACGGAAGCGCTCGATTGCTACCTCGTCGCCGGCGATTTGTGGCCGCAGCACCTTCACCGCGACGCGACGATTGAGGAAGGTGTCCTCGCCGAGCCACACTTCGGCCATGCCGCCGCGGGCGATCAGTCGATCGAGGCGGTACCGCTCGCCGATGAATCCCGGGGCGAGTTCGCGTGCAGGCATGATCGCACAGCGACGCTAGTTGTGCACGCCGTACGAATGGGGGACTTGATGCGTCACTGACGACGCACGAGAGGAACTAGCGCGCGACGTGGAAAGCGACGCCGATCGTTCCCGGTCCGGCGTGTGCACCGATGACTGCACCGATGTCGCCGATGGTGATGTCTCCCGAGTAGACCTCGCGAATCATCGCCGTGAACTGCTCGACATCGGGGCACTGCGCATGAAGGATTGCGAGTGATTCGATCGGTCCCGCTTCACGAACGCGATCGACGAGGAAAGCGAGCGCCTTGCCACGCGTGCGCTGCTTGCCACCCTCGCCGACGGCTCCATCGGTGACCGTAATGATCGGCTTGATGGACAGCGCGGTGGCGAGCATCGCCTTTGCCCCGCCGATGCGACCGTTTTTCTTCAGGTTCTCGAGGGTGTCGAGGGCTGCCCATACCCGAGTGCGGGAGGAGAGGTCCTTCGCCATGGCAACGAGATCGCCGAGCGACGCACCGTTGCGGGCCGCCTTCGCGCATGCAACGGCGACGAGACCAATGCCCATCGACGCCGATGCCGTATCGACGATCTCCACCGGGACGGAGACACCCGCCTGCTTCGCGCCGATCTCGGCACTTTGCATGGTGGCGGAGAGTTTCGCGGAGATGTTGACGACGAGGATCCCCGTTGCCCCCGAGTTCACGAGAGTGCGGTACGCCTCGGCGAACTGACCGGGTGCGGGGGCCGCCGTCGACGGCAGTACGTCGGCTGACTGGCAGCGACGCCAAAACTCGGCGACAGTAAGGTCGCGACGGTCGACGAATTCCTCGTCTCCGAACCGAATCGACAAGGGGACGACGGTGATCCCGAGGTCGTCGATGAGTTTCTGGGGCAGGTCGCAGGCGCTGTCGGTGACGATTCGAACGGTCATGGCGTGGAGCGTAGTGCAGGGTGGTGCCGACTCATTCTCTTGCGTCGGGTTCGGCGCAGGTGCACGATCCACCACAGGGCGAGGAGCGCGAGAAACACCGCACTGACACCGCGGCCGAGACCGGCGAGGGCGTTCACCCGCACGGTGATGCGCTGTGAATCGATGATCAGACCGCTCGGTGTCGCCAGGGTCATATCGACCGGCAACAATCCGTTCGCCCGTGCGGTGACCGTCACGAGGACCTCACTCGTTGCACGGGCCGGAATGGTGACGTCGAACGTCGCCCGGTCGAAGGTCATGCGTGAACTGGCGAAGGAAATGCGCACCGACAGGTCGTATGCGGTGTCGTTGGCGAGTGCAACGCGGAGGTCGCTCTCCCTGCTGCCCAACGTGAACGAAGCGCGCGGAAGACGCAGCGCGTTGCGGATTGCGCCGATCTCGGAGTTCACCACGTTGAGATAGTCGTTGCGCCGCTCGGGCTCGAGTGACGTGTCGTTGACGACGTCGACGCGGGTGAGCCACGATTCGATCATCGGTTGGTCGGTTGCGAGCATCGAGCGCACTTCGTCGATCGATGCGAGCGTGTCGTTCACGTCGGTCTGCACTGCCGCGAGATCGACCGGGGTGACGTCGGGCAGCCGTATCGAGGTGAGTCCGTCGAGAGCACTCGCGGCGAATGACAACCCGCGCACCTCGACGAGCGGACTGCGGCCGAGTTGATTGAGAACGAAGCCGGCGACCAATGGTTCGTTCGGCAGACCGCCGAGTCCGGTGAGAACGACCTGTCGGGTGGTGACTGCGGAGTCGCCACCGGCGATGGCGATTTCCTGACGGTGGGCGTGCAATTCGGCGACGAGTGCAATCGCCGTTTCGAATGCGCCCCCGATCGGTGCGTCGAGCAATTCGGCGTAGCGCGGTTCGGGTGAGTAGACGGCGAGACCGGTTCCATCGAAGGAGATGCGGTACGGACGCACGTAATTGTCGAGCTCGCCGAAAGCGGTGGTCGCCGCACCGAACACGGTGACCGCATTGACGCCGCTCTTGCGCAGAAGGCGGGCGCCGCGAATGTCGACGGGGGAATCGGTCACCCACATTCCGCGACGCACGACGCTCGAGCCGCTTTGTCCGGCGACGACCGTCTCACCGCGTTGCAGTTGATCGATGAACTGCGCATCGAGATTCGCCGCCGCTGCGGCCGTCGGGTCGAAGTTGCGGTAGGTGTTCGTGAGGATGTCGGAGCCTTGAAGCAAGTCGCGTAGGTCGAGCCACAGTCGCGAATCGACGTCGTCGGTCGCACGGCTGAGTCCCTCGAGCAATTCCGGTGTGACGTGAACGGAGACGGGGAAGCGGTCGTCGACGATGAAGAGAAGGTCACGCAGTTTCTGTAACCGGGTGCGTACGTCTCCGCTGATCACGAACGATCCGTCGGGTTGGAGCGTTGTCGGTGACGTCACCGACGCGAGCATCGACACGGGCAGTCGTGGGTACGAGCTGCGGAAGCCGACCACATTGAGGAACGTGCGTGCACGGGCGACGATCCCGTCACGGGTGGTGATGTCAACGGTGAGAAGTCGCACTCCGTCGCTGCGCAGTGCAAGACGGGCATCGTCACGTGATGCCGACGTTGCGACGTTCAATCGCCACGCGGTGATGCCGTCACGTTCCTCAAGGCTGAGGGCCCGCACGGGCAATTCGAGCGTGCTTTCGACGTCGGGTGTGGCACCGCGAACGACGGCGGTGACGTCCCTGCGTCGCACGAGCGGAACGCTCGCCGAAACGACGATCCGAGTCGATGCTTGGCCCACTGCGGCGAGGAACGCGGGATCGGCCGATGCGCCGATGCGCAATGATGCCGTCACACCGGCGCGGACGTGGAATGCACCACCGATGACCTCGAGTCGCGCGGGGGTGCTTGCCGATGTCGGCGCAACGGGAACGAGGGTGGCGAGGAGCGCCAGGACGATTGCTTTCACTGCAGCCTTCATGGAGTCGACCGTTCAACGACGACGAGGCCCGCTGACTGGCGTTGAAAACCGGTGGCGAGGTACAGCTGCAAGGCGGCGGCGTTGTCAGGTTCGGTGTTCACCCACGTGGATCGCACACCGAGAGCAGCCAGCCATCCGAGTGATCGTGCGAGCAGCAGCTGGCCGATGCCCCGCCGGCGCTGCTGTGGGTGCACGGCGAGCCGCTGAATGAAGCCGTGCGTCGAGTCGGCGCCGCACAGCAAATATCCGATCACTGCTTCGTCGATTTCGCTGTCGTTACGAGTCGCGGTGGCGGAGAAGAACCGATGCCGAGGTGTCGCGGCCGCGGCATCGCGAAGTGCCCGTGCGTCGAGTGACCACGTCAACGGAAATGACGACGCATCGATACGTGCACATGCATCGACCAGTCGCCGCGTGCGCGGTGACGATCCGTGGTATGTCGTCGCGTGAACGACGAAGGCCGTGCTTCCCTCGGTCGCGGGGCCCTGATCGGTGAGCCGCGGACGTTCGAGCAGCACGAGACGCTGCGCCGTGACGAACCCGGCGTCATGGGCCGCATCGGCGAAGCGCTCAGCGACGGCGTTCGTGCGGATGCGTTCCCAACCCCGTGCAGTGAGGTCGCGATGGAGAGCGACGAAGAACTCCCCGGAAAGATCGGCATCGGAATGCAGTTGGGCGACGACGCCGCTGGGGTCGTCGGGCATCGGTGTAAGGAGAACCGAAACACCCTTCACTCGCATCCGGTGGCGCAACGATCTTCGCAGCGTGACCAGTGCCGACACCCACGAACGCTACTGTGCGCAAGTTTCCGTAACCTGTAGCACGTGCAGCCACGCCGATTCGATGCGGTGATGAGCGAACTGCAACCGGTGGTCGAGCAGTTCCGTGTGGCGGGACATCGTCTGTACCTCGTCGGTGGGAGCGTTCGCGACCTGCTCCTCGGTCGCGATATCGACCGACTCGACTTCGACTTCACGACAGACGCGACACCGGACTCGGTGAAGAGCATCCTCGCGGGGGTCACCGACAACATCTGGACTCAAGGTGAGCGGTTCGGCACCATTGCAGCCCTGCGCAACGGGCGAACGCTCGAGATCACGACCCACCGTGCGGAGGCGTACGACCCCGAGTCCCGCAAGCCCGACGTGAAGTTCTCGAACGACGTGCTCGTCGACTTGTCGCGGCGCGACTTCACGATCAACGCGATGGCACTCGAGCTGACGTCGGACGCACCGACGCTCGTCGATCCGTACAACGGGTTGCAGGACCTCACCGCGCGGATCCTGCGCACGCCGCTGTCACCGGAAGTGAGCTTCACCGACGATCCGTTGCGGATGTTGCGCGCTGCACGATTCATCTCCGCCCTCGACGTCGTGCCGACGCAGCCACTCATGGACGCGGTACGCACCCTGAACGAACGGCTGTCGATCGTGTCGGCCGAACGAATTCGCGACGAATTCGACAAACTCATCGTCACCGACTCCCCCAGTCTCGGACTGCGGTTCGCCGTGGAGTACGGCTTGACCGATCGGTTCCTTCCCGAACTTCCCGCGCTCTCACTCGAACAGGATCCGATCCACCGCCACAAGGACGTGCTCACCCACACCTTCGCGGTCGTCGACAACGTGCGTCGCGAGATGCCCGGCGACTTCCGAATCACCCGCCTTGCCGCTCTCTTCCACGACATCGGCAAACCCCGCACTCGCAAGGTGCTTCCGGGAAAGGGCATGACCTTCTACCACCACGAGGTCGTCGGTGCGCGAATGACGAAGGAACGTTTGCGCGCTTTGCGCTACTCAAACGACGACATCGAACGCATCACCCAGCTCGTCTTCCTCAGCGGCAGGTTCCACACGTATCAGATGGGGTGGACGGATTCCGCCGTGCGCCGTTACGTGCGCGACGCGGGGGACGTACTCACCGAACTCAACGTTCTCGTGCGTTGCGACTGCACGACGCGCAGCGAGCGCAAGGTCGATGCACTGAACAAGCGCATGGACCAACTCGAAGCGCGCATCGACGAACTCGCCGCAGCAGAGGAACTCGCTGCGCTGCGCCCGGAACTGGACGGAGCTGCGGTGATGGCGCACCTCAAGATCGCACCCGGTCGTGCAGTGGGCGAAGCACTCGATTTCCTCATGGAGATACGTCTCGAGGAGGGACTCATCGGCGACGAAAAGATTCGCGCCCGACTCGACGAGTGGTGGGCACTCCGGGGCTAATCTCGCGCCATGGCGCGACGTGGCACGCACGATTCGGTTCGACAACCGAGTGACTCACCCGACGAGCGCAGTCTGCGCGGTGGAGTCGTCGACCATCGTTTCGTGCGGCGCAGCGTGATCGACAAGGTGCGCTCGGGACAACTGGCGCCGCACGACGTGTGCGACGCACACCCCGACCTGCGTCGTGCCGCCGTTGCGTACGGAGCGCCGTCGCGGGTGCGGTGTCCGATTTGTGAGCAGGCGATGACCGTGCGCGTGACGTACGTATTCGGACCGCGACTGCCGAAGTCGGGACGCTGCATTACCAAGGAATCGGACCTGGCCGATTACGACGTCGGACGCACGGTGTATTCCTCGTACGTCGTCGAAGTGTGCCGTGAGTGCTGGTGGCACCATCTGCTGCGCATGGTGCCGCTCGGCGGATTCACGCAGCGGCACGCCGCGACGTAAACGTCGCATCGAACGACAACGTCGTAACACCCCCGTGGCATCGTGACGGGGTGCCGATACACTCCATACGTCATATTCACCCTGCCCCCACGGGGGCCATGATCCGCGCGATCATGTCCGAAGGGAGTACTTACACATGCGACCATACGAACTGATGGTCATCGTGAGTGGCGCACTCGATGAGAACGCCGCACACAGTTGGGTCAACTCGGTGACGAAGTCGGTCACCGCGGTGGGCGGAACCGTACACGGCACGCCCGATTGGTGGGGCCGGCGTCGTCTGGCCTACCCGATCAAGAAGCAAGCCGACGGCTATTACGCCGTCTTCAATCTCGTTGCACCTGCGGGTGCAATGGATGAAGTGGAGCGCACGCTTCGTCTGTCCGACGACGTGTTGCGTCACAAGTTGCTTCGACTTCCCGATCACGAGGCTGCACGTCGCGGGCTGCTCGGCAACGTCGCGAAGTAGCCGCCACGTCGGGTTCGATCCACACCGCACACTCACGAAGGAGCCAGTGACATGGCAGACAATACGATCACTCTCGTCGGGAACCTCACCCGCGATCCGGAACTCCGTTTCACCGCAAACGGTCGCGCCGTTGCCTCATTCGGTATTGCCGTCGGGCGCCGCTACCAGGTGAACGGCGAATGGCAGGAACAGACGTCGTACTTCAACGTCACCGCCTGGGGACAGCTCGGCGAGAACGCCGCGGCGTCGCTTGGCAAGGGAACGCGGGTCGTCGTCACCGGCCGCCTCGAGCAGCGCGAGTACACCACTCGTGACGGCGACAAGCGCACGGCCATCGATGTCATCGCTGACGAACTCGGACCCAGCCTGCGCTGGGCAACCGCACAGGTCGAGCGCACCCCACGCGGCGAAGGTGGCGGCAAGGGTGCATCGAGCGCACCCGCGGCCGACGCCAATCCCTTCGACGGCGAAGAGCCGTTCTGACAACCCACGACATTCACATCACGAGACTGCACACCACGGAGACTGAACAATGACGAGCAAGAAGAACAAACTTCGCGCTGCCAAGATGGCGATGCGCAAGCACAAGAAGCGCCCCAACCCGCTGACGCCCGAGAAGATCGAGTACATCGACTACAAGGACGTCAACCTCCTGCAGCGGTTCATGTCGGATCGCTCGAAGTTGCGCGCACGACGCATGACCGGCACGAACACCCAGCAGCAGCGTGACATCGCCACGGCGGTGAAGAACGCCCGCGAAATGGCACTCCTGCCGTACACCAAGCGGGTTGCCGCAGTGCGCGGACCGCGCAGTCGTGACGATCGTCGTGACGATCGCCGCGAGGATGCCGAGACTCCCGCGTCGTACGCCGAGGTTGCCGCTGCAACCGGCGGTGACGTCACCGTCACGACCGCACCCGAAACGGCGCGCGAGGAGGCCTGATCATGCAAGTGTTGCTCCGCTCCGACGTCGCCGGAATCGGCCGTCGCGGTGACATCGTCACCGTGTCGTCCGGTCACGCCCGCAACTACCTGCTTCCCAAGGGTCTCGCCGTTGAGGCGAGCGAGGGCACGGTCGCTCAGGCCGCTGCGATGCAGCGCGCCCGGTCGGCTCGTGAAGCAGCCGACCGTGAGTCGGCCCAGACGATTGCCGCCTCCCTCGCCCAGCGCGCCGTCACGATCACGGCGAAAGCCGGTGCCGAGGGTCGCCTCTTCGGCTCCGTCACCGCGAACGACATCGTGGCTGCCGTCGACGAGCAGTTCGGCATCAGCCTCGATCGCAAGAAGGTGGACATCTCCGAGCCGATCCGCACCCTCGGTGCGCATTCGGTGTCGGTCACTCTGTTCGCCGACATCGTCGGAACGGTGCGCCTCGAGGTCGTTGCGCGCTGACGCGCGTGACACCGCGTGGCGTTGACCGCACTTCACTTTCCACACGTTGTCCACAGGACTGACCGGCGATGCCGTCCCCGGGCATCCGCAGTGCCGTGCACGATGCTTACGGTTGTCCACACCTCTCCCCACGCCGTCCACAGAGTTGTTCCCCTTGTTGTGAACAGCGCGGACCGAGCAGGGTGATGGCATGTCGATGACGTCGGTATCGCGCGACGAGGATCGCCACCCGTCGTTGCAGCGCGTACCCCCGCACAACCTCGACGCCGAAGCGTCACTGCTCGGTGCGATGCTGCTCTCCGACGAGGCGATTGCCGTCGCACTCGAACGCGGCGTCATCGCCGACGAGTTCTACAAGCCGGCGCACCAGCGCATCTTCGACGCGATTCGCGCATTGAGCGTTGCCGGCGAACCGGTCGACCCCGTCACCGTCGGCGAGGAGTTGCGCCGTGCCGGTGTCCTCGATTCGATCGGCGGTCTTGAGGCACTCGTCGGGCTGCAGAACCTCACCCCCGCCATCTCGAACGCCGAGCGATACGCAAAAATCGTGCGCGATGCGGCCAAATTGCGCCATCTCATTTCCGCCGCATCTCAAATCGCCGAGATTGCCTACAGCCAGCCCGACGACGTCGATTCAGCCGTCGATCAAGCCGAGGGTCGCATCTATGACGTCTCGGCAGGGCAGGTAACGGAGGGCGGACAGTTGCTGTCGCCCCTGCTCACGCAGTCACTCGAGCTCATGGAGCAGCGGGCGAACGATCCCGATGCGCTGAACGGAGTACCGACGGGCTTCAACAAGCTCGACAAGTTGCTCCTCGGTCTGCAACCAGGTGCGTTGCACGTCATCGGTGCCCGTCCGGGAATGGGAAAGAGCGCGTTCGCATTGAACATCGCCGTGAACGTGGCACGCACATCGTTGCGACCGGTCATCTTTTTCAGTCTCGAAATGAGCGCCGGCGAACTTGCACAACGCGTGTTGTCGAGTGAGGCGAGCATTCCCTCCGAGGTGCTGCGCGGGGCGAATCCCACGGAGAATCAGTGGCGCGACATCGGCCGCGCCGTCGGCCGACTCGACATCCCGCTCATCATCGACGACTCCCCCATGACTTCGATCGGTTCGATGCGTGCGCGAGCCCGTCGCACGAAGTTGCGACACGGCGACCTCGCCCTCATCGTCATCGACTACCTGCAGCTCATGGGCGGTGATACGAAAGTGGAGAACCGTCAGCTCGAGGTGAGCGACATCAGCCGAAACCTCAAGCTCATGGCCCGTGAATTCAACGTGCCGATCATTGCGTTGAGTCAGCTCAGCCGCGGTATCGAGAGCCGTCAGGACAAGCGCCCGAACCTCTCCGACCTGCGCGAATCGGGCGCCATCGAACAGGATGCCGACGTCGTCATGTTCATTTACCGAGGCGAGGTTGTCGACGATGCAAGCGCAGCCCGGGGGCTTGCCGACATCATCGTCGCAAAGCATCGCGCCGGACCCACCGACACGGTCAAACTGGCGTGGGTGCAGCCGTACACGCGATTCGAGAACGTCTTCGACGAGAACGAGCCGAGGTTCTGAGCGATGTTCCTCGGTGAGGATCTGCTCGCATGGTTGGTACTTGCCTTCGGCGCGGCGATGGTCGTCGGCAATATTGCCGCCGTCGTCGCTCCACGCCGCGGACGCGCGGAAGAAGGTGACCTCGAGCGTGCACCGGTTGCCCGCAGCGTCACGATGGCGGCCATCGGCGCAATTGCTGCCGTGTGGGCGCTTGCCAGCCTCGTCTGATCGACGCGAAGATCAATGCGTCACCGGAGCGGGTGACGGGAATCGAACCCGCGTTCTCAGCTTGGGAAGCTGATGTTCTGCCATTGAACTACACCCGCAGAATTGCCAAAAAATCGTACCAACGACGGCTCGGGGCGGGAACCGACGAATTCACTAAGGTGAGCGGCGCATGATCCTCTCCGACCGTTCGATTCGCGAAGCGATGGCCGCCGGTCGGATCATCGTCGATCCGTTCGACGATGCATGTCTGCAACCGTCTTCGATCGACGTGAAGGTGTCGAATTTGTTCCGTGTTTTCCGCAACCACTCCACGGCGATCATCGATGTGAAGAAGGACCTCACCGACCTCACCGAACTCGTCGAAATCCCCGACGGAGAAGCGTTCATCCTCCATCCGGGAGAATTCGTCCTCGGCTCGACGCTGGAGCGGATCGGTATCGCCGCGGATCTCGTCGCCCGCGTCGAAGGAAAGAGTTCGCTCGGTCGCCTCGGTCTTCTCATCCACTCGACGGCGGGATTCATCGATGCGGGCTTCGACGGACACATCACACTCGAGTTGTCGAACGTCGCGAATCTGCCGATCACGCTGTATCCGTCGATGAAGATCGGTCAGGTGTCGTTCATGACGATGACAACTCCCGCCGAACGTCCGTACGGATCGGGTGCGCGGGGTTCGAAGTACCAGGGCCAGCGGGGCCCGACACCGAGCCGATACTTCGAGAACTTCCGTTAGTTCGAGGTCACTCGCCAGCGGAGGCCGACAGTGGCGCGTCGAGCGATGAGCGGCGACGCTCACCTTCCTCGATCGCGTCGAGCAGGTGGATGGCGATGTCCGCCACCTTCACCTCGCTCTCGTCCTTGCCTGCACCCTTCACACCGTCGTCGAGCATGATGTAGCAGAACGGACACGCCGTCGCGACGCGCGTCGCGCCGGTGGCGATTGCTTCCTTCGCCCGTTCGTCGTTCACCTTCGCTCCGACGTTCTCTTCCATCCACATGCGGGCACCACCGGCGCCGCAGCACATTCCGGTCGTGCCGTTGCGCGGC
>CAZIME010000039.1:0-6943 GCA_964540395.1 uncultured Bifidobacterium sp.
GAGGGTTCCGTCTTCATCGACGCACCGTGGGAGCCTGTGCC
This sequence comes from uncultured Bifidobacterium sp., assembly GCA_964540395.1. Taxonomy (GTDB): domain Bacteria; phylum Actinomycetota; class Acidimicrobiia; order Acidimicrobiales; family Ilumatobacteraceae; genus F1-60-MAGs027. The sequence goes on from CAZIME010000039.1 coordinate 42, forward strand.
CGACACGGACCTCGCCGCGGCGATCAACGCCGGCGGTGTCGCCTGTTCGTACGGCATCCAAGAGGCAGAGGTCGGTGCAACGATCCTGTGGGCGCCTGCCGCAGACACGTTTGACGTTCGCAGATCGACGTGGGAAGAGAACGGCCAGACGCTCGTTGACATCCCCGGCACCGAAGAGGCTTGGGTGTTGCAAGAAACCATCGGCGAAGACGACCATGTGTGGGCGATCAATGTGCTCGTGGATGACGTCTGGATCCAGATCAACGCGACGTTCTTGCAGGATCTCACCGAGGCACAGCCCCTCATTGACGCCACAATCGCCGCCACGCGCTGAGCACCGCCTGACGAATCGCCAGATCGACCCGACGCGGCGGCACGGCGCACTTACTTGACCCACCCGGCATGGCACGTGTCATCGTCGCTGCAATGACTTGACCCGCCGAGTTCTAGATCTTGACCAGAATTTGACTTAGTCCAAACACGGCTCTAGGCTCACGCCGTGCTGTCCACCCACGCCGATGCTCTTCGTGCCCACGGAATCGTCGTCACCGCGCAGCGCCTTGCCGTTTTGCGTGCGGTGGCACAGGCACCGCACTCCACCGCCGATCACGTCGCCGGCCTCGCCCGCGCGGACATTGGTTCGATCTCCAAGCAATCGGTATATGACACCTTGAATTCCTTCGTCGAACGCGGCATCGTGCGACGCATCCAACCGATCGGCTCCCCCGCTCTGTACGAGGACCGCGTGGGCGACAACCATCACCACGTCCTGTGCCGCTCGTGCGGTGCCGTCGGCGACGTCGACTGCGCCGTTGGCGAGCGCCCATGCCTGCATGCGTCCGAGACGCATGGCTTCGCGATTGACGAAGCCGACGTCACGTACTGGGGCCTGTGCCCGCAGTGCCAAGATGTGTCCACAACCGCCCCGGTCCGACAGTCCGTCTGACGAAGTACGACAGCACTACCGAATCACAACATCGAATACCCGAAAAGAAGCAACCCCCCAGCAAGACAGTCAACGAAGACAATCAAGACAGAACACAAGGAGCAACATCACATGAGCAACGAACCACGGTGCCCGTTCACGGGTTCCACAACGTCCAACGACATGGCGCCGACCAACCGTGACTGGTGGCCGAACCAACTCAACCTCAAGGTCCTGCACAACAACCCCGTTGCCGGCGACCCGATGGGTGAGGACTTCGACTACGTCGAAGAGTTCAAGAAGCTGAACCTCGACGCCGTCGTCGCCGACTTGAAGGCGCTCATGACCGATTCGAAGGAATGGTGGCCCGCCGACTACGGCCATTACGGCCCCTTCTTCGTGCGCATGACGTGGCACGCAGCCGGCACCTACCGCATCAGCGACGGTCGCGGCGGTGCGGGCACCGGACAGCAGCGCTTCGCTCCGACGAACAGCTGGCCGGACAACGGCAACCTCGACAAAGCCCGCCGCCTGCTGTGGCCGGTGAAGAAGAAGTACGGCAAGGCGCTGTCGTGGGCCGACCTCATCGTCCTCGCCGGCAACGTCGCGATGGAGTCGATGGGCTTCAAGACCTTCGGCTTCGCCGGCGGTCGTGCCGACACGTTCGAACCGGACGATACGTACTGGGGTGAAGAGACGAAGTGGCTCGACGACAAGCGCTACCAGGGCGACCGTCAGCTCGACCAGCCCCTCGGTGCGGTGCAGATGGGTCTCATCTACGTCAACCCGCAGGGTCCGAACGGCAACCCCGACCCGATCGCGTCGGCACGTGACGTGCGCGAAACGTTCGCCCGCATGGCGATGAACGACGAGGAAACCGTCGCACTCGTCGCCGGTGGTCACACGTTCGGCAAGGCGCACGGCGCCGCCGATCCGGAGAAGTACGTCGGAGCCGACCCCGAGGCAGCGCCGATCCAGGCAATGGGTTTCGGTTGGCACAACAAGCTCGGTGAGGGTCACGGCGTCGCGACGATCACGAGCGGCATCGAAGGTGCGTGGACGACGAACCCGATCCAGTGGGACAACGACTACTTCAAGATCCTCCTCGAGAACGAGTGGGAACTCACGAAGAGCCCGGCCGGCGCACACCAGTGGGTGCCGAAGGGTGGTGCGCTGAAGGACTCCGTTCCGGACGCACACGACAAGTCGAAGCGCCACCAGCCGATCATGACGACGGCCGACCTCGCGCTGAAGTTCGACCCGGCGTACGCGAAGATTTCGAAGCGGTTCCACGAGAACCCCGCCGAGTTCGCCGATGCCTTTGCCCGCGCGTGGTTCAAGTTGACCCACCGCGACATGGGTCCGAAGTCGCGTTACTTCGGCAAGCTCGTTCCGAAGGAAGAGCTCATCTGGCAGGACCCGGTCCCGGCAGTCGATCACCCGCTCGTCGATGACAAGGACGTCGAGGCGTTGAAGGCCAAGGTGCTCGCCACCGGTCTCAGCGTCACGGCCCTCGTGAAGACGGCATGGGCGTCGGCGTCGACGTTCCGCGGCACCGACAAGCGCGGTGGCGCCAACGGTGCACGCGTCCGTCTCGCCCCGCAGACGAACTGGGAAGTGAACGAGCCCGCAGAACTCTCGAAGGTCCTTGCGGCTCTCGAGAAGGTACGCGAGGAGTTCAACGGCTCGGCGTCGGGAGGCAAGAAGATTTCGCTTGCCGACCTCATCGTGCTTGCCGGAGCCGCAGCCGTCGAGAAGGCAGCGAAGGATGCCGGTGTCAGCGTGAAGGTTCCGTTCCGTGCGGGACGTACCGACGCGAGCGCCGCGCAGACCGACGCAGCATCGTTCGCGGTGCTCGAGCCCACCTTCGACGCGTTCCGCAACTACGTGCGTGTCGGCCACATGGCGCGCACCGAGCAGTTGCTCATCGAGAAGGCGAACCTGCTCACCCTCACGGCACCCGAGATGACGGTGCTCGTCGGCGGCATGCGCGCCCTCGGTGCGAACTACAAGGACACCGCCCACGGCGTGTTCTCGGCGAAGAAGGGTGCCTTGACGAACGATTTCTTCGTCAACATCCTCGACACCGACGTGACGTGGGAGCCCACCGACAAGTCGGAGGAAACCTTCGTCGGCAAGGTCGGCGGCAAGCAGAAGTGGACGGCGACCCGCGCCGACCTCATCTTCGGCTCGAACTCGCAGCTGCGAGCACTTGCCGAGGTGTACGGCGGGGACGATGCCCAGAGCAAGTTCGTGCACGACTTCGTCGCCGCATGGAACAAGGTGATGGAGCTCGACCGCTTCGACTTGCGCTGATCCGTCAACGCAAAGAGTTGCAACGAAAGGGCGGGGGCCATGCCCCCGCCCTTTTTGCGTCCGCGATCGGCTCCTGTGCAGACCGGCGAGCGGCGGATCGGTGGTCGTGACCGTACGTAGTCGACGCGACTAGATCGCCGACCAGCCGCCGTCACACGAAAGAATCGCGCCGTTGACGTTCGACGCCTCGTCGCTGAGCACCCAGCAGATCATCGCCGCGACCTCGTCCGCCGTCGCCCACCCGGGTACGACGTGCTTCATGATGCCGCCCACCACCTCGCGGGCATGGGCGGAACGAAAAGGTGCCTCGATGTTCGTCGCCACACCGCCCGGTGCGACGGCGTTCGTGCGGATCTTGTTTCCCGAGTACATCACCGACATGTTGCGGGTGAGCCCGTGCACGGCGTGCTTCGACGACGCGTACGCGACCCCCGACGCCGAGCCGCGCAAGCCGGCCCCCGACGACACGTTGACGATCGATCCCCCGCCGCCGGCGATCATCACGGGAACGACTGCACGACACATGCGCATGACGGCCGTGAGATTGACGGCGATGACGCGATCCCACGTGGCGTCGTCGATCTCGGCGACGGGAAGGAATGCATCCATGATTCCCGCGACGTTGGCGAGGAGGTGGACGGTGCCACCGCATGCCGCGACGCACGCATCGATCGTCGACTGGTCGCTGATGTCACCGACAATGGAGCCGACGATCGCAGTGCCGATCTCCGCCCGCAGATCGTCAAGGCGCTGCGCGCTCACGTCGGTGACTACGAGTCGGGCACCCTCGGCGGCAAGTCGTAGCGCAGTCGACCGACCGATCCCCGAGCCGGCACCGGTAACGATCGCCGTACGACCGGCGAACCGGTTCGGTGTGTGGTGCACGGTCATGAGCGTCCTCCCCCGTCACCATCGTCGCCGACGGCACGACCGAGCACGTGGGCGCCCACCGGGGCGGTGACGAGCTGCAGGACGATGATGACGACAATCTTGGTCACGTCGCTGAAGTATGCAAGTTGCAGGGCAGCCGCGATCCCGCAGCACACCACCCCGAGGGTCGCCGGCTTCGTCGCCGCGTGCATCCGCGCACGGGTGTCACCCAATCGGTGCAGGCCGACCGATGCGACGAGGGCGAGGAGCGCTCCGACGGCGAACAGGGCCACGGATACGACGTCACGCACGGTCGTGAACACATCAGTCATGACGATCTCCGCGGCGCGCCTCGATGAATCGGGCGACGGTCACCGAGGTGAGAAATCCGAGCAGGCCGAGCACGACGGCGAGGTCGAGTTGCAGCCCGTCACCGTCGCGGGCGGCCGCCACGAGAAGCCCGCACGTGATGACGGCGGTGAGCGTGTCGAGAGCGACGGCCCGGTCACCGAGCGATCCGGGGCGCACGATTCGCACGACGACGAGCAAGGCCGCCACTGCCAGAACCCCGAGAATGACGGAGTCGAAGAAGGTCGTTGACACTCCGACGATCATGCACACTCTCTGCGAACGATCGTGACCGCCGATGCAACGCGCCGTTCGAGATCGAGGATCTCGCGCCGGAACGCCTCGGGTTCGACCTCGCCGAGCACGTGCACGTGCAGGGTGAGCGATTCGTCCAACTCGAGCGTCATCGTTCCCGGCGTGAGAGTGATGAAGTTGGCAACGATCGCACCGACGAAGCGCGACCCCAGTGCGAGCGGCACGGTGAGCACCTGCGTGGACGTGCGTCGTGGCGTGGGTGCAACGACCGCAAGCGCCACCTTCAGGCTCGACACGACGAGACTGCGGCCGACGAACGTCGCCAGCTTCAGTGCATTCCACGGTCGCAGTCGATGCGTCGTTGCAAGGTTCTCGGCGAACAACCAGTGCACGAGTGCGACGACGACCACACCCGATGCGACGTTGGCGACGGACACCTCACCCCACAGCGCGACCCACATGACGAGCAGGGCCAGCGATCGGGGGATCACGGCGCGCTCCTCACCGCATCGATGTACGTCGCGGGAGTCGTCATCTCGCGTGCCGCATCGAGCGAGAAGTCATACAGCGGCCCGCTGACGGCGGCGATGACGAGAGTCACCGCGACGAGCGCGACGGTCGCCGCAGCCATCGTCGGATGATGCCGCAGCACTCCCCTCACCGCGGCTCGTGATGCGGGCTCGACTTCACCCCAGAATGCGTTCACCCAGATCTTCACCATCGACGTGAGCGTGAGCGCGCTGACGAGCAGCGCGACGCCGACGACGACGTAGTGACCGGCGTCGACACCGGATCGCACGAGCAGGAACTTGGCGACGAATCCCGAGAACGGCGGAATACCGGCGAGGCTCAGCGCCGGGAGCATGAACAGGACCGCGAACAGCGGTGAGCGTCGGGCGAAGCCACCGACGTCGTCGAACGAACTGCTGCCCGAATCGCGCTCCATGATTCCCTCGACGAGGAACAGTGCGGTCTTCACGGGGATCTGGTGCACGAGATACAGCAGCGTTGCGGCGAGGGCCGCGGCTCCCCCGACACCCACGCCGAACACCATGTAGCCGATCTGGCTGACGATGTGGAAGGACAACAGGCGTTTCATGTCGTAATGCGAGATGGCACCGAGCACACCGATGAGCATGGTCGCGGCGCCGATCCACAAGATGAGCTCGTTGAGCGCATCGGGAAACAGCAAGGTCTGCGTGCGCAAGATGCAGTAAACGCCAACCTTCGTCAGCAACCCGGCGAACACCGCCGTCACCGAGCTCGGCGCCGTCGGATACGCGTCGGGCAACCAGAAGAACAGCGGGAACACCGCCGCTTTCATGCCGAATGCAACGAGAAGAAGGAGTTGCAGACCCGTCGCCACGGGGCCCGGCAGCGCCGCGAGACGCTCGGGCAACTCGGCCATGCTCACCGTGCCGGTCGCCGCGAAAATGAGGCCGATCGCCATGAGCAACACGAGCGATTCGAGCACGTTGAGAACGACGTACGTCGTACCGGCCTTGATCTGCTCGTCCTTGCCCTCGAGGGTGAGAAGTACGTAGCTCGCCATGAGCATGATCTCGAAGGCGACGAACAAGTTGAACAGGTCGCCTGCGAGGAACGACTGCGAGATCGCCGCGACGATGACCATGTACGTCGGGTGGTAGAACCAAGAGTGCTCGTCCGATGCTCGTTGACCGATCGCAAAGACGAGCACGATCGTGACCACGACCAACGCGATGGCGACCAGAATCGCCGCCATGCGATCGGCAACGAGGGTGATCGCAATCGGTGCGGGCCATCCGCCGAGTCGGCTCACCTGGATGTCCCCCGGGGAGACCGCGCGCACGAGCATCATCACGGCTGCCACGAGGGCGATGCCGAGGGCAACGAAGCTCACGATGCGCTGAACGACGAGTCGGCGCACGACGATCGACAACGCTCCGGCAGCGAGTGGAACGAGGATCGGCGCGGCGAGCAGTGCGTTCGTCACGACACGTCCTCGCGGTGCGGTGCATCCCCGCTCTTCGTGCGCGAATCGGAGCGACGGGCGACGAGACGATCCTCGAGGTCGTCCTCCACCTCGTCGTCATCGGTGATCGTCCACGAGCGCCACGCGAGCGCGAGGATGAACGACACGAGACCGAATCCGATGACGATTGCCGTGAGCACCAAGGCCTGCGGCAGCGGATCGGTGGGATCACCG
>CAZIME010000039.1:6953-11403 GCA_964540395.1 uncultured Bifidobacterium sp.
TGATCGGTGCATCACCGGGTGCCGAACCCGCGGCAACGATGAGGAGGTTGACGCCGTTGCCGAGAACGCCGACACCGAGGGCGATGCGGGTAAGCGATCGCTCCATGATGAGGTACGTACCCACGGCGAAAAGAACGCCGACGAGGATGATGATCGACACGCTCACGACTCGGACCGCCCGTCGTCGGACATCACCCGTGCGCCGTCGTCACCGAGCGACAGCAGGATCATGAGAATCACACCGATGACGACGAAGTAGACCCCGAGGTCGAAGAAGGTCGAAGAGACGATCTTCACCTCCCCGACGAGCGGAACGTTGAGTTTCCAGATGTGCGACTCGAGCGTCGACTCGCCGACCAGGACCGGCGCCGCGGCCGTTGCGACGGCGAGCAGCAGACCTGCTCCGAGCAACCGTGCGGGATGTTCGATGACTCGACCGCGAACACGCAGCGGCGCGCCGGTGAGATGGCGCAGGACGAATGCCGCACCGACGATGAGTCCGCCGGCAAAGCCGCCACCGGGGGCATTGTGCCCGCGGAACGTCACGTACACCGACACGAGAACTGCGATCTTCACCAACCACCGCTCGACGAGCTCCTCGAGGATTGCCGACCGACGGAAAGTCACGATCGTTCCTCCACCATCGAGTTGTCGCGTCGGCGCAGAGCCATACGTACGAGATTCGCCACGCCGAGTGCCGCCATGGCGAGCACAGTGATCTCACCGAGCGTGTCGAACCCGCGGAAGTCGACGAGGATGACGTTGACGACGTTGCGTCCGCCCGCCTCCGGCTCGGAGAGAGCGAGGTATTCGCCGGCCACCGACGGCGCGCGACGGGCCGCGACGACGGCGGCTGCGAACAGCGGCACCGCGATACCGATGATCGCCGAGATGACGATTCGCACCGACGTGGGCGCCCAGCGCGACGATGCGGCGAAGCGCCGGGGCATCGAACGCAGCGCAAGAAGGAAAACGATGATCGTGAGCGTTTCGACGAGCAATTGCGTCAGCGCGAGATCGGGCGCCCCGTAGCCGACGAAGAGCATCGCCACCCCGAAGCCGACCCCGCCGAGCAACAACGCTGCGGCGAAACGGTGAGGAACGACGAGCACCCCGATCGCCATGACGACGGTGAGCGCGACGATGACGACGCGCAACGCATCGTCGGGCACGATGCCGACGTTCGAAATGCTCGCACCCTGAACGAGCGCGGTGACGACCGCGGCACCGACCACGGCGACGACCGCCGCAACGTAGGCAGGCAACGACCCCGACTGGGTGACGGCGGTGAGGCGCTTCGAACCCGCGATGGTGCCGTCGTACGTGACGTCGAAGGCCCGCTCACCGATCGCTCGTGACTCGAACTTGCGTAGTGGAACGCGCATGCCGATGATCGCACCGACGATGACGACTGCCACCGAGATGAGGAATGCGGTGTTCACACCGGGCCACAGCACGAGCTCGTACGCGGCCTTGTCGTCGAGCGAGCGCGACGCGGAGGCGATCCACTCGCCCACCCGCCCGGCGAACATACCGCCGACGAGCGAGGCCACGGCGAGAACGACGACGGGACCCTGCAGCGCCCACTGCACCATCGGCGATCCGTGAGCGTGGTCGTGAGCATCATCACCGGAACCGTGGGAATGCGCGCCGCCGTGGTCGGGGGCGAGCACACCGCGCAGCAATCGAACGCTGTACGCCACCGAGAGCACCGAACCGACGACGACACCGATGAGTGCGACCGTTCCCGGTGTGCCGATGTCCTTCAGCAATGCGACGAGGGCCTTCTCTTTCGTTACGAATCCGAGCAGAGGAATGACACCCGCCATCGATGCGGCGGCGAGCACCATCGCCACGGCGGTGACGGGTAGTCGACGGGCGACACCTCGCATCACCGAGATGTCGCGGGTTCCCGTCTCGTGATCGATGACACCGACACCGAGGAACAGCGCCGCCTTGAACACCGCGTGGGCGAGGAGATGTGCGACACCTGCGTACGTCGCCGTCGACGTGCCGATGCCGACGAGCAGGGTGAGGAATCCGAGTTGCGACACGGTGCTGTGGGCGAGCAGCAACTTCGCGTCGGTCTGGCGCATCGCATTCACACCGCCGACGAGCATCGTCAACGACCCGGCAATGACCACCCACCAGCGCCAGACGAACACGTCGGCGAGAACCGGTGCGAGCCGCGCGATGAGCACGATGCCTGCCTTCACCATGGTCGCCGAATGGAGGTACGCACTCACCGGGGTCGGCGCCGCCATCGCCCCGGGCAACCAGAAACTGAACGGCATCTGCGCCGACTTCGTAAACGCGCCGAGGAGCACGAGAACGACCGCGGCGTTCACCGCGCCACCGGCCCCGGCAACACCGGCGAGGTCGTCGAATCGTGTCGTGCCGAATTCGAGCTGCAGCACGATTACCCCGGCAAGCAGGCACAATCCCCCGAGACCGGTAGTGATCAGTGCCCGTACCGCCGACGTGCGCGCGCTCGGCGAGCCGTCGTTGAGGCCGATGAGCAGGAACGAGCACACCGACGTGAGTTCCCAGAAGATGAACATCGTGAAGAGGTCGCCGGCGACGACGAGGCCGGTCATTGCGCCCGCAAAAGCGACGAACAGGCCGACGAACCGCGCATACGTGCCGTCGTGGTCGAAGTAGGCGATCGAGTACGTGAGCACGCCGGCACCGAGCACGGCGACGATGATCGTCATGAGCACGCCGAAACCATCGAGTGAAACGTCGAAGCCGAGACCGAGTGCCGAAATCCAGTCGACGCGCTCCAACACGACGCCGTCCTGCCCGCGCACGAGGGCGACTGCGGCCGTCGTCAACGTGACGATGATTCCGAGCACCGCCCCGACGACGGGGCGTCGACGCAGCGGCCACAGCAACAGGGCCGCGACGGCGAAGTGGGCCGCGATGAGTGCGATCACGAGGGGAAGTTGTCCTTCATGGCACGTTCATCTCGCTGCGATCGAGGGGGTGTGATGCGGTGCGTGGCGACGTGGCGACCTTAGCAGGGGTGGCTTGCGTAGTCTTGGCGAAGTGACGAATCACGGCGACATTCGTCGCGTACTGGCGATCGCATCGGTGCAACGCACCGGATCGACTCTGTTGTGCAGCATCCTGCGGGCGACGGCGGCCGCCGGACACCCGATCGAAATCCTCAATCTGCATGCCGACAACTTCACCCGTCTGCGCGACGAGATCGGTGATCCGCAATTCTCGCTGCGGGGACGCCTCGAGATCGCCGCACGCAAGCTGCTTCGTCGCGCGCCTGTGCGTCACGTGGGTTTGTACTCCCGTGCGTCGTTCGAGCGGTACTTGCACGGCGTCGCGGCACGTCACGTCACATCCAACGGAGTGTTCGGCCTGAAAGTGCACTGGAACCAGCTCGTCGACACGATGCTCGACGAGGGTCGCGACGTCGACTTCTGGGGTGCACCCGTCTCGTGGGTGCGCATCCGCCGCTCGAACGAAATCCGGCAGGCGATCTCGTACGTGCGCGCGGCACAGACGGAGAGCTGGAACAGCTGGATGGAGGAACGGGGCGAGGCGACGTACGACGAGGCGGCGATCGTCGCCGCTCTTCACCACATCGACGCCGGCAATCGCGGCTGGGATGGATACTTCGCGGCGCGGGACATCTCGCCGCTCGAGGTGAGTTTCGACGATCTCGTACGCGATCGCGACGCCACGGTACGCCGCGTCATGGCGACGGTCGGAGTCGAACTCGACGTCGTTCCGACTCCGACGACGAAGCAACAGTCCGACACCCAGAGCGCCGAATGGGAACGGCGCTTTCTTGCGGCCCGACCCGAATATGCGTCGCGGGCTGCCACACTGAAGTCGTGACTCAAGGCTCTCCTTCTCCCCTGTTCGACCCCGCCGCCTGGACGCCGGTTCCCGGCTTCTCCTTCACCGACGTCACCTACCACCGTGCCGTCGACCAGGGAACGGTGCGCATCGCCTTCAACCGCCCCGAAGTGCGCAATGCCTTCCGCCCGCGCACCGTCGACGAGTTGTTCACCGCACTCGAACATGCCCGCACGTCACCCGACGTCGGCTGCGTGCTCATCACCGGCAACGGGCCGTCGCCGAAGGACGGTGGGTGGGCGTTCTGCTCGGGCGGCGACCAGCGCATTCGTGGCCGCGACGGCTACCGCTATGCCGACGGCACAGATGCATCATCGATCGATGCGGCACGCACGGGGCGACTGCACATTCTCGAGGTGCAGCGACTCATTCGCTTCATGCCGAAGGTCGTCATCTGCGTCGTGCCGGGATGGGCAGTGGGCGGCGGGCACAGCCTGCACGTCGTGTGTGACCTCACCATCGCCAGTCGCCAGCACGCACGGTTCAAGCAGACCGACGCCGACGTCGCGAGTTTCGACGGCGGATACGGCTCGGCGTACCTCGCCCGCATGGTGGGACAGAAGTTCGCCCG
>CAZIME010000040.1:0-11177 GCA_964540395.1 uncultured Bifidobacterium sp.
CCATCACACCGGTGTCGAGTTCGGCCAACTGCTTGCGCAATTCACCCTCGCGCCGAGAGGCTTCGGTGCGGTCACCGGCCAACGCCTCGAGTCGGCGACGGAATCCGGCGATCTCGCGACCGGCCAGGAAGATCTGCAGCGCGCTCAGTTCGGCGACGAGATCACCGTGCCGGCGCGCGGCCTCCGCTTGCCGCTCGAGCGGACGCAACTGACGACGGACTTCGCGCAAGAGGTCTTGCACACGCAAGAGGCTCGCTTCGGTTGCCTCCAGGCGACGCTCGGACTTCTCCTTGCGTTTGCGGAACTTGAGAACACCGGCCGCCTCTTCGATGATCGAGCGGCGATCTTCCGGACGCGCGTTGAGCACGGCATCGATCTGACCCTGGCTGATGATGATGTGTTGCTGACGACCGACGCCCGCATCGGAGAGCAGATCCTGCACGTCGAGCAACCGGCACGGCACTCCGTTGATCGCGTACTCGCTCTCACCGCTGCGAAACAGCGTGCGACCGACGGTGACCTCGCTGAACTCGAGCGGCAGGAGCCCCGCGCTGTTGTCGATGGTGAGGATGACCTCGGCACGACCGAGCGCGGCGCGTTTGGCAGTTCCGGCGAAGATGACGTCGTCCATCTTCTGGCTGCGCACCGACGAGGGGGCCTGGGCGCCGAGCACCCAGGCGATGGCGTCGACGACGTTGCTCTTGCCCGACCCGTTCGGACCGACGACGACGGTGACGCCCGGTTCGAGCTCCATCACCGTGGTGTCGGCGAAGGACTTGAAGCCCTTCATGGTGAGCGACTTGAGGAACATCCGGGGAAAGAGTAGTTGAGGTCGCGCGAACTACCGCTGGCAGACGAGGCACGCACACGTGGTGCGCCCGGCGACGATTCGGCGTGTGATACGCCCGCGCCCGCAGGTGAGACAGCGTTCACCGGCTCGCCCGTACACGCGGTGCTCGGTTTGGAACCACCCCGTGGCACCGTCAACGTCGACGTACTGGGTGTCGTCGAGAGTGCTGCCGCCGGCGGCAACCGCCGCCGCGAGAACGTCGTGAATTGCGGCGTGCAACCTGCGCACTGCATCGGCACCGAGCGACGCGGGCACGCGATCATCGCGCAATCGGGCACGGTGGAGGATTTCGTCGGCATAGATGTTGCCGATGCCGGCGATGGTGTGCTGATTGAGCAGCAGTGCCTTCAAGTTGCCCCGCCGCCCGCGCAGGATGCCGCGCAACGTCGCGATGTCGAGACCCTCGGCGATCGGATCGGGACCTAGCCGCGCCAGCTCGGGCGCAACACGCGCTTCGTCGTCGCGGTCGAACACGACCACTTCACCGAACGTGCGCGGGTCGACGAACCACACCTCGAACCCGGACGAATCGGTTCGTGACATCGTCAGTGCGACGTGCGTGTGCGCCGTCCGCGTCGCACCGAGCGGGGCAACGAGCACGCGCCCGCTCATACGCAAGTGCATCATGAGCACACCGCCGCTGTCGAGATCGCACAGCAGGTACTTGCCGCGGCGGCGTGCCGTCACGACGTGAGTTCCCGTGAGTCCGTCGATGATCGCCTCGCGTCCGAGCCGACGCACCGTGCGCTCGCCCGTCACCTCGACGCGATCGATGTGCGCACCGACGACGCGACGTTCGAGTCCGCGCCGGACGGTTTCAACCTCGGGAAGTTCAGGCACGTTCTTTGCGCATCGTGACGATGGCGCGCGAGGCAGCTTCCTGCTCGGCTGCCTTCTTCGTGCGCCCGACTCCCGCGCCGCGCACTCGTCCGTCGACGACGACTTCCGCGAAGAACGTCTTTTCGTGGTCGGGACCCTCGTCACGTACGACGTACTGCGGTGCACCCAGTCCGCGGGCGGCTGCGAGTTCCTGCAGTTGCGTCTTCGGGTCGAGCGTGGCGAGTCCCGGCACCGCCGCATCGATGACGTCGTCGAGCAGGCGCAGGATATGTTCCTTCGCTACCGCCGCACCGGCATCGAGGTACACCGCACCGAGGATCGCCTCGAACGCGTTCGCGAGGATCGACACCTTCTCACCGCCGCGCGCACGACTCTCGCCGCGACCGAGACGGATGAACGGACCGATGCCGAGACCGCGCGCGACCTCGGCGAGCGTCGCGGCATTGACGACGCTCTTGCGCAGGTCGGTGAGCAAGCCCTCATGGAAATCGGGATGGCGGCGGAACATCTCGTCGGCGAGCACCCAGCCGAGCACCGCATCACCGAGGAACTCGAGCCGTTCGTTCGACGGCTCGCCGGGCTCCTCAGCCGAATACGACGAGTGCGTGAGTGCGAGTTTCAGCAGCGCGAGATCGGAGAATCGGTGGCCGACGAGTTCGGCGCAGCGGAGCAGTTCGTCGTTACCGATGTCTGTCGTCACGGCGCGCTCACCCCATCCGGGAGATGGCGGTGCGCACGCGACCCACGATGTCGCCCTCGACCATGTCGCGGGCGACGCGGATTCCGTTGTGCATGGCGCGCGCACTCGACGAACCGTGCGAGATGATGCACACTCCGTTGAGACCGAGCAGCATTGCACCGCCGGTCGAGTCGGGATCGAAGGCGGCGTACAACTCGAGGAACGCCGGCATGAGCGCATCGGCGTGTTCCTTGTACTGCGGAGCACCGATCGCAGCGAAGAGACTTTTCACGATGGTCTTCATCGCACCTTCGAGCGACTTCAGCGCGACGTTGCCGGTGAACCCGTCGGTGACGACGACGTCGACGTCGGGCGTCATGATGTCGCGACCCTCGACGTTGCCGATGAAGTTGATGCCCTGCAGTTGCGAGAGCAGTTCGTACGCCTCTTTTCGAAGGGTGTCACCCTTGCCGGGCTCCTCGCCGATCGAGAGCAGTCCGACGCGCGGTGACTCGATGCCGTATCGAGCATTGGCGAACACCGAACCCATCACCGCGAACTGTGCGAGCCACCCCACTTCGACCTCGGCGTTCGCGCCGGCATCGAGCAGGATCGTCGGCGTCGAACCCGGCACGGGAATCGGCGTTGCGATCGCGGGCCGCTTCACGCCTTCGGCGCGACCCATGCGCAGCAGCGCGGACGCCATCGTCGCGCCGGTGTTGCCGGCGGAGATCATCGCACTCGCCTGCCCGTCACGTACCGCCTCGGCGCAGCGCACGAGCGTGGAATCCTTCTTGCGCTTCACCGCACCGGCGGGATCCTCGTCCATCGCAATGACTTCGGTGGCGACGAGCAGCTCGAGGTCGCCGCGGTCGGTCAGCGATTCGGGACCGACGAGGAGAACGGGAATGCCCTCGGCCGCGGCAGCGCGGGCACCGGCAACGATTTCGGCGGGTGCCTTGTCGCCACCCATGGCGTCGACGGCGATCGGCTTCATGATGTGCGGCTCACGGTAGGCGATGTCTTCGCGGAATGGCGTCGGGGATCACCAACGCCGACGACTCAGCCGACGTTGACGGCGACGCGACCCTTGTACCAACCGCAGTTCGGGCACACGGTGTGGGGCTTCTTCGTGGTGCTGCAGCGCGGGCAGGTGCTGCGCGACGGCACGGCCAACTTCATGTTGGCGGAACGGTTCGTACGGCCACGGGCCTTCGACTTCTTCTTCTTCGGGACTGCCATGGTGACGTTTACCTCGGTGACGTAGAGCCGCTGTTGGTGGCCTCTGTGGGCTCGCTCACTCTAACGGGTCGATGAGCTCATCCAGCGCGGCCCAGCGCTCGTCGCGCGCCCGCACGTCGCATCCGCACGGCGACGTCGCGAGATCGGCGCCGCACCGCGGACACAGACCCGGACAATCGGGTCGGCACAGCGGGGCCAAGGGCAACCCGAGCAGGCCGACTTCGCGCACGACCGGGACGAAGTCGATCTGGTCTCCCGTGAGCGGCAGGGCGTCGGGATCGGCGAGCGATTCCTGGCCGCGGCCGGTCTCGCGGGCGAAGATCTCGCTGAGTTCGCTGCGCGACTCCCCTGCGACCGGACGCAGGCAACGCCGGCACTGAGACGTCCACGCGACACGCGTGTCACCGGTGGCAACGATGCCGCCCGTGCCGCTCTCGAGATGGACGTTCACCGTGACGTCGGTCGAGTCGTCGATGCGCGGATCGCCGAACGCGAATTCACTTGCTCCGGCGACTACGTGGACGTCCTTCGTTGCCCCCGCCCGACGCAGGAGGTCGAGGACGTTGACGACGAGTGTCGACGCCATCAGGCGTCGTCGTCCCCGGAGCTGTCCTGGTCGTAGAAGCCGCCCGACTCGTCGGCCGTGAGCGTGTCGTTGGCCTGCTGAATGCCGGTGATGGACAGCCGGTCGCGACCGTGCTTCACCGTCTTCGACAAACGATCGAGGAGAATCTCGAAACTGCCGAGTCGACGATCGAGGAAGTCCTCGGTCTCCGACTTCAAGCGCCGGGCCGTGGCCTCGGCTTCGTCGATGATCTGGCGGGCGCGCGACTCGGAAGCACGCACGACCTCGGTGCGCTGCACCATGCGTTCGGCCTGCGTGCGGGCAGCTTCGATGATTTCGTCGGCTTCGCGCTGGGCGCGGGCCATGAAGTTGTCCTTCTCCTTCAGCAGGAAGCGGGCCTCGCGCACCTCGACGGGCATGCATGCCAGGGCATCCTCGAGCAGGGCGACAACTTCCTCACGATCGATGCGCGGCGTGCTCGACAGCGGCACGTTCGGGGCTTTCGCGATGAGGTCGATGAGGTCGGCGATGATCGATTCGGCATCACCCATCTGCACCGCGGGCAACTCTTCGGTGATCATGTCCTGCGTTTCGTCACTCATCGGATTCTCCCTGTGTTTCGCCGAGGCTCAGTTCCGCACCTTGGCGGCGAGTGCGACGGCGACGTTGCTCGGCACCATCGCCGACGGATCCCCACCGTAGTTGGCGATTTCACGCACGTAGCGGCTGCTGATGAAGGCGAGTTCGGGCGAGGCGAAGAGCAACACCGTGCGCACACCCGAGACGGTGTAGTTCGTATGCGCCATCTGCGACTCGACGTCGAAATCGGTGGCGCTGCGCAGGCTCTTCACGATGCAGCGTGCGCCGACTTTCTGGGCTGCGTCGACGGCGAGGCCGGTGTGCGCCTCGACGCGAATTCCGTGGAGGTGCGACGTGGCCGAACGGATGAGCTCGACGCGCTCGTCGATGTTGAACATTCCCGACGGCTTCGACGGGTTGTGCATGACAGCGACGACGACCTCACCGAAGATCGCCAACGCCTGCGAAGCGATGTCGAGATGCCCGAGGTGGAACGGGTCGAAACTGCCCGGATACAGCACCGCCGTGCGGGGACCATTTGCCATTGGTTCTACGGTAACCGTCGCAGGAACGTGACGTGGGTGCGTCCGTATCGTCGCGTGCGCACCATCTCCCAGCCGTCGGGCGCCTCGACCGGCGCAGCCGACTCGGCAACGACGAGGTTTCCGGGGAGAACGGCGAGCAATTCGTTCCATTTCGCGAAGTCGTACGGCGGATCGGCGAGCACCAGCGACACGTCGCGACACGACGATGCCAGCGCGAGCGCATCGCCGCGCACGATCGTCGAACGGTCCTTCACGCCGAGTGCGGTGACGTTGCGCTCGAGTGCGGCAAGTGCCGCACGGTCGCGCTCGATGAAGGTGACGTGGACGGCTCCGCGACTGAGAGCCTCGATACCCATGGCGCCGGTACCGGCGAAGCAATCGAGGATGCGTGCCCCTTCGACGACGTCGAGACTGTTCAGTGCATTGAAGATCGCCTCGCGCGCCATGTCGGTCGTCGGACGTGTCGTTGCACCCGCGGGGGCCTCCAACTTGCGCCCGCGCAACGTTCCTGCCACCACTCGCATCGGGTTCACGGTAATGATGGCTGCGTGACGTACCCGGGCAACTCGACATGGGACGACGCAGCCGGCTCGTTCGGAGATGCGCCGGGTGATCCCGAGATGCGTCCGGTCGCGGCGGCACCGGAGACCGAAATCGTGTGCATCGATTGCGGCGGACGGGCATTCCTGATGACCCCCGAACGCGAGTCGGGGGCGTGGTTCGTCGGCGATGTCGTTGCATACAGGTGCAAGGACTGCCTCGATCGCTGGGACCTCGAACTACCCCCGACCGTGCAAGGCGCCCCTGACGGGCGGTGAAGTCTCCTAACCTTGCGGTGTGTCGCTAACCGACCTGTCGTCGCAAGAACGGATTCGCGAGAGCACACTGCGGGTCATCCACGAGCACGGCATCGTTGGCCTGCGCATCGCCGACGTCGCACAAGGCGCAGAAGTGTCGGTTGCGCTCATCTACAAGTACTTCGGTGACCGCGACGGGCTGCTTGCAGAGGTTCTCGGAGCCGAGCTCGAGCGCCATTACAACGAGGACATCGCCACCATCGAGGCGGCGATCGAGAGTGGTAGCTCGGACGAGATCGATCTCGACGCTTTCGTCGCCGCCCTGCCCCATCCCGAAGACGCCTGGCGACGCGAGCGTCGGTGGTTGCGTGTCGAGGCATTGGCGGCGAGTCGAACGATTCCGTCGCTCACCGTGCGCATCGGACAGTCCGTCGACCGCGTGTCTGCATCGATGGCACGGCTCGCCGAGAAGATCCGTGCCCGCACCGGCAACGATTCGCCGACCACTTCACGAATCATGGCGTGGCTCGGCATGGCACTCGGCATGGGATTCGTGCTCAACGACGTGATGTCGGGCCAAATCACCAATGCCGAGTTCGACGCACTGATGAAGCGCATCTGGAACGAAGAGATCTTCTGACGCGTCGACCGAATCAATCGGTCGCACTCAGCTCTTCAGCAGGAATTCCTCATCGCGGGCGGTGAGCAGCACGTCAATTTCGTCGCGCAGACCCTCGTGCTGCGACAGCAACGGATCGGTGTCGATGATCTCGGTGGCGACCTCACGTGCAAGTTTGACGAGATCGCGGTCACGACGCAACGAGGCGAGTCGCAGGTCGCTCGCACCTTTTTGCATCGTGTCCATGAGCGTTCCTTCACCGCGCAGGTCGAGGTCGACCTCGGCGAGGTAGAAGCCGTCCGTCGATTCGACGAGTGCATCAACGCGCGGTGACGGTGCTTCGCCGTCCCGCGTGACGAGCCAGCACCGGGAAGCGATGGCGCCGCGACCGACGCGTCCGCGCAACTGATGCAACTGGGCGATACCGAATCGGTCCGCATCGAGAACGACCATGCAGGTGGCATTCGGTACGTCGACTCCGACCTCGATGACCGTCGTCGCCACGAGCACGTCGAGCTCGCGATTGCGAAAGCGCGACATCACGTCGTCCTTGTCGCGCGTCGGCATCTTGCCGTGCAGCAGACCGACGGAATACCCCTTCAATTCCCCCGCACCGAGCTCGGCGTGGATCTGCTCGGCCGACGCCACGGCGATCGACTCGTTCTCCTCGATCATCGGGCACACGACGTACGCCTGCTGGCCGGCGTCGAGCGCCGTACGCACGTCGTCCCACATCTGTGCGACGTCGAGCGGCGCGGCGACGTGCTCGGTGACGATCGGTGTGCGCCCGGGCGGGAGTTCGTCGAGCACGCTGACGTCGAGGTCGCCGTACACGGTCATCGCGGCGGTGCGCGGAATCGGTGTTGCAGTCATGACGAGTACGTCGGGAGTGTGCCCCGCATCGCCGCCGCCCTTGCCACGCAGAGCGGCACGCTGCTCGACACCGAAGCGGTGCTGCTCATCGATGACGACGGCACCGAGCGATGCAAACTCCACTGATTCGCCGATGAGTGCGTGCGTTCCGATGACGATGTCGACGCCGCCGTCGGCGAGCGCCGTGAGGATGTCGCGACGTTGTTCGCCCGTGATTCGTGACGTGAGCAACTCGATGCGCACGTTTCGCTCCCCGAACAAGTTGCCCTCGTCGGGAACCTTGAGTTCGGCGAGCAGTGCGCTCACCCCCGCATGATGCTGCTCGGCGAGCACTTCGGTCGGTGCCATGAGGGCGCCCTGGTGACCACCCTGCACCGCGGCGAGCATCGCAGCGACGGCGACGACCGTCTTACCGCTGCCGACGTCACCTTGCAGCAGTCTGTGCATCGGAACGGCGGCGGCGAGGTCGGCGTCGATTTCCGTGATGACACGCTTCTGGGCGCCGGTGAGCGGGAACGGCAGCGCCTTCTCGAACCGCCGGCGCAGCTCTCCTTCAACGACGTGCCGTACGCCGGTGTTGTCGCGCTCGAACGCCCGCTTGCGCCCGACGAGCACGAGTTGCACGCGCAACAACTCGTCGAAGGCGAGACGACGACGCGCCTCCTCCTTGGCAACGATGCTCTCGGGAAAGTGGATACCGTGCAGCGCCGATGCGCGGTCGGGCAGGTGCAGGCGTTCGACGATGTTCACGGGCAGCGGGTCGAGCAGTCCGCGCTCACGACACCGAACGAGCGCATTCTCGACCCACCCCGCCATCTCCCACGTCGACACGTTCGCCTTCTCGCTCTGCGGGTAGATCGGAACGATCCGCCCGGTGCGGTCGCCGACGAGATCGACGACGGGGTTCGTCATCTGCAAACGTCCGCGGAACTCCTCCGCCTTGCCGAACACGGCAATCGTCATTCCCTCCCTCAATTGGCGTTCACGCCACGGCTGGTTGAAGAACGTAAGACCGATCATTCCCGTGTCGTCGGTGACCGACACGGTGACGAGTGCACGGCGACCCTTCAGCATCCGCTTCGACACCTTGCGCACCTGACCGAGCACCATCGCCTCGACACCGACGACGAGATCGCCGATGCGCGCCTCGTTCGTGCGGTCCACCCACCGTCGCGGGTACGTCGTGATCATGTCGAGGACGTTGCGAATGCCGAGCTGCTCGAGCGCCGCTTTGCGCTTCTCGCCGACCCCCTTGAGGATCGACACGTCGAGCCCGCGCAGTTCGCGCAGAGTGATCGGCCCGGGCATGGGGCTCGGATTTACTCCACGCCGAAGAGGTACGGGTACAGCGGCTGTCCGCCGCGGTGCACTTCAACGGCGGCGTCGGCACGGTGTGCAGACAACCACTCGACGACCCGCGACGTGACAACCGCGTCGGCGTCGATACCGGTGATGATTGTGACGAGCTCGCGTCCGGGGGTGACGAGTTGGTCGAGCAGCGCGGTCACGCAGTCGAAAACATCGGGTGAAGTGGAGACCACGCCGTCACCACGCATGAGTCCGATGGCGTGACCGGCGATGATCGGACCGATGTCCGACGTCGTATCGCGAACCGCGAACGTCACCTCACCCGTCGCAACACCGGTGACCGCCGCGTTCATCGCCGCGGCGTTCGTGGCGGCATCCGCCTCGGGGTCGTAGTGCACGAGGGCGGCGAGTGCCTCGGGCATGGAACACGTGGGCACGACCTCGACCCGCTTCTTCGTCAGCGACGCGAGCTGGTTGGCGACGGCGATGATGTTCTTGTTGTTCGGCAGCACGACGATGTCCGCGGCGTTCATGTGCTCGACTGCATCGAGCAACTCCTGCGTGGAGGGGTTCAGCGTCTGTCCGCCGGTGACGACGCCGTGTACGCCCATCTGGCCGAACAGCTCCGCGATGCCGTCACCGCTCGCGACGGCAACAACTGCGCACGTGACGGGCGGCAGCGCGGCATTCGGCTTGTGCTCGGGGGTGCCGATCGCCGCCTCGCGGCGCTCGTGCTCCTCGGCGACTTCCTCGAAGAGATCGGTGACGCGGATGTTGTACGGGCGACCGCCGAGCTGGATCGGCGCCTCGATCGCTGCGCCGATGTCGTTCGTGTGCACGTGGCAGTTGTACAAGCGCTCACCGCCGACGACGACGATCGAATCGCCGATTTCGCCCCAACGGTTCTTGAAATCGCGCAGGACGGTGTCGTCGATGTCGAGGAGGAACATCACCTCGTAGCGCAGGTCGGCGACGTTCGTCGAGTGGTCGTCGAGATCCCCGGAGATCGACGCGGTGTTGACGATCGCCGCCGCGACGCCGGTCGGCTCGGGCAACGGCTCGCCGTCGACGACGTGGAGTGCGGCGTCGAGAAACAACAGGAAGCCTGCGCCACCAGCATCGACGACACCTGCTTCCTTGAGCACAGGCAAGAGCTCGGGCGTGCGCGCAAGCGACTCGCGACCCGCGGCGCGTGCGACGCGCAGCATCGCTGCGAGCGTCGCACCTTCCTCGGCCGCACGCGATGCAGCATCGGCGGTTTCACGCACGACCGTGAGGATCGTTCCTTCGATCGGCTTCAACACCGCTTCGTACGCGGCGACGGCGGCGGCCTTCAACGCCTCGGCAACCTTCGGTGCACCGTGCGAGGACGCATCGCGCATCGTTGCGGCGACTCCGCGCAGGATCTGACTGAGAATGACGCCACTGTTACCCCGTGCACCCATGAGCGAGCCGTGACTGATCGCCTTGCACGTCTCGTCGAGTGCCGCCGGCGCACGGTCGAGTTCGGCAACGACGGCGTCGAGCGTGCGGGCCATGTTCGTGCCCGTGTCGCCATCGGGAACCGGATAGACGTTCAGGCTGTTGAGGTCCGCCTGGTGTCGCTTCAGGGTGTCGCGGTACGTGACGATGGTGTGACGTAGGGCATCAGCACCGAGCTGCTCAAGGACCGACACCGTCAAAGATTACCTGTGGTACGGTGACCGCGATGCAAGGTGTGATCAAGGCGTACGATCCCGCGACCGGCGACGGCGTCGTCTTGCGGGACACGGATCTCGGCGAATTCGACCTGGCCCCCGACGCGCTCGAGGGTTCCATTTTTCGGATGCTTCGCCAGGGCCAGAGAGTCACCTTCACCCTCGACGGAGCGGGACGTGCGACACAGTTGCGCATCGGCTCTGAGCGCGACATGGGCACGCCCGGTCACTAATCTCCGTAGTCACCCGTAACCCACCGTTCATACGGCGTCCAGCCGACGACCCCCGCCGTCGGCACCGGCGCTGGAAAGGACACACACCATGGCGGCCAGCACGACGAATCCCCGGTTGAAGAAATGGGTCGACGATTGGGCGGCGATCCTGCAGCCCGACTCCGTGTACTGGTGCGACGGCAGTGATACCGAGTACGACCGTTTGTGCGGCGAACTCGTTGCGGCGGGGACGTTCACGAAGCTTGATGACACGAAGCGCCCGAATTCTTACTGGGCGCACTCCGATCCGGGCGACGTCGCCCGCGTCGAGGACCGCACGTTCATCTGCTCGCGTGACAAGGTCGATGCCG
>CAZIME010000041.1:0-11043 GCA_964540395.1 uncultured Bifidobacterium sp.
TGACCGGGTTCGGTGATCCCGACGCACGCATCGTCGTCGTCGGACTCGCGCCCGGCGCACACGGTGCGAATCGCACGGGGCGTGTGTTCACGGGCGACCGCAGCGGGGACTGGCTGTTCCGCGCGATGCACCGCGCCGGTCTCGCCAACCAAGCGACATCACGGCACCGCGACGACGGTCTCGAACTCATCGGTGCGTGGGTGACGCTCGCCGTTCGTTGCGCACCACCCGACAACTCGCCGACACCCGAGGAGCGGGCACGGTGTCTGCCGTTCTTGCAGCGCGAACTCGCAGCTCTGCGCAACGCGCGCGTCGTCGTTTGCCTCGGTGCAATCGCGTACGCGGCGATCGCCGAGTCGTTCGGTGTCGCGAAGCGTCCGAAATTCGGGCACGGCGTCGTCGTCGATGCGCCGAACGGCTTCACCATCGTGTGCTCGTACCATCCGAGTCAGCAGAACACCTTCACGGGACGTCTCACGGAAAAAATGCTCGACGACGTGTTCCGCACCGCCGTGCGGCGTTCGAATGCGACCGGGCGCGGTGCCGGGAGGAAAGTCAGTGAGCCGCGGCGGGCGCGCCGTCGGCCTTCTTCTTCGGCGGCGGAACGCCGATCTTCACGCTCGTCTCGGCAAAATCGGGCCAGCGACGACGGCTGACGATGCTCAGCGTCTTCAGCAACTTCATTGCCGTCGCGTCGTCCTGAGCCGGACGGGCAACGACCGCCCCGCTGGCGATCATCCGGTTCATCACTTCCTCGCCGAGTTGCGTGCGCACGACGCACAGCGTCCAGTCGTTCGACTCACCGATACCGCCGGTGGAGATATCGGCGTGCTCGGCGGAGAAGTCGGGGCACATCTTGCAGCCCTCGCGGGTCCACTTGTGGCATTCCTTGAGGTCGATCTCGTGGTACGAGCCGTCCTTCATCCAGATCTGGAAGACGCCCTTGATGTTCATCTTCACCATTTCTTCCTTCTTCAGGCCGTACTTGGCGAGGAAGAGTTCCTCGAAGATGGCGT
The DNA here is from genome assembly GCA_964540395.1 of uncultured Bifidobacterium sp. Classification (GTDB taxonomy): domain Bacteria; phylum Actinomycetota; class Acidimicrobiia; order Acidimicrobiales; family Ilumatobacteraceae; genus F1-60-MAGs027. Next base: position 1,017 of record CAZIME010000041.1, read on the forward strand.
CGTCGAAGGTCTTCGAGCACAACAGTCCGATGTTGAAGAGGAACGGCTTGCCGATCTTTCCCGCCTTGCGCTTCCACATCACCGGCAGCACCGACGACTGGCAGCTCATACCGACGAGCGCGATGCGCTGCAGTCCCTCAGCATCGGCCTCCTTGAGGGCGAGCGTGTTTGCCGAGTAGGTGTAGCGGCTGCCGGCGGACGCGAGCACCTCGGCACGGTTGCGGGCGAGGCCGGGCTTGGCCTTCCACGACGAGCCGTCACCTTCGAGGAAGCTCGTCAGGGCTGCATCGATGTAGTCGTTCTCGAGAAGCCAGATGAGCATCGAGGAGACGAAGCCGCCGTCCTGACCCTTCGTGTGGGTCTCGTTGTCGGCGGCCCGCACGAGGAGCAGCTGGCGGTACTGGCCGTACATCTCGTCGTCCTTGCGCGGGCGGCCGAACAAGTGCATGTCGGCTTCCTGCTCCCAGGTGCGGAAGCGAGGGCAGGCGCGGGTGCAGGTGGTGCAACCCTTCTCGCCGTGGAGGCAGTTCGAGGGTCCGAGCTCCTCCTCGAGATGGAAGGGCTTGTACTTGCCCTCGGCGTGCTCGTAGCCGATGACGTCGTGGGGGCAGGAGATGACGCAGCCCGCACAACCCGTGCACAGGCCCGTATTGATCACTTCTTCGTACAGTTCCTTCCACTGTGCGGTCCAGCGGGTCGTGGTGGGCGCGGACTCGGTGACCGTCATGACGAGGATGCTAGAGGAATGGCGCGTCGGCCACCCTTATTGACACAATGGCACTATGTCGGGGGCCTCAGCGTCGATCATCCACTATCCACCGGAAGTCGAAAAGTTTCGCGCACGAGTGCGGGCGTGGCTCGAGGACAATCTGCCGAAAGGTTGGTTCGACGACGACTTCTCGATGTCGAACGACGAGCGCGAGCGATTCAACGCGACGTGGCCCGAGAAATTGCACGAGGGCGGATGGATCTGTGCAACGTGGCCGAAGGAGTACGGCGGCAAGGGCCTGAGCATCCTCGAGGGCGTCGTGCTCACCGAGGAGTTCGCGCGTGCACGTGCTCCGATGCGAGCCGACTTCTTCGGTGACACTCTCGTCGGTCCGACGCTGTTGCAATGGGGAACCGAGGAACAGAAGAAGGAGTTCCTCCCGCCGATCCTCTCGGGCAAGATGCGCTGGTGCCAGGGCTTCAGCGAGCCGAACAGCGGCAGCGATCTGGCGAGTCTGAAGACGACGGCGGTGCTTGACGGTGATGAGTGGGTGATCAACGGACAGAAGGTGTGGACGACCGGCGGACACCATGCCGACTACTGCTTCCTCCTCGTGCGTACCGACCCCGACGCATCGAAGCACAAGGGAATCTCCTACTTGTTGGTGCCGATGCGCCAACCGGGTGTCGAGGTGCGCGGGATCGTGCAACCCGACGGAACCGCGGAGTTCTGCGAGGTGTTCTTCTCCGATGCTCGTTGCCCAAAGGACAACGTCGTCGGCGGGGTGAACAACGGCTGGCAGGTCGCCAACAGCACACTCGCCTTCGAGCGCGGCATGAGTGCGACGACGGGATTCCGTCGCTTCGAAGAAGAGTTCCAGCTCATGCTCGCCGAGGCGCGGCGCAACGGAGCAGTGCAATCACCGCTCATCCGGCAGCGACTCATGCAGTACTGGACGAAGATCCAGATCCTGCGCTTCAACGGACTGCGCTCGCTCGGCGCGACGCTCGCGTCGCGCAAGGACTTCGGGGTCGCCGCCCTCGGGGCGTCGAACAAGATGTTCTGGTCGGAGATGCACCAGAGGGCGATGGAGCTCGCGCTCGACATTTACGGCACGAGTTCCGTGCTCGTCGACACCGGTCCGGCGTCGGGCACGTGGCCCGGGGCGATGCGCGACAAGCGCCGCGAGGGTTATCCGACGAGTTCGATGATGTCGGCATTCTTCTTTTCCCGGTCGGAGACGATCTGGGGTGGTACGAGCCAGATTCAGCGCAATATCGTCGGAGAAAGGGTCCTCGGTCTGCCGAAGGAACCCAAAGCGACGGGAGGCGAGTAGGTGTCGTTCGGATCGGCGATTCGCAGCGGATTTGCCAACTACGCGAACTTCAAGGGCCGCGCATCGCGTCGCGAGTACTGGTGGTGGGCGCTTTTTACGCTCATTGCCCAGGCGATCGTTTCCACGATCAGCGATGATCTCGGTGACGTACTATCGCTCGCACTGCTGCTGCCGTCGGTTGCCGTCGCGGCACGGCGAATGCACGACACCGACCACCGTGGTTGGTGGATGCTCGTTCCGATCGTCAACCTTGTCTTCGCCCTGCAAAAGAGTCAGCCGGTCGAAAACAGGTTCGGCCCGCCTCCTCCGCCGCGAGCGTGACGTCATGATCACCGGTCGCGTCGCGTACTGCACCCGGAGTGCTGCGACTCGCCGCCGCACCGCCGTGATCATCGCGCTCGGCACGATCTTGGGTGTCGGGTGCGCGCCGGTGAAACTCGATTCGACCTACGTCGGCGACGCGCAAAGCAAGGCGTACACCAAGGCCCCAGAACCGTGGACGGCCATCGACATCGAGGAGCAACCGGCGATCTCCGTGCGCGGATTCTGGGCGCCGGGTGGCTCGGAGAAGATGCTGCTGTCGTCGAGTGTGGTTCCGACGGGAGTCGTCGTGCGCCGGATGCCGACGTCCGAGGACGAACTCGATCTCGACCTGCTCAGCCGACAGGTGGTGTTCGTCGAACTCGAATCGGCACTCGAGCAGGGCTTTGCGTCGTTGCTCGAGGGGCCCACAAACCGCAACGTCGCGTCGCTCGACGGTGAGCAGATCGTCTACGACCTCGTACTCGAAGACGGCACGATCAAGGTGCTGCAGTTGACGGCCACCGATAGACGGGCCAACGAGGTGTACGGAATCCTCGTCGGTTGCAGTACGGAATGTTTCGACACGAATCGCACGACAATCGACCGCATCGTTGCGAATTTTCGGATCGACAAATGAAGCAGTCAAGTGATGCAGTCAAGTGATGCACGACGAGGGGGACAGGACAATGGCTGATGAATCGAGCACGAGCCCGGCGTCCGGTGCGAATACCAACATGGCCCATGTGGGCGATGGTCCGGGGCGCCGCGAGGATCGCACGACTCTCTGGCCGGCTCCGGCGGGCGGCTCGTTCGGGCCCGCCGCCGTTGCGGTCGGTGATGCGCGTGACGTGCGCCGGCGCACGAAGCGCGATGCCCGCAAGGCGCGGCGACTGAAGCGTCGTCGCCGTGTCGCGCGTCCCGGTTGTCGTCGACCGGTTCTCGTGTTCGACCGGGCGAAGGTATCGCTGGCGATCGTCGTCGCCCTCGCCGTGCTCACGTTGTTCAAAATCGCCGACAATCCGCTGGTCAGCGTCGTCGATGCATCGCGGATGACCTTCAACACGCGGCGCTGGTTGTTCGTCGTACTCGGTCTCGAGGTCGTGCGGCAGACGCACTATTTCGTCGCCGAACGCTGGGCGCGATACTGGCGGCTCACGGGTCGTGTCGAAGCACTGGTAAAGGCACCGTGGAACCGCCTCAGCGCATTCGCCCAGCACCGCATCTCGCGCATCGTGTGGTGGAGCGGCATCGTGCTGCTCGGCGCATTCGTCTTCTCGGCGGCATTCGACACCGAGCCGATCCGGGCGTGGCTCGAGGCGCTCGTTCGGCTGTGGCAGGCGGTGCCGACCATCCTGCAGTTCGCCGCTTACCTGCTCCTCGCGGTCGGACAGTTCGTCGCAATCTTCTGGTTCCTCTCGCGCGGCGGTGTCGAGGTGCTCATGCCCGAGGACATCACGACGAGCTTTGACGACGTGTGGGGCCAGGACCAGGTCGTCGCGCGAGTGAAGGAGACGCTCAGCCTGCTCGAGGATCCCGACACGATCGAGGCGAAGGGCGGTTACGTCCCCGGCGGAATCCTCTTGTGGGGACCACCCGGTACGGGCAAGACGCTCATCGCCGAGGCGCTCGCCGGAGAAACGGGGAAGCCATTCGTGCTCGTCGAACCGGGTGCCTTCCAGGCGATGTTCATCGGCGTGAACATCCTCAAAGTGAAGTCGCTCTACCGGCGCCTGCGCAAGTTGTCACTGCGCTACGGCGGAGTCGTCGCGTTTTTCGACGAAGCCGACGTGCTCGGACGGCGCGCACTGTCGGGTGTGCAGCCGAGGGGGGCCGGTGCATCGACGTTCGGTCACGATCCATGTTGCGGTGCCGCAACGATGCTCAGCGGAGCGGGACAACTCGTCGCCGCGGGTCGCTACGACGTGCGTTACGGAGCCGATGCGTTCGGCGTCGGCCCGAAGATCAACCAGCTCGTCATGCCCGGAGGAGGCGGAGATCTCGGCACACTGAACGCGATTCTCGCATCGATGCAGGGCTTGAAGAAACCGCGCGGACTCGTCAACAGGTTGAAGCGGCTCGTCGGCATGAAGCCGTCGAGTCCGCCGAAGTACCGAATCCTCCATGTCATGGCGACGAACATGCCCGACTCGCTGGATGAAGCCTTGTTGCGCCCGGGGCGCATCGATCGTCAGTTCCGCGTCGGTTATCCGTCGCGCGAGGGCCGCATCCGCACGTTCGAGGGCTACTTGTCGAAAGTGAAGCACGTGCTCACGCGCGACGACGTCGTGCGTCTCGCCACCGCCAGCCCGTACGCGTCGGGTGCCGTCATCAAGGACGTCGTCAACGAAGCCCTGATGGCGAGTTTGCGCGACGGTCGCGAGGTCATCGAGTGGCGCGACATCGTGTCGGCGAAGAGTCTCAAGGAACACGGCGTCACCGACGGTTTCGAGTACGTCGATCGCGAACGCCACGCGGTCGCAGTGCACGAGGCATGCCACGCCGTCGCGGCGTACCGGCTGAAGAAGGACTTCCAGATCGACGTGGCAACGATCGAACGTCGCGGCGACGTCGGAGGCTTCGTGTCGCGGGTCCCCATCGTCGAGCGGATGTTCGAGTGGAAGACCGAGGCGGAACACGACATCCAGATCTCCATCGCCAGCCTCGTCGGCGAGCGGATGTTCTTCGACGGCGACAGCACGAACGGTGTTTCGAGCGATCTCGACAATGCGACGCGTCTCGCCCTCGTCATGGAATCGCGTTGGGGAATGGGTACGACGCTGGCGTCGCACTCGGTGCTCATGGCCGGCTCTGCCGGGGGTGCCGGCGGCGGTCGCCGCACCGGCGAGCAGGAGCCTTCGGCGGCGATGTCGCCCGTCCTCGGTGAACGTGTCGAGGAGCGGCTGCGCGAGTTGTACGAGCGTACCGAACGACTCATCGCCGACAACAGGTACGAGGTGCTTGCTCTCGCACACGCGCTCGAATGTCACCGCACGCTGAACGGTGTCGACGTCGAGGCGATCATTGACAAGCGTCGCGGTCCCATCGTCGACGGTTCGGTGTATGCGGACGACGTCGTGCGTCGGGCGATCGAGGACTACCATGCCGAGGCGGTCGTCTACCACCGCACAGGCGAAGGATGTCCGGTGCTGCCCGACCCGCGCGCCGTCATGGCGGCGACGTTGCGCACCGAGTCGTGACCGAACGACTCTGCGCGAGCGGAGTGATCGTCACCCCCGTCGGCACGCTCCTCGTCACTGCGTCACGAAAGGGCGTGACGTCGATCGAGAAGACATCGACGAAGGCGTCGCGAGCAGCCGAATCCCGGATCGTCGGTGACGCGACGGCGGCGCGGCACGTCACGCGGGCGGTGGGCGAGTTGCGCGAGTACTTTGCCGGCACGCGACGACGGTTCACGGTTCGGCTCGATCTCGAGGCGACGGAGTTCCGGCTCGCAGCGTGGGATCAGCTGCGACGGATCCCCTTCGGTACGACGATCTCCTACGGCGAGCAGGCACGACGCGCCGGGCGACCCCGGGCCGTGCGGGCGATCGGCAGTGCAAACGGGGCGAATCCCGTGCCGATCATCGTTCCGTGCCATCGAGTCGTAGCCGGCAACGGTGAAGGTGGTTATTCGCTCGGAATCGCGATGAAGCGTGCATTGCTCGCGCACGAAGCGCGATTCAGTGCGGCTGGGTGAAGCCGAAGCACTCGCGCAAATTCTCGTCACGCAGCGCATCGCGGGGCGGTCCGAAGGCAACGACTCGTTGGGCGAGCAGGAGCACGGCCGTCGCCGACTCGGCATCGGCGAGGTCGTGGGTCGCCATGACGACGGTGACTCCGCGGGCCCGCTCCTCAGCGATGATCGCGGCGACTGCGCGCTTGCCGACGATGTCGAGTCCCGCCGTCGGTTCGTCGAGCAGGAGCACCGCGGCCTGCCGGGCGAGTACTTGTGCGAGGTGGGTGCGTTGCTGTTGGCCGCCGGAGAGTTCGCGCAGTGGCTTGTCGGCGAAGTCGTCGGCGCCGGCGCGATGCAGCGCGTCGCGCACAATGCTCCGGTCCGTTGAAGATTCGCGCCCGAACAAACCGAGATGTGCATAGCGACCCATCGCCGCGACGTCTCGTGCACGCAGGGGGAGTGTGTGGGACGACACCGGATGCTGCGGAAGGTAGGCGACGCGCGTCGGGCTGCTCCCGGGCGCACCATCGAGCACTTCGACCGATCCGGCGATCGGGGTGATCATCCCGGCGAGAGTCTTCAACAACGTCGACTTTCCGGATCCGTTCGTGCCGATGAGTGTGACGAGATCCCCGGGATGGGTATGGATGTTCACGTCGTCGACGATGCGGTGCCGGCCGAAACCGACCGCGAGTCCGGCGGTGACGATCGTGCAGCCTTTCATCGTTGCGTTCATGACATGTGCCGCCGCGTCAGTGGTTGTGGACGTGGACGTGTTGGTGGGGGATCTCGTCGTCATCGCGGCGGGACGCCATCGCCTTCACCGCAGCGGTGATCGCGAAGAGCACGACCGCGGTGAGAACGATGCTTGCGCCCGAGGCGAGATCGAAGTGGAAGCTCGCGAGCAATCCGAGGTAGCCGGCTGCAACGCCGTAGCACGCGGCAATCGCGATCATCGTCGACACCCTCCTCGCGAGAAGTGCTCCGCTCGCAGCCGGGGCGATGAGCATACCGAGGACGAGCAGCGTGCCGACGGTGCTGAAACTTGCGACGACGGTGAGGGCAACCATCGCGAGAAGCAGTCCGTGGAACAGGGAGGTGGAGTAGCCCGACGTGCGCGCGAGCCCCTCGTCGAGCGACATGAGAACGAACGGCCGGTGGGCGATCCGGGCGACGGTGCCGACGACGGCGAGTGCCGCCACCTGCCACCAGAGGGCACTCGTCGATACGCCGAGCAATTCGCCGAAAAGAATCCGGGCGATGTCCCCCACGAACGATTCGGAGCGTGAGGTGATGATGACCCCGAGTGCGAGCATGCCGACGAAGAGAAGCCCGATGGCGGTGTCGCCGGACAACCGTGATCTCCGCGTGATGAGTGTGACCCCGCCCATCATGACGACGGCGCTCACCGCCGCGCCGACGACCCCTGAGACGCCGGCGAGAAGAGCGACCGCGATGCCGGGAATCACCCCGTGCGCGAGTGCATCACCGACGAATGCGAGACCGCGCAGCACGACGTACGTACCGCTCACCGCGCATACCAGTGCAACGAGAACGCTTGCAAGCAGCGCATTTCTCATGAACTCGTTCGCCGCAAACGGCTCGACGAACCAGTCCGGCAGCGCACTCACGTGAGGGCACCCGCAATCGTCGTGGCGAGTCGACGCATGAAGTCGCCGTAGGACTCGGCGTCACCCATGACGTGTGTCGACAGCTCGACCACCTTCGCACCGGACTCACGGGCGATCTGTTCGGCAACGGCGCGGGGAGTTCCGAGCGAGGTGAAGATGACCGGGGCCGAGTGTTCGGCAATCACCTTCTTCAATTCGGCAAGCTGTCCCGCCGATGCCTCGGCCGTCGTCGTCGACGACGGAATGACCGTACCGATGAGCTCGCAGCCGTAGCGCTCGGCGAAGTACCCGAGTTCGTTGTGGCCGGTAACCAACTCACAGTTCGGGATCGTCGCCATGACGTCGAGGATCTCGGAGTCGAGCGCGTTCAACGACGCGGTGAGTGCGGTCGCGGCGGCAGTGAGATCGACGTTCAGAGCCGCACCCATCTCGGCAGCGAGTGGTGCGACCATGTCGACGAGAGTTGCGGGGCTCGTCCACAGATGAACGTCGATCGCGCCGTGGTCGTGCCCGTCGCCATCGGCCGCAACATCTTTTGCGGTGTCGTCTCCATGTCCATCGCCATCGCCATGTCCATGTCCATGGCCATGGTCGTGTCCATCATCGTCTCCGGTCATGAGGCGTGCACTGACGTGTTCGATTGCATAGAAGATCGGTCGTCCCGCCGTGCGCAGTTCCTCGAGTGACGAGTCGAGACCGGCTTCGAAGTGCAGTCCGTTGGCGACGATGAAGTCAGCCTTCGTGAGTGCTTCGATGTCGCGCGCCGACGGCTCGAAGTCGTGCGGGTCGACACCGTCGGGAATGACCGTTACGACTTCGGCGACGCCGCTGGCGAGCTCGCGCACGACCGACGCGAGCACCGAATACGTCACGGCGACCGTCGGTAGCGACGGCGCAGGTGCAGCCGCCGTCGTCTCGGATACGGAGGACTCTGCCGGTGGCTCATCGGTGGCCGCGCAACCCGCGCCAACGAAGGGAATGGTGATGAGAGCAGCGCTGGCAACGAAGGCTCGGAGCCGTCGAGCTGCCGGGTGACGACGGGTCAGCGGGAAGGACACTGTGTGGCGTGGTGAGAACATGACCCCACGCTAGCAATAATGAGAATCATTCTCATTTTGCATGGGATAAGACGGTTTATTGCCTTCCCGGAAATGGGAATCAGTTGCCGGCGAGGGCGGTGGTGAGCGCCACGGTGAGCGTGGCACCGTCGATCTCGCCGCTGTGACGCCACAACACTCTGCCGTCGCTGCTCACCAGGGTCATGAACGGAAACGCGTTCAGTCCGAAGGCATTTGCGGCATCGTTCGCACCCGAGTCGGCCATGATCGGCCAGACGGCCGGCCACTTTTCGTTCGCCAACCATGTCGACGGCGGGAAGTTCGGTGCGGACGGATCGGTCGAGGTCGTCACGGCGATGACGTCGAGGTTCTCGGGTACCTGGCCGTCGTTGAACCAGTTGACGAGAACGGGAACTTCACGCTGGCACACGGGGCACCAGTGGGCGAGGAAGACGAGGAGGGTCGGTGCGCCCGGCTCGGTCGTCACGACGTTGCCGGTCGGACCGGCGCCGCGCAGGACCGGAGCGACCGCGCCGAGTGCGGCATCGGCTCCTTCCCCGCTGAATCCGGGCAGCGAGTCACCGCTCACCTCGACGTCCTGAAACTCCGATACGACGCCCTCGGCGCTCTGATCTGCATCGGACGTTCCGGTGACGGCAACAATGGCAAACACGGCAACGAGTACCGCAACGACGGCGCCGATGATCCAGGGGAGACGCTGCTTCACGAGGGATCCTTCCTTGCGGTGGTGGAGAGAGAATCACGCCCGCCGCGTGACGGCAGCGTGAGGAACACGAGCGTAGTGACGAAGGCGGCGAGGGCCATGAACGCGAGCGTGACGAAGCCGACGTTCTCGAAGTAGGGCACGGAGCACGGCGCATCGGCCGAGCACGACCCGGTGTCAAGGGTCGGCCAGCGTTCGAGCAGCCAGTGGTACAGGGAGATGGCGGCACCGATGGACGCGATCGGAAGCGCGTAGCGACGCACTCCACGGTCGCGGCGGACGGTGGCGATGATGAGCATGAGGGCGAGGGGGTACATCGCGATGCGTTGGTACCAACACAGGACGCACGGCCGGTAGCCGACGACGTTGGAGAAGTAGAGGCTGCCGAGCATGGAGACCGTGGTGACGAGTACCGGTACGGGGAGCGCGAGCGGGGTGAGTCCGTCGAGCAGTTCGCGCGCCGGGGTCGACGACCGTGCGACGATCCGAAGCACGATGATGCCCACCGATGCGGCGACGCAGAGCAGTGCGAGCAGTGCGAAGAAGAGCTCGGCCGCTTTGAGTTCGTAGGAAGAGTTCGTTTGACTCAA
>CAZIME010000042.1:0-10635 GCA_964540395.1 uncultured Bifidobacterium sp.
ACCACCGCACGTTTCGGTGAGACCGTACGTGGCAACGACGTTGTCCGGACGTTCGTGCGGCACGGATGCTCCGCCGACGAGGATGACCTGCCACTGCGCAGAATCGACCCGGGGTAGCAGCGCCGGAACGAGCGACGTGTGCGTCGCTCCGGAAGTTCGAGCTGCGGCGATCGCGTCCGTGTCGGGACGTGGAATGCACGTGAGACGTGCGCCCGTCGCTAGTGCACGTGCGACGACCCCGAATCCGCCGATGTGGGCAACCGGGAGACAGGCGAGCCAATGGTCATGTGATCCGAGATGCAGTGCTTCGGCGACGATGCGGGAACTTGCAGCGAGTGATGCATGCGTATGGATCACACCCTTCGGCTCGCCGGTCGATCCGCTCGTGGCGATGACGAGTGCGTCATCGTCGGAATACGTCCGCGCGTCGGGCAGAGCGACGGAACCGTCGGCGTCGACGACCCGGGCAGCCCCGCATCGAGCGACGAGTGCACGTCGAGCGGCGACGGGGAGTCGCTGGTCGAGGGGAAGGATCGCGTCACCGCTCTCCCAGATCTTGCGCAGCGCAACGACGAACGCATCGCTCGTCGGTAGATCCACCGCGACGAGTCGGGTCACGCGAGCACTCTACGAGCGCGGATGGGACGGGTAATGTCGCCCCATGCCACGTGCCCGTGCCTGGATCGACGGAGCCCGACCGCGAACCCTCGTTGCTGCCGTCGTCCCCGTGCTGCTCGGTGTGGCCGTCGTTCCGGGTGGAATCGGTGTGTTCGACATCATCGTGCGCGGTGGCCTCGCTGCACTGGTCAGTCTGGCTCTGCAGGTTGCGGTCAACTACGCCAACGACTACTCGGACGGAGTGCGCGGCACGGATGACGTACGCATCGGGCCGCGACGGCTCGTCGCGAGTGGTGATGCCTCGCCGGTCTCGGTGCGTCGTGCCGCATTCATCGCCATCGCCGTGGCGATGATCGCCGGTGGCGTGCTCGCGGCTCTGACAACCTGGTGGTTGGTTGCCGTCGGTGCGGTATGCATCCTCGCTGCATGGGGGTATACGGGGGGTCCGCGTCCTTACGGATACGGCGGTTGGGGTGAGGTTTTCGTGTTCGTCTTTTTCGGTCTCGTCGCAACGATGGGAACGACGTACGTCGTGGCCGAGTCGTGGTCGGTGCGGTCGTTCATCGTCGGGTCGATCGCGGGATTACTCGCCGTTGCGCTGCTCGTCGTGAACAACCTCCGCGACCTCGACAACGATGCGCGAGTAGGCAAGCGCACGCTTGCGGTACGCCTCGGTGATCGCGCCACGCGGCGTCTCTACGTCGCCTGTTACGTCGTAACGCTCGTCGTCGTCGTCAGCGTGGCTCTCGGGCGTCCGATCGTTCTCGTTGCACTCGTCGGTATGTTGCCCGCCGCGCGGGCATCGCAGCGCGTCCTGCGGGGTGCAGCGGGACGCGAGCTCATCGCGGTTCTCGGTCTCACGGCACGGTCACAACTCGTGCTCGGCGTGCTGCTCGCCGTTGCCGTATGGACGTGGTGATCAGCGGACGTACGTTCGCGAGTGACAGTCCACGGCCCGTGCCGTTCGGGTGACGCGCTTCAGCCCGGGGCCCGACGTACGTCGTCGCGGGTGAGAAACTCCGAGAGTAGGCGGACGACTGCGACCGGCTTCTCGAGATGCACGACGTGCCCCGCGTCGGCGACGATCCGCCTTTGGCAATCCGGGATGAGCTCGCACATCTCGTTCGCCAACGCAACGAACTTTGTGTCGTGGGCGCCGGCTACGGCGAGAACCGGGATGTCGATCCGCCCAAGGACGTCCCAGAGTGATGGTTGGCTGCCCGGGCCGAGTTCTCGCAGTGCGTAGGCCAACCCGCTCGCGGAATTGCGGCGCCGATCGAGCATCGACTCGACCTGAGGTACGTAACCCGCAAACAGCGGACGCGCAAGCCATTCGTCGAGGAATGCTTCTGCACCGATTGCGACGACACGCTCGGCGAGTTTGTCGTCCTCCATCCGGCGTTGCGTTCGATCGTCGGTGTCGCGGATCCCGGCGGTGCCCCCGATCATGACCAGTCCCCGAAGGAGAGAGTTCGGTTGACAGGCGGTCGCGAGGGCGAGCCGAGCGCCCATCGAGTAGCCGACGAGCACTGCATCGCGTGCCAGTGCGACGAGCCGGTCGGTGAGCTCGACGAACGACGGACGAATCGCCGTCGAGCCGTGCCCGGGCAGGTCGGGGAGGATGCACGTTACGTCGGGGTGCGCACGGACGAGATCGGCGGCGACATCCCGCCACGAGCGGGCCGTGTGTGCAAAACCGTGGAGCATGACGACGCGCCGCGGTCCCGTGCCGACGATCTCGGAGACGAGGGCGTCGCCGAATGACTCAGAGACGCCGGTCATGGGCCGACCTTCTTGAATGTGCCGGGTGGCAACGAACGATACGCCCGTTGCGACGGTTGCGGAGCATTGCTGCCACGATAGACGCGTGGATCATTCGTCGGCCGCAGCAACGATGTGCGCGACGTTCGTCGACGAGTGGGTGTCCCTCGGCGTCGACGTGGCGATGTTGGCACCGGGATCACGCTCGACTCCGATGGCACTCGCGCTCGCATCCCATCCGGGTATGGCGTTGCACGTCTTCATCGACGAAAGGGTCGCATCTTTCGCTGCGGTGGGGGCGGCGCGATCGACGCGCAAGCCCGTCATCGTGCTGTGCACCTCGGGTACGGCAGCCACCGAGTTCCACTCGGCAGTCGTCGAGGCACATCACTCCGACGTGCCGTTGATCGTTCTCACCGCCGATCGTCCGCCGGAGCTTCAGGGTGTCGGTGCGCCACAGACGATCGACCAGACGAATCTCTACGGCAACGCAGTGCGACATTTCATCGACGTCGGAGTTGCCGATGCGACCGACCTCGGACGGTGGCGTGACGTGGCGCGCAGCATCGTCGCCGCGGCCGTCGATGGTCCGAGAGGCGCGGGTCCGGTGCACGTCAACCTGCCGTTCCGGGAACCACTCCTCGCTGCGGCGACGAAGATTCCGCCACGGACGAACGAATCGGGCATTCGTGACGGTCTACGGCAGCGACCACTCGATGCGTCGACAAACGACGAGATCCGCTCACTGCTCACAGCGCCGAGCGGATCGCCATATCGCGGTGTGATCATCGCCGGCGAGTGCCCGAACGACGGTGCCGTGCTCGATCTGGCTCGAGCAACGGGATGGCCGGTGTGGGCCGACCCGCGCTCGGGACTGCGCGTCGGGCATCCGAACGTCGTTGCGGCCGTCGATCCCTTGTTGCGCGACGATGTCGTCGCCGACCGCCTGCGACCGGATGTCGTGTTGCGTTTCGGATCGCTCCCCGCGTCGAAGGTCGTTGGCACGCGGCTGCGCGAGTGGGCGTGCGCCCAGGTTTGCGTGACAAGAGGACCGCAACTCATGGATCCCGACCGGCTCGTGACGCGGCACATCGTCGCCGACGATGCCGGCGTTGCGCGCACGCTTGCGGCGAGTCTCGGCACGTCCGACACCGCATGGCTGCGTGATTGGCAATCGGCCTCGAATGCTGCCGACCGGGCGATAGCCGCAGAATTCGAATCGGGTCCGCTCACGGAGCCAGCGGTCGCACACGTCGTTGCCCGCGAGAGCGCATCGCGCGGTCCGCTGTGGGTGTCGTCGTCGATGCCGATCCGGGACGTGGAGTGGTTCGCGCCGACGAATGACGGCTTCGTGGTCCTCGCCAACAGGGGAGCGAACGGGATCGACGGCGTGACGTCGGGTGCCATTGGCAGTGCTCTTGTGTCGGATCGTCCGGTCACGCTCCTCATCGGCGACGTGGCATTCCTGCACGATTCGAGCGCACTCGTCGGACTCGCACGACGCGGCTGCGACCTGCGAATCGTCCTCGTCGACAATCGTGGCGGAGCGATTTTCTCGTTCCTGCCGCAGGCAGGTGCGCTCGACGAGGACACGTTCGAGACGTTGTTCGGTACGCCGAGTGACGTCGACATCGAATCCCTGGCACGTGCCCACGGTGTGGCGTACGAAGACGTGACGTCCAGTGACGAGTTGGTGACGCAGCTCGCACTCGCCGGACCGCGAATCATTCACGTCCGCACCGACCGTCGCCGGGTCGTCACCGACCACGACGCTGTCTACCGCAGAGTGAGCAGCGCGGCGCGCTCCGCCCTGTCGCTCAGCTGACTCGTTCCCGCCGCGTCTTCGGGTTCAAGGACGAACGAGCATCGACAGCATCGCCTGGAACTTTGCGCGCGTCTCTTCGAGTTCGGCGAGTGGCTCGCTCGCCGCGACGATCCCGCCGCCCGCGAAGAGGCGTGCCATTCGGCGCGATGCGTCGATGTTGGCGCAGCGTATGGTCGCCGCGAACGTGCCGTTGCCGTGCGCATCCATCCACCCGATCGCGCCGCCGTAGCGACCGCGAGTGAATCCCTCGACGCGGCCGATGAGGTCGAGGGCGGCCGCGCGCGGATGCCCGCCGAGGGCCGGTGTCGGTACGAGTGCACGGACGAGTTCGATGACGTGCGGTGCGGGATCACTGAGCCGTCCCTCGACGCGGGTACCGAGGTGCTGCACGTTTGCCACCGGAACGATCTCCGGCTCGGGTTGCCAATCGAGATACGAGCACCACGGCAGGAGGGTGTCGTGGACCATGTCGATGACAACCCGATGTTCGAGCTGGTTCTTCTCGCTCGCCAGGAGCTCCGCTGCGAGGCGCGCGTCGACGACCGGATCACCGGTGCGGGTGGTGGTGCCGGCGAGCGGGTGGCTGCGCACGACCGCACCGTCCCGCTCGACGAGTAATTCGGGTGACGCTCCGACCAGTCCGTCGAACACGTAGCGATAAGACGAACCGAAAGCTCGACGCATGCGCCTCGCAAGGGCGGCGATGTCAAAGGGCTGCGAAGATGTGACGACAACGTCACGGGCTATCACCGCCTTCGTCAATTGGCCCGCACGAACCGCATCGCGAGCAGCAGAGACGGCTGCGAGGTAGGTGTCGACATCGACCCCCGGCTGCACGGTGAATTCGGGATGGTTCGTTCGTTCGTCCGTGTTGCCGGGTGCACCCGTGCCAAAACGTGGCTCCGAGCCGCGCGGATGCACGACCCAGGCCGAGCCGTCTTCGTCGACGCCGACGGTCGTATGTGCCAGCACCACATCCCCCGACGCTCCGTCGAAATCGACTGCACAAAACATCGTCGCACGCGCGAGCGTGGTCGCATCGGAGCCGTCGACGACCAGTGACCGCCGCAGATCTTCGACATCGGCGAGAGCAACACGGGCAAGGACGCCGCGACCAGCGCGGGAACGACTGCCCCGGGCGAAGAGATAGCCGTCGTCACCGCACACGTCCTCTGCCGAAATGGCTTTGCGCTCACTCGGAGTGAGTTCGCGTGAAACGAGGTCGAAGTCAGGCACGGCGTTCAGCAACGAGCAATTGCGTTAGGCCGCCGGATAGTTGTCGGTGCTCGACGTCGACGAAGCCGCGCCGGGCGAGCATCCGGACCATCTCGTCACCGGGTGGGAGGTAGGCAACGCTGCGCGGAAGGTACGAGTACGCGGGGCCGTCCGAGAGCAGCGCACCGATGCGCGGCACGATGCGACCGAAGTACACCGAGTTGCCCCAACGAACGATCGGGTTGTGCGGGATCCCCACGTCAAGCAGTGCTATCCGTCCACCCGGTCGGACAACGCGTGCGAGTTCGGCGAAGAAAGCATCGAGGTCGACGACGTTGCGCAACGCGAAACCGCAGGTAACACCGTCGAGGGAAGCGTCGGCGACGGGAAGGACGAGGATGTCGGCTTGCGTGCGCGGTGCACCACTGGTGTCGCCCTGCAGCATCCCGATGGAGAAGTCGAAGGACAGCGCCACGTGGCCGGCGCGGACCAGTTCCTTGCACAGATCGCCGGTGCCGCTCGCAAGATCGGCGACGAGTGATCCGGGCCGCAACCGCAGAGCACGCACGGCACGCCGGCGCCAACGAACGTCGAGTCGGAAGGTCATGATCCTGTTGACGAGGTCGTAGCGCGGGGCGATGGCATCGAACATCGCCCTTACGGCGGTCGCCTTGTCCGCGCCCGTCGGGAGCTCTGAGACGTCCCATGCGCGAGATTCGGGACGTCGCGTCATTTCCGTCAGGCTACGTCGCACGTCGCCGGGCACGACCGACCCGCCGCGCAGGAATGCGCCCCGCGACCCACTCTCGGCAACACTGGACGGCGGAGGTTCTCATGACCGGCAGTGATCTCATCTTCGGTGTCTTCATGCCCCAAGGCTGGAAGATGGAACTGTCGTCGTTCCCTGATGCCACGGCGAAATGGAACGCAGCCGTCGACATCGCCGTGCGGGCCGAGAACCTCGAGTTCGACTCGGTCTGGGTGTACGACCACTTCCACAACGTGCCGCGCCCCGCACACGAGGCGGTGTTCGAATGCTGGACGACCATCGCCGCAATCAGCCAGCGAACGAGCAGGATCCGGCTCGGACAGATGGTCGGGTGCAATCTGTATCGCGAGCCGGCGCTACTGGCGAAGATCACGTCGACGGTCGACGTCATCTCGGGTGGTCGACTTGATTGGGGAATCGGTGCCGGCTGGTACGAGAACGAGTGCCGCGGTTACGGCTACGACTTCCCGGTGCCGAAGGAGCGCATCGCCATGTTGCGCGAGTGCGTCGAGATCGTGAAGTCGATGTGGACCGAGGAGGAGACCACCTACAACGGCGAGTACTACAAGCTCGTGCGCGGCAACTGCGATCCGAAACCGATCCAGCGGCCGCGACCTCCGATCTGGATCGGTGGCGGTGGCGAGCAGCTCACGTTGCGCGTCGTCGCACGTCACGCCGACGTCGCGAACTTCGGCGGAACTCCGGAAGACTTCCTGCGCAAGCGCGAGATCCTGAAGGAGCACTGTCGGGCCGTCGGTCGCGATTTTGACGAGATTCGTCTCACGTGGTCGCCGGACCTCTTCCTTCGAGCGCCGCAGGCGGCAGTCGACGCAGCCGGCAGTTTGAGCATTTGGGGCCACCCAGTCGAGCAGTGGCGCGCGAGCGCTCTCGTGGGTACCCCCGAGCAGGTTGCGGAAAAGATCGCGAAGTACGTCGACATGGGTTGCACGGGTTTCGTTCCATGGTGCGCCGACTACCCGTCGACGCAGACACTGGATCTGTTCGCCGCCGTCATGCGGGAGTTTCGCCGGCCGTAAGGCGGGGCGTCAGGGCGCGAAATACAGGCGACTGACGAGCTCGGCGACGCAGACAGGTTTCGGTGCGTTGCGCACCTCGAACGTTGCTTCGAGAAGAGTTTGCACCGAATCGGCAAGTTCGGCGACGTCCTTCAGTACGACGCCGACGCGAACGTCGCTGTCGACCGGAACCGGGGCAGGAAAGCGAACCTTGTTCGTGCCGTAATTGATTCCCATGACGACGCCCGCCACCGAATACACGGTCGGAATGAGGCGTGGCGCGAGCGACAGCGTGAAGAATCCGTGTGCAATCGGCGTACCGAACGGCCCGCGACGTGCCCGATCAACGTCGACGTGAATCCACTGGTGATCGCCGGTCGCCTCCGCGAAGGTGTCGATCATCGTCTGGGTAATGCGCAGCCAGTCACTGTGGCCGAGATGTTCGCCGACGGCACTGCGCAGGCCGTCCACCCCGTCGATGATTCGCTTCTGCGTCATGTTTCCCCCGCCGGTTATCTGTACCACATCTTCTGGTGCGCCCGACTCTGGGGGTGGAGAAGAAGGGCCACGAGAGCCGCATCGAAGGCGAAGCTGATGAGACTGCCCCCGAACAGCTGCTTTTGCAGTCCCGCACCGACGTCGCCGTATGCGAGGAAGTTGATGACGAAAGGGCTGAACGACGTGGCGACGGCGATCTTCCAGCCGAGACGACGCTCGTTGGCCATGAGAAAGCCTGCGGTGACGTGTCCGACGGGGACGAGCAGCGCGACAACGAATCCAAGCGGGACTCGGTAACGAACCCACGCCAGCGGGCCGCTCGAGTCGATGATTTCGAGCAACGCGAACGCCCCGTCCAGGTATCCGAGGAGTATGGCCAGTTGGAGCGTCTGCGGAGCCATGCGATCGAACCAACGACGGGGGGACAACGACATGATGCGAGTCTGTCAGGCGCCCTCATGCGTGACGCGCATCAGTAGCGTGACGGGCAATGCGCAGCGGTTTCGTCACCCTCGTCGGGCGACCGAACGTCGGCAAATCGAGCCTCGTCAATGCCCTGTGCGGCAACAAGGTGAGCATCGTTTCTCCGAAGCCGCAGACGACGCGGAGGCGAATCCGTGGAATTGCAAGCGGACCCGACCATCAGATCGTTTTCGTCGACACGCCCGGATTGCACAAACCCGTGACGGCGCTGGGGGAGCGGATCAACGAAACCGCTCTCTCGTCGGTCGCTGACGTCGACGTCGTGTGTCTCGTACTCGATGCAACGAAGCCGTTCGGTCGGGGCGACCAATGGGTGGCGGATCGACTCGTCATGTCGGATGCGATCGTCGTCATCAACAAGTGCGACGCCGTGTCGCGTGAGAAGTTGCTCGCATACCTCGCGTCGGTTGCAGGGCTCGCCGCGCGCGAGTACCACCCCGTGTCGGCGCGAACCGGAGAGGGACTCGATCGTCTGCGCGACACGCTGGTCGGTCTGTTGCCCGACGGGCCGGCGCTGTATCCGGTCGATGCGCGCAGCGACACCGACGAACTCACGTGGATCGCCGAACTCGTGCGCGAGCAGCTCTTGCACGAGACGCACGACGAATTGCCGCATTCGATCGCCACCCGTGTGGTCGAGCACGAGTGGCCGCGGATCCGCTGCGAGATCATCGTCGAGCGCGAGAGCCAGAAGGGCATGGTCATCGGCAAGGGTGGATCACTGCTCAAGCGCGTTGGAACGAAAGTGCGCGAACAGTTGCCCGAGGGCGCATACCTCGAGTTGTTCGTCGTCGTCGATCCCAACTGGCAACGTCGCCCCGAGCGCATTGAGCGCCTCGGCTATTAGTCGCGCGACAGCAGAACGACGTAGTCGTCGAAAGTCACCGCACCGCCGGCGGTCGTCAGATCCCCCGCACCACGCGGGACGGCGATTTCCGTACCGTCGACACGGAACGACACCTGACCGATACCGGGTCGTCGCGTCAGTGTGAGCACGATTTGCGCGATCGCGAGACGTTGGTCGGTCGGGGACAGCTCGGAGAGGAACGGGGCGGATGCCGAGATAAGCGCAACGCCGCGGCGGGTCTCCACGGTCGCGGAAAACCGTGAGGGAAGTGCACTGCGCAGGCCAGTACTTGCCTCCTCACCGCTGATGCCCTCCAGGAGGGTGGCGAGAACCTGCGTCGGTGTCGCAGGACTGACGAGCAGCCGCGCGGTCGACACGGCACGGTTCGCACTGATGAAGTACAGCTCGACGGGTTCGTACACCGTTGCCGGTGCAACGGAGTCCCCGGGCATCGCCGCCGGATCCGTTGGCACGGTCGTCGTCGTGGTCACGACGGTCGTCTCGACGAGTGCGACCGGGAGATCGTCCGCACCGAGCGGTCGCAACTCGCCTTCGCGGGGCACACCGCACGCCGACACGACCAGAACGGCTGCGACGGTAACGCGACGCACGGCGGACGTCATTGGAGCGATGCCACGTGCCCGCAGGCTGCGGTTGGGGTGCCGTGAGGTTCCGGGATCAAAACGCTGCATGTTCATTCCTCGCTCCGTGACTCGCCGCGCGGAATCGACACGATGAAGCGCGCCCCGCCGCTCGGCGCGGCATCAACCCAGGCTCGACCGTGCATCGCGCGGGCGTGCTCACTGACGATCGCGAGGCCGAGACCGCTGCCGGTGCTGTTGCGCGACGCGGTACCGCGGGCGAACCGTTCGAAGATCCTCTCCCGCTCGCTCACCGCTATACCCGGACCGGCATCGTCGACCATGAGCAGGACGCTGGCCCCGGCGGGCGCAATGATCACCTGCAAGGGTCCGCCGGCATGGTCGCGAGCATTGTCGAGAAGGTTGACGAGAATGCGCTCGACGCGACGACGATCGACGACGACGACGTCATCGTCGCCCACTTCGTTGATGACGAGCACGTCGGCGTACCCGAACCGTGCGGCAATTCGTTCGACGAGCGGGCCGAGGTGTTCCTCCTCGCGCTGGTCTTGTCCTGCACCGGCATCAAGGCGGCTGAGCTCGAGCAGATCGAGAACGGTGCGGTCGAACCGGCGAACTTGGGTGGTGATGATGTCGACGGCCCTCTGGTTGCGTTCCGACAGTTCGTCGCGACGCGCCGCGAGCACGTCAACGGCGGCTCCGAGAGATGTGATGGGTGAGCGCAGTTCGTGGCTGACGTCGCTGGCAAAGCGTTCTTCGCGCTCGATGCGGTCCTGGACGGCATCGGCCATCTCGTTGAACGAGTCGACGAGTTTGTTCAATTCGTCGTCATTTTCCGGCTCGAGTCGGGTGTCGAGACCGCCCGAAGCGATGTTGCGTGCGGCGACGGAAACGCGACGCAGCGGCGCGAGAGCTGCACCGCTGAAGGTGCCCCCGACGAGACCTGCAATGAGGGCGATGACGACGATGCCGACGAGGAGCGTGTTGCGCACCGTACCGAG
>CAZIME010000043.1:0-10603 GCA_964540395.1 uncultured Bifidobacterium sp.
AAGACGCTGACGATGCTCAATCCCGACGTCAACGTCGTCACGTACGACACGCGACTCGCAGCAAGCAACATCATCGACATCATCTCGGGCTACGACGTCATCATCGACGGTGCCGACAACTTCCCCTCGCGGTACCTGCTCAACGACGCGAGCGTGAAGCTCGGCATCCCGGTCGTGCACGGCTCGATTTTCCGGTTCGAGGGAATGGTGAGCGTGTTCCATCCGCTGCGCGGACCGACGTACCGCGACATGGTTCCCGAACCGCCGCCGGCCGAGTTGGCGCCGAGTTGTGCGGAGGCCGGTGTTCTCGGCGTGCTGCCCGGCATCGTCGGCTCGATCCAGGCGCTCGAGGCCATCAAGTTGTTGCTCGATCTCGGCGATTCGCTCATCGGTCGCATCTTGTCGATCGACACGACGGAGATGACGTTCCGCACCTTCAAGTTGCAGCGCGATCCGAACAACGTCGTGACGCACGACAACCGCGAACGCATCCAGGTGCGAGACCTCGACGGTGCATGCGCACCGTGGCTATCGCACTGAACGCCGCAGCTCGATCGCGTCGTCGTTGCCGCAGCGTGACGGGCCGCAGACCCGTGCGTTTCTAGACTGATCGCGTGCCGATCCACGCAGCCGTCGTCGGGGCGGGATTTTCCGGCGCCGTCGTCGCCCGCGAGCTCGCCGAGGACGGGCACCGGATCGACGTTTTCGATGCCCGTGACCACGTCGCAGGTAATTGCCACACCGTGCGCCACGACAGCGGGGTAATGGTCCACGTCTACGGCCCGCACATCTTCCACACCCAGCACGAGCGCGTGTGGGACTACATCCGGCGCTGGACCGAGATGAAGCCCTACCGCCACACCGTGCGGGCGATGTCCGGGGGGCGGATGTACCGCCTGCCGATGAATCTCACGCTCATCAACGACTTCTTCGGCACGAACTTCACGCCCGAGGAGGCGGAGGCGTTCATCGCGGCAAAGGCCGATGCGACGATCACCAATCCGGTGTCGTTCCGCGACCAGGGGCTGCGGTTCATGGGCCCCGAGCTGTATGCGGCGTTCTTCGAGGGCTACACGCGCAAGCAGTGGGGCGTCGATCCGAGCGAGTTGCCGGCCAGCGTGCTCGCCCGACTGCCGCTGCGGTTCACCGCCGACGACTCGTACTTCAACCATCCGTACCAGGGCATTCCGGTCGACGGGTACACCGCGATCGTCGCGTCGATCCTCGACCATCCGAACGTCACCGTGCACCTCTCGACGGCGTTCAAGCGTGGGCAAGTTTCCTCGTTCGATCACACGTTCTGGAGCGGACCAATCGACGCCTTCTTCGACCACGAGCACGGACGACTCGGGTACCGCACGCTCGACTTCGACGCCGGGGTCGTCGCCGGCGACTTCCAGGGCTGCCCGGTCGTCAACTACTGCGACGCCGACGTGCCGTACACGCGGATCACCGAGCACAAACATTTCGCCCCGTGGGAGTCGCACGACTCGAGCGTCATCTACCGCGAGTACAGCCGCGAGTGCGGACCCGACGACGTTCCGTACTATCCCATCCGTCTCGTCAGGGAAAAGGAGCAGTTGCTGCGGTACGTCTCGCTCGCACGCGAGCAGAGCGGCGTCACGTTCCTCGGTCGCCTCGGCACCTATCGTTACCTCGACATGGACGTCACCATCCACGAGGCGTTGAACGTCGCCGACGTCTCGCGTGCGGCGTTCACGGCCGGTGCGACGCCGCCGTCGTTCGTCGTGGATCCGCTCGGCTGATGACCACCTGTCTCCAGCGCTCGCTCGTCGCGCCGCCCGCCGAGTCGGAGCCCGAGTTGTACGTCCGTGCGACTGGAAACATCGCGATCGACGACTCCGGCGCGCACCTGGGGGCGGGTGCCGCTCTGTCCTTCGACACCTCCTTCGGTGCGTTCCACACGGGACGGTGGAAGCGCCTCACCTCCGTGCGCGACGTCGTCGTACGTGTCGTCGCCACCGGTGACGGCGTCGCCGAGCTCGTCGGTGTGCGCAGCGGCCGCGAAGTCGTGCGTGGGTCGGCCCGGCTCGGCGCCGAACCCGTCGAGATCCCGGTCGCCGATCTCGCGGCGGACACCGACGGCGTGCATTACGTGCGAATCCGTGCCGACGGCCCGGTCGACGTGAAGCGTGTCGAATGGCGCACGGCGACCGCCCCCGAACGCGACGTCCGGTTGTCGTTGTCGATCACCACGTTCAACCGCCAGGACTACGTCATTCCCACGGTGAAGTCGGTGCTGCGCGCCGTCAAGGAGGTGCCAGAACTCGGCTCGACGGTGCGCGTGCTCGTCGTCGACAACGCACGCAACGTCGACTTCGGGGTCGGTGAGACCGATGCGCTCACCGTCATCGGCAATGCGAACCTCGGCGGCGCCGGCGGATTCGCCCGCGGGCTCATGCACCTGCGCGACGAGGGCTGGGCGACGCACGTGCTGTTCATGGACGACGATGTGCGGCTCGAAACCGAGTCGCTCGTGCGTACCGTCGCGTTGTTCCGCCATGCCCGCAATGCGTCGCTGTGCGTGCACGGCGCGATGCTCAGCGAGGAGCGGCCGTGGATGCAGTTCGAGGCGGGCAGCAAGTACCGCTGGCGCTCGCTGTACCCGCTGCGCGCAATCGGACGCGAGGACGACCTGCGCGACAGGCGTCTCGCGTTAGCCGACTCGCCCGAGAAGAAGATGGCGTACACCGCCTGGTGGTACACCGCGTTTCCGATCGGGATCACCCGCGACAATCCGCTGCCGATCTTCGTGCGCGGCGACGACGTCGCGTTCGGGCTCATGCACACCGGGCGCCACAGCGTCACTCTCAACGGCGTCGTCGTGTGGCACGCCGACTTCGGTCTGAAGAACAACCCGTCGTCGTTGTTCTACGAGAAGCGCAACTTCGCGATCATCGACACGCTCGTCTTCCCCGGTCACCGTTGGTGGCACCTCGCGCGACGGTTCGTCGCTCTGTCGTTCCGCAACCTCTTTTCGTTCCGCTATGCGAGCACCGAGTACATGATCCGCGGCATGCGCGCGTTTCTCGCCGGCCCCGACGAGCTCGCCCACCTCGACCACACCGCACTGCACGACGAACTGCGCAAGGTGAGCGAGGAAAAGCCGGGGCCGTTGCCTCCCGACCTCGCAGCGGTGCCGTTGTCGCGACCGCGACCGAAGCCGATCCGGCTCATCGGGTGGGCGCTGTCGGTGCCGCTCGTCGGCGGGTTTGCGTTGCCGAAGTGGATGCGTCGCGCCGGAATCCGCACGGCACCGATCGACTCGCGAGCGGTCGGTCTCGCCGTTCGCTACGACACGATTCTCTATCGCCACGACCGGTTGCCGGAGGGCTTCGTGTGCCGCCGGGACAAGGAACGGTTCTTCCGGTTGCTCGGCGAAGTCGCCCGCGTCGTCGTCGACCTGGCGCGCTCGTACGGTCGTCTGAAGCGCGAATACCGCGCCGCCTACCCGCAGTTGGTGAGCGACGCGGCGTGGCGCGAGCGGTTCAGCCCTGTGCAGCCGACGCGTTGAGCAACGCCACCCACGTCGCCCGATCGACCGCACCGGTGCGCTTCAATCCCGTGAGCTTCTGGAATCGCGTCACCGCGCGCTGGGTTCCGCTGCCGTACACGCCGTCCGCGGCGAGCTTCACGCCGAGAACTCGGGCGAGCGCCCGCTGGATCGTGGCGATCGACGCCTGACGCGCTCCGCGCGACAGGACGAAATTGTTCGCGTCGATGCCGAGCACCGCGAGCACCTGCTCGTCGACGATGCCGTCGACGGGAAGTGCGTTGAGCTCCTCGAATCGGGCGACCGCCGCGGCCGTGCCCTTGCCGTATACGCCGTCGGTGGCGAGACGCTCCCTGCGCTTCAGGCCGAGGGCGACGTTGAGCGCCTTCTGCACGTCGGCGATCGGAGCGCCGCGTTCGCCCTGCGAGAGCGGAACGGCCATCGGAATGACGGCCCCGGCGCCGAGAGTGATGACTCCGGCGCGGCGCAGGTCGTCGAGTTGGCGGCGCAGGAACAGCGCGAACTCGGTGCGTCCGGTGGCGGTGAGGTGGACACCGTCCACGAACCAACGGTCACGTTCGGGGCCGCTGCTCGCCGTGTTCCAGTCGAGGACGCTGACGTTGGGGAAGCGTGACGCCGCCGCAGCGAGTGCCGCGTTCGACAAGCCGTAGTCAACGGTCGCGCGACGGGTCGAGAGGTTGACGAACACGATCCGCTGGACGCCGCGCGAGTTCAACGAGGCAACGACCTGGTCGACTCCCGAGGCGAAGGTGGCGGGGTTGTCGTTGTAGCCGAGTTGCACGATGGCCACGGCGGGGGACTGATCGGCGGTGAGGGAGTTGATGACCGCCTGTGCGTCGGGGAGACCGACCTCGGGCTGCACGCACGCAGGGCCGACGAGACAGCGTCGCGACACCGCCTGGTAGTTGACGTTCGGGTACGCGGGCGCGACGATGCGCTGGAATTCCGGGGCGATGCTCTCACCGACGGAGTCGCCGATGAGCAGCATGCGTCCGACGGGACCCTCGTCGAAGTTCGGACCGAAGACCCCCTGCACGCCGTACCACGGAGCGGGAAGGTCGAAGACGGTACGGAACGTCCAGCCCGACACGGTGACCGAGCCGGCGCTTCCCTGGAGCGTCACGTTCGTCGTGTACCCGTTCCAATCACCGCCCTGTCCGTCGTGTTGGGTGACGATGTTCGTCAACGTGCCGACCTGCGGGTATCGGGCCTGTACCTGTGCCGATGAAATGACGCGCGACCACACCATGAGCGAGGAGTTCGCGGCGAGATCACCCGGATCTTCCTTGGCGGGGAAGGTGCCGCCGGCGATGCGGCCGCCGTTCGACGACGAGAACTCGGTGCGCGCAATCCCGCCGTTGCGGGTGCGGATGACGACGCCCGACGTCTCGGCGACGGCGGCATCGGTGCGCGGATCTTCGAGCGAATAGGGCATTTCGGCGACGCCTTCGCGCAGTGCGGAACCGCCGTACACCTGACAATCCTGCGTGTCGCAGGTGTTCGCCAGTCCGGCGTAACGGTTCTCCGTTGCGGCGTAGGAACGCGCAGCGACGGCCTGGGCGCGCAATGCGTTCATGCCTGCTCCGCCGGCGGCGTCACCCCAGCCGGCCGGTGACTCGCGCGGCACGACGCCGCGGAGGTAGTTCTCCATCGTGACGACGTTGATCGTGCGGTTCTCGTTGCGCGTGTTGTTCGTGGCGCGCACGATGCCGCGGTAGTAGCGGACGCGGTGTGCTGTGGCGGTGCGGGGTTCGCACAGACCGATCGTTTGCGTCGGTGCGGCGGCGGGATCGGAGCCGACGACGGTGGTGAACGATGCCTGCTCGGCGACGTCACCGATGAGCTCGAAGCCGAATGCGGCGGGATCCTGCGTGTGGAGCAGACACCGACGTGCCGTCGAACCCCAGACGCGGTAGACGCGCGGTGCGATCTCGCGGGCAACGAGCGACGTCCAGGTTCGACCCGGGGCCGGGTCCTCGAGCAGGAGCGCCGTTTGTTCGTCGGCGACGACGGCCGTCTGGTCGTACGTCGCCCCGCCGAGGCTGCGCGGGTTCATCGCACTCAGCCACACCTTGATCTCCGGGTTCGGGGTGTCCATCGGGGCGACGACGTTGCCCGTCGCGCCGCCGTAATAGAAATCGAGGATCTGCTGCCAGCCGAGGCCGTACGTCGTCGCCCAGCCGAACGAGCCCCATTGACTGAGCCCGCGACCGTGACCGAATCCGCGCCCGTTGACGACGAATGCCGCGGGGAGCTGTCCGTCGACGGCGCGTACCGGAGTCGGGGTGATGATCGACAGCGTGCTCGCGAGAAGCGTCGCGGAGAGGACGATGGACGTCAAACGTCGGCGTGGGTGCATGGTGAAGTCAGGGGTCTCCTTCGCCCGCGACGATCAGGCTACCGTTCGACTCAGCGTCGGCGGGGAACCGTCGGCGTGGCAATCGTCTCGCGCTCCTGCACGACGACGCCGACGAGCACGAGTGCGATGCCGAACATCTCCGCGACCGTCGGAGTTTGGTCGAGGAACAACGCACCCATCACCGTCGCCGTGACGGGAAGCAGTGCGAGCAGAACGGAGAAGCGCCGCACCGGAATGCGACGCAACGTCGTCTGATCGATTCCGTAGCCGATCGCATTGGACAACACGCCGACGAGCGCGCAGAGTGCGAGCAGTCGCAGCGATCCGAACACCGCGGTATTCCCCAGTGAAAACGGGGCGATTGCGACCGCACCCACGGCGAGGCCGATGCCCAGTCCCGCGACACCGCGATCGCGGCGTGCAACGAGCGAACCGAGCACGATGTACGTCGCCCAGCACGCTGCGGCGAGGAAGATGAACAGAACGCCGAGCGGTTCGTCGTCGATCTCGAGTCCGGAGAGCACGACGACACCGAGCGCCGCCGCACCGACCGCGACGAAATTGCGCGTCGTGCGCGTGCGCGCCGCCGCGACGGCGATCGGACCGATGAATTCGATGGCGACGCCCTTGCCGAGATCGAGTCGCGCAATTGCGAGGTAGAAGGTGAGGTTCATCATCGCGGTGACGACACCGAACGCGCCGATGACGGCGAGTTCCCGCCCGCGCGGAAAACCGTCGCGCAGTAGCCGCGGCACGCTGACGGCGAGAAGGATGAGCGAGGCGCTGAGCACGCGCACGAGCGCCGCCGGTGCGGGACCGACCTCGTCGAAGATCGACACGGCGATGATCGCCCCGAGATACTGACTCGCCGCGCCGACGAGGAAGAGAGCCTCCGGTGGCGCACCGACGAAACCGCGCCCGGCGCGCCGCAACGGATTCGTCACGCGAAGTCGGCGCTGCGACGCGTCAGTCGAACAGATCGGGATCCGTGCGGCAGATTTCCTGCCACAGCGGTTGGAAGTTCAGCCAGCCGGCGAGCTGGTGCGCGGTGAGGTTGCGCGTGTAGGTGGCCATGTCGTGGGGAATCTTGTGCGGCGTGCCGACACTCTCGGCCATGATCTGCGCCATGCAGCTGCGCTCGAGCGACAGCAGCCAGTAGGCGGCCGCGTCGACGGTCTCGGCGACGGTGAACAAGCCGTGGTTCTGGTGGATCGCCGCCTTGCCGCGGGGAAACTTCGCGGCGATCTCGCGACCGGCTTCCGGTTCGAAGACGACGGCGCCACCCTGCTCAGAGATGACCACGTGGTCGTCGTAGAAGTAGCACGCGTCCTGGGTGATCGGATCGAGCGGTCTGCCGAGCGATGCCCACGCCTTTCCGTACACCGTGTGGGCGTGCGCCGCGGAGACGACGTCGGGACGCGCCTGGTGGATCGCGGCGTGGATGCAGAACGCCGCGCGGTTGACCGGATGATCGCCGTACACGACGTCACCGTCGTGGTTGACGAGGATGAGATCGCTCACCCGCATGAGGCGGAAACTGCGCGCGAACGGGTTCACCCAGAAGTGGTCGGTGAACTCGGGGTCGCGCACCGTGATGTGCCCGGCGACGCCCTCGCCGAATCCGAGTCGCCCGAAGATGCGCAGCGCCCCCGCGAGCTTCTGTTTGCGCTCGAGGCGCTCCTCTTCGATCGTGCGGTTCTTCTTCGGACCGATGTCGACGAGATCCTTCGGCGTCAGCGGTACGCCATCGATCGACTTCGTCGCTCCGGGATGCTCGGCGAGCGTCATGGCGCAAAGGCTACGTCGTGTGCGCACCCGGGTTGCCGACCCCGAGCCGCAACGGGGGAGTCTCCTAGCCTTGCGTCCATGTCCGACACCTCTTCACGTTCATCCGACGGTTCCGCACGCGGAAAGCGGGACGCCGGGTCCGCGGCACCGGTGCGCAAGGTGACCGACTCGGGCATCGAGGTCGCAGCGTTGTATGACGCAGCCTCGCTGGCGGGCTTCGACCCCGCGGTCGCGCTCGGTGCGCCGGGTGCCGCGCCGTACACCCGGGGCGTGTACCCGAAGATGCACCGCGAGCGCCTGTGGACGATGCGCCAGTACGCCGGATTCGGCACCGCGGCCGACACGAATGCGCGGTTCAAGTTCCTCCTCGACGCGGGGCAGACGGGACTGTCGTGTGCGTTCGATCTTCCGACGCAGATGGGGTACGACAGCGATCATCCGCGCGCTGCGGGCGAGGTCGGCAAGGTCGGAGTCGCGATCGACTCGATCGACGACATGCGCACGCTGCTCGCCGATCTGCCGCTCGACAAGGTGACGACGTCGATGACGATCAACTCGACTGCGGCGATCCTGCTGCTCATGTACGAGTTGGTCGCCGAAGAGCGCGGTATTCCGTCCGAGGCGATCAGCGGCACGATCCAGAACGACCTCCTCAAGGAGTACATCGCGCGCGGTACCTACGTGTATCCGCCCCGCCCGTCGATGCGTATCATCACCGACATCTTCGCCTACTGCTCGAAGCACGTTCCGAAGTGGAACACGATCTCGATCTCGGGCTACCACATTCGCGAGGCCGGCAGCACCGCGGTGCAGGAACTCGCATTCACCCTCGCCAATGCGATCGCCTACGTGCAGGCCGCGGTCGATGCAGGTCTCGACGTCGACGACTTCGCACCGCGACTCAGCTTCTTCTGGAACGGTCACAACAACTTCTTCGAGGAAGTGGCGAAGTTCCGCGCCAGTCGGCGCATGTGGTACCGGATCATGACGGAGCGTTTCGGTGCGAAGAACCCGGCGAGCCTGCTCATGCGCTTCCACACCCAGACCGGCGGGGCCACGCTCACCGCACAGCAGCCGCTGAACAACGTCGTGCGCGTCGCGGTGCAGAGCATGGCTGCGGTGATGGGCGGAACGCAGAGTCTCCACACGAACGGTTACGACGAGGCGCTCGGCCTGCCCACAGAGGAAGCGGCGCGCATCGCGTTGCGCACGCAGCAAGTCATCGGATACGAGAGCGGCATCACAGACACACCCGATCCGCTCGCGGGTTCGTATTACGTCGAGTCGCTGACGAACGAGGTCGAGCGTCTCGCGTGGGCGTACATCGGACGCATCGACGAGATGGGCGGCGCGGTGAGTGCCATCGAATCCGGCTTCCAGATGGACGAGATTGAAGAGTCGGCGTACACGTACACCAAGTCGATCGATTCGGGTGAACGCGTCATCGTCGGTGTCAACCGCTTCACCGTCGACGAGGAGCCCGAGCCGACGGTGCTGAAGATCGATGCCGAACGCGAGCGCAACCAGGTGCAGCGTCTCGCGGCGTTCAAGGCCGCTCGCAACGACGCCGAGGTGCGCGCGCGACTCGACGACGTGCGTACGGCTGCGCGCGGCACCGACAACCTGCTGTATCCGATGAAGGCCGCGCTGAAGGCGCATGCCACTCTCGGCGAAGTGAGCGACGCATTGCGCGACGTCTACGGGGTACACCGCCCGGGCTGAGCGGCGCGAGCGTCACCCGGTGATGTGGCGCACGTCGGCGGGTGGTCGCGGCACGTCGTTGGCCGTCGACGCGGGATGACCGAGGTAGACGATCGCGACGACGGCGGTGTCCGCCGGAAATCCGCACATCTCGGCGACGGCCGGCTCGGCACCCTTCGGGCACGAGGACCAGTAACTCGCGAGACCCCGCGCCGTCGCTCCGAGCAGGAGGTTCTGCACCGCAGCCGAGACCGTGTCGCGGTTTTCCACGGTGCGCAGCGGCGAGTCACCGGGAACCGATCCGACGACGAGAACCGACGGCGCGCGCAGGAACTTGCCGCGCGTCTTCGTCACGCGAGCCTCGTCCTCGCCGCGTGCCGCCATGACGTCGGCGCACAGCGATCCGAGTCGGGCGCGTGCGTCACCCGTGAGGTGGGCGAAGCGCCACGGCCAGGTTCGCTTGTGGTTCGGTGCCCACGTTGCGAGCTCGCACAGTTCGTCGACGACGCCGGCACCCACGTGGCGTTCACGGTCGACGACGAGGTTCGTGCGCCGGGCACGCACGATGCGGGCGAGCGTGTCGTAGTCCGGCGACTGTACGGCTGAATCATCCATGGTTCTCTCCTTCGTGTCGGGCCACGTGATCGGTTGGTGGCTCGTTCGGTGATTTCCTGCGGCTCAGTCGTTGGCGTGCAGTGCGGCGTTCAGCCCGCCCCACGCACCGGAGCGCGAGGCAAGCTCGACGGCACCGTTGCGGCTGTTGCGACGGAACAGGGCGTTGGAAATGCCCGAGAGATCGCGCGCCTTCACGAACTGACCATCGGGCAGCGTGACGACCGTTCCCGCGGTGACGTACAGACCCGCCTCGATGATCGAGTCGTTGCCGAGGCTGATGCCGAGACCGCTGTTCGCGCCGAGCAGGCAGCGCTCGCCGACGGTGATCGTCTCCTTGCCGCCGCCCGACAGCGTGCCCATGATCGAGGCGCCGCCGCCGATGTCGGTGCCGTTGCCGACGATGACGCCGGCAGAGATTCGTCCCTCGACCATCGATGCACCGAGCGTGCCGGCGTTGAAGTTGCAGAACCCCTCGTGCATGACGGTGGTACCCGGGGAGAGGTGCGCGCCGAGGCGCACGCGGCTCGCATCCGCGATGCGCACACCCGCGGGCACGACGTAATCGGTCATCCGCGGGGACTTGTCGACGCCGTGGACTACGAGAT
>CAZIME010000044.1:0-9740 GCA_964540395.1 uncultured Bifidobacterium sp.
CGATCCTCGTCACGTTGCACTCGCTCGACACCGCGGGTCTCGCACCCGAGGGTCACTCGTCGTTGTACGTGCTCGAACCCACGCCGAACCTCGACGGTCGCATCGACTGGTCGCGCGAGCGCGACCGGATCATGGGTGACATTCGCCAGCGCGTTGCGTCGCTCGGTTACCCGACAGACGTCGTGCTCGAGCGGGTGTACGACCCCGTCGACTGGGAAGCGCTCGGCATGGAGCGCGGCACACCGTTCGCGCTCGCGCACACCTTCCGCCAGACCGGTCCCTTCCGTCCGAACAACGTGGACAAGCGGGTGCCCGGCCTCGTCTTCACCGGTTCGTCGACGGTTCCGGGTGTCGGTGTGCCGATGGTGCTCGTGTCGGGCAAGCTCGCCGCGCAACGCGTGGCCGACTACGCCGCCGGCCGGTGACGTCGCAATGACGAAGCGCGCGCCGACGCCGACGACGCACCTGTTGCCGGCGCATCCCGTGACGATGGGGGAGTCGTACGAGCTGTGCCGCGACTTCAATCGCCGCCACGGCACCACGTATTACTGGGCGACGAAGGTGCTGCCTCCCGACAAGCGTCCGCACGTGCACGCGTTGTACGGGTTCTGTCGGTACGCCGACGACATCGTCGACGATCTCGGCCCGGTGCCCGTCGAAGAGCGAGCCGCCGCGCTGGCCTCGTTCGGTGAAAGGTTCTTCCGTGATCTCGCCGCCGGACGATCCGACGACCCCGTGCTCATGGCGGTGGTCGACACGGTGCGTCGTTTTTCGATTGATCCGGATTGTTTCCGCCGTTTCCTGCGCAGCATGACGATGGATCTCACCGTTGAGAAATACGAAACGTGGGACGACCTGCTCGTGTACATGGACGGTTCGGCTGCCGTCATCGGTGAGATGATGCTGCCGATCCTCGAACCAATGTCGCCGTTGGCGCTGCAACACGCTCGCGACCTCGGCAACGCCTTCCAACTCACGAACTTCCTCCGCGACATCAACGAAGACCTCGATCGCGGTCGTGTTTACGTGCCGCAGGAGGACGTGCGCCGTTTCGGTGTCGACCTGTCGAATCGGACCGTGACACCGGAGTTCGTCGCGCTCATGCGCTTCGAGATCGAGCGTTGCCGCGAGTTGTACCGCTCGGCTGATATCGGAATCGACATGTTGCCCGGACGATCGGCGCGTTCGATCCATGCCGCACGAGTCCTGTACGGGAGGATCCTCGAGCGCATCGAGGCACAGGACTACGCCGTGTTCACGCGACGAGCATCGGTGCCGACGCGCAGCAAGGCGCTCATGATTGCGCGACTCCTGCTTTCTTCGCGGAGCTGACCGTGCCCCGCTCGCGCACGGCGCTGACGACCTTCGCCATCGTGGTCATCGCGATGATCGCGACTCCGCTGTTTCCGAAGGCGGGCAACGAACGGCTGTTCCTGGCGCACATCGTCGTCGTGGCACTGTGTGCGAGCACTGTAAGTGCCGCGATGGCGAGCGTGGGTGTATTCCGTGCGTCGGTTGCGTCGCTCGCCGTTGCCGCATTCACCTTCGTCGTAGAACTCGTCGGCCACACGACGGGCTATCCGTTCGGTGAGTACGACTACGAATCACGGCTGTGGCCGCAGATCGCCGGCGTACCCGTCATCGTTCCGCTGGCGTGGGTGGCCATCACATGGTGCGGTTGGGCGGTCGGCAACAGGATCACGACGAATCTTCCCGTGAAGATCGTCGTCACCGCGTGGAGCATCACGGCGTGGGATCTCTTCCTCGATCCGCAGATGGTGGGTGAGGGCTACTGGACGTGGCAGCCGGCCGACCCGTCGTACCGCGGTATTCCGCTGACGAACTTCCTCGGCTGGTTCGCGACCGGCGTCGTCGTTGCGAGCATCGTCGCTGTCGTCACGTGGCGACACGTCGAACGGTCGCGCCTCGGATCGTCGTTGCTCGTCGTCACCTACTCGGTGCTGTGGGTGTTGTCGACGATCGGATTTGCGGTCTTCTTCGACGACAGATTCGTCGCCGTCGTCGGCGGCATCGGAATGGGCGTACCCGCACTGGTGTCGTGGCGTCCCCGTCGCCGGGAGCCGTCGCCGTGAGCGACGTCGTCGTTATCGGATCGGGTTTCGGCGGAATCATGGCGGCGATCCGCCTCCGTGCGGCGGGGCGCGACGTCGTCGTGCTCGAGCGAAACGAGTCGTTCGGCGGCAAGGTGGCGACGTACGAACGCGACGGCTTCACGTTCGATCTCGGACCCTCGTTGCTCACCCTGCCGCGGTACGTCGACGACACGCTGCGCCTCGCGGGAACGTCCCTGAGCGACGAGGTCGACCTCGTTCGGCTGGCACAACCGTTCCGCTACTTCTGGCCCGATCATTCGGCCGTCGCGTTCCATGACGACCCGGTCGCCACCGCCGAAGCCATCGAGGCGATGAGCCCGGGCGGTGGTGCGCAGTACCTCGGTTTCCTGAAAAAGGCACGCCGCATCTGGGAGATCAGCGAGCGCACGTTTCTCGCCGGCGAGATGCGCGGGCGATTGGGTTTGCTGCGTCGGATGCACTCGCCGCGGGACTTTCTCGACATCGATGCGATGCGCACCCTTTCTGCTTCAGCTGCGAAGACGTTCGATGATCCGCGGTTGCGCCAGTGGGCCGGACGTTACGCGACGTACAGCGGATCGTCACCGTACGAGGCACCTGCGACGCTCGCGTGCATCGCCGCGGTGGAGGCCGATCACGGATCGTGGTACGTCACCGGCGGGATCGGTGCGTTGCGCGATGCGGTCGTCGCAGTGGCACAACGCATCGGTGTGCAGATGCGCAGCGGAATCGAGGTGTCGTCGATCGTGACGAGGCGAAGGCGCGCGGTCGGTGTCGTCACGACTTCGGGCGAGCGCATCGACGCACGCGTGATCGTCGCCAACGTCGATGCCGAACATCTCTACGGAGATCTCCTGCCTCAACCCAAGCACGTCGAGCGGGTGCGCAAGGCGGGACGCTCGACGAGTGGCATCGTCGTTCTCGTCGGTGCCGAGGGAACGACACCGCTCGTTGCCCACCACAACGTGTGGTTCTCGCGCGACTACGCGCACGAATTTGCCGACCTTGCCGCGGGTCGCGTACCTGCCGATCCGACCGTGTACGCGTGCGTATCGTCGGTGACCGATTCGTCGCAGGCACCCGCGGGATGCGAGAACTGGTTTCTGCTCGTCAATGCACCGGCCGACGCAAACGTCGACACCGACACGTACGGTGATCGGTTGCTCGATCATCTCGCATCGGTCGGCCCCGATCTGCGCGCGCGGGCACGGTTCGTCGAAACGATCGGTCCACGTGACATCGCCGCGCGGTACCGCGCTCCGGGCGGTGCGATTTACGGAACGTCGTCGAACGGTCGCAGTGCGGCGTTCCGTCGTCCGACGAACACGAGCGTGGTGCGCGGTGTGTACCTCGTCGGAGGCTCGAGTCATCCCGGCGGAGGACTGCCGATGGTGACGGCAAGTGCACGTATCGCAACCGAGCTCATCTTGCGTCGCCGTCGTGACCGATAGCCTGACGTTCATGTCGGTGACCGTTCGCATTCCCACCACGCTTCGACCGCTCTCCGGTGGTGCATCCACCGTCTCGGTGTCGGGCAACACGCTGCGCGAGGTGCTCGCCGGTCTCGATGCCGCCCACCCCGGCTTTTCCGCCCGGCTGCTCGACGAACAGGGCAATTTGCACAAGTTCGTCAACGTCTTCGTCGCCGACGACGACGTGCGTTACCTGAAGGGTCTCGACACCGAGGTGCTTTCCGGTCAGACGGTGTCGATCATCCCGGCCGTTGCCGGCGGCAGCCACTGACTCGGACGCCACCCGCTTGAAGTTCCTCGTCGCGGTTCCGGCGCGACTCGAGAGTTCGCGTTTGGCGAACAAGGTGCTCGCCGACATCGGAGGCGAACCGATGCTGAAGCGCGTGCTCGACGGCGCTTCACGTGCGCAACGCGTAAACCGTGTCGTGTTGTGCACCGACTCCGACGAACTGTCGACGGCAGCGCGCGCATGGGGTTACGACGCGCTCATGACGTCACCCGACTGCACGTCGGGAAGCGAACGCATCGCATCGGTGTGCGATCGGTTCGACGCCGACGTCGTCATCAACGTGCAGGGTGATCAGCCGTTCGTCGATGAGGCGATCATCGACGCGATGGCCGACGTGTTCGCATCGCGCACCCCGACACCGCAGGTCGTGACACCCGTGTACCGCATGGCGTCGGAGAAGTTGCACGACCCGAATTCCGTGAAGACCGTGCTGCGGGCAAACGGCGACGCGGTGTACTTCAGCCGCTCGGCGGTGCCGCATCGTCGTGGGGTCGAGCCGTCGCAGTGGGCGGAGGGTGCCACTTACTGGGGGCACGTCGGCATGTACGGGTACCGCCGTGACGTTCTCGCCGGCTGGTCGAGGCTTGCGCCCTCGGTGTTGGAGGACATGGAAAAGTTGGAACAACTCCGCCTCATCGACAACGGGATTACGATTTCCACCTACGAGATCGTTCCCACCGTGCGCAACACCCTGTCGGTCGACGTGGCCGGTGATCTCGAATTGGCGCGCACACTGGCGGCTTCCGCATCATGACCACTGACAAGAACGCTGACCTCGCATCGGTCCTGCGCGCCGAAGCGAACGCCATTGCCGCGGCTGCCGACAGGCTCGACCCGAAGGTCGTCGACCAAGCGGTGTCGCTGCTCGCGAAGTGCGAGAGCAAGGTGGTGTTCACAGGGGTCGGCAAGTCGGGAATCGTCGCCCAGAAGTGCGCCGCCACGTTCACCTCGGTGGGCCTGGTCGCGGTTTTCCTCAATCCGCTCGACGCCTTGCACGGCGACCTCGGCATCGTGCGCGACGGTGACGTCGTCGTGTTCGTGTCGAACAGCGGCGAGTCGGGTGAGTTGCTCGCACTCGTTCCGTACGTGAAGAAGCGTGCGGTGAGCATCGTCGGCATCCTCGGTCGCACCGGTTCGACGCTGGCGCGTGAGTGCGACGTGGTCCTCGATGCAGCCGTCGAGCGAGAGGCATGTCCGATCGATCTCGTGCCGACGTCGAGTACCGCGGTGGCGATGGCGATCGGTGATGCGCTTGCCGTGCTGTGGATGGATCGACGCAAGGTGTCGGCCGAGGATTTTGCACTCAACCATCCCGGCGGTGCGCTCGGTCGGCGACTGTCGCTGCTCGTGCGCGACCTCATGGTGCCGACGTCGACGGTGGCTCCGCTCGCCCCGACGGCGACACTCGTCGACGTCATCGACACGCTCACGCGCCATTCCATCGGTGCGGTATGGGTGCATGCCGACGACGACACGCGACGACTCGGCGGCATCATCACCGACGGTGATTTGCGCCGCGCGCTCACCAAGCACTCGGCCGATGCGTGGAGTGCGCTCCTCGCCAACGATCTCATGACCCGCTCGCCGATCACCATCTCCGAAGCCACTCCGGCATTCGATGCCCTCGCGCTCATGGAACGCAACGTCCGCAAGTCCATCTCGGTGCTGCCGGTCATCGGCGACAATGGTGAGGTGACGGGGATGCTGCGCCTCCACGACCTCGTCAAGGCGGGGCTCGCATGAGCACACCAACTGCCGCAATCACGCCGGCGATGACGTGTGGTGACGGTCAGCCGTTGCTGCTCATCGCGGGACCGTGCGTCGTCGAAAGTTCCGAACTCGCCCATCACGTCGCGGGAACCATGCTCGACACGTGCCGGACACTCGGCATCAACTACGTGTTCAAGGCGAGCTACGACAAGGCGAACCGCACGAGCGGCAACGCGTTCAGGGGTCCGGGTCGCGACGAGGGATTGGCGGTTCTCGCCGACGTGCGCGCGAAACTCGGCATTCCGACACTCACGGACATCCATGAATCGGCCGATGCGAGCGAAGCGGCCGGCGCAGTCGACGTGCTGCAGATCCCGGCGTTCCTGTGCCGTCAGACCGACCTTCTCCTCGCCGCTGCCTCAACGGGTCGTGCCGTCAACGTGAAGAAGGGGCAGTTCCTCGCACCGTGGGACATGCGCAACGTTGTCGAGAAACTGCGCGGTGGCGGGGCGAAGAACGTACTCGTCACGGAACGCGGTGCGTCGTTCGGATACAACACGCTGGTCGTCGACTACCGCTCGCTGCCGCAGTTGCGCGACACCGGCGCACCGGTGATTTTCGACGTCACGCACAGCGTGCAGCAACCGGGTGGACAAGGAACGTCGTCGGGCGGTCAGCGCGAGTACGCCGGTGCGCTCGCCCGCGCCGCAGTCGCCGTCGGTGTTGACGGCTTGTTCATGGAAGTGCACCCCGATCCCGACAAGGGGTTGAGCGACGGACCGAACATGATTCCGTTGCACCGCATCCCCGCATTCCTCGAACAGCTGCTCGCGATCCGTGAAGCGGTGCAGCGTCGCGGTCCGCAGCCCACGACGTACTGAGGAACGATCGAGTGATCCGCATTTTCATCGGCTATGACGAAAACGAAACCGTGGCCTATCACGTGCTCGCCCACTCGATCATCGCAAACGCGACTCAGCCGGTGGCGATTTCGCCTCTGCGCAAGGAGTCGTTCCGGTCCTTCTACGCGCGCGAACGCTCGAGCCTCGAATCGACGGACTTCTCGTTCACCCGCTTCCTCGTTCCGTACCTCTGCAACTACGAGGGATGGGCGATGTTCATGGACTGCGACATGGTGAACACCGCCGACATCGCCGAGCTGTGGGCGATGCGCGACGACTCGTATGCCGTGATGTGCGTCAAGCACGACTACCAGCCGACCGAAGAGGTGAAGTTCCTCGGCAACGTGCAGACCCGCTACGAGAAAAAGAACTGGTCGAGCGTCATGCTCTTCAACAACGCGCGCTGTCGCACCCTCACTCCCGACGTCGTGGCCAAGGAGTCGGGTCTGTACCTGCACCAGTTCAAGTGGTTGGAGGGCGATCACCTCATCGGGGGACTTCCCGTCACATGGAATTACCTGGTCGGTGAAATGACGATGCCCGGCGTGCCGAAGCTCATTCATTTCACGCTCGGCGGGCCGTACTTCGAGAGCTATCGCGACTGTGAGCACGCCGATGTGTGGCGGCGCGCCCGCGAACAGATGCTCACCGCAGCCAAGGGCTGACGACCGTGGCGCCCCGCGACGAGCGTTCCTGGGTGTTCATCGTCCGCGGTGCGCCGGACATCGACAACATCGTTCCCGTCGCATGGGCCGCGGCAAAGCAAGGTCACCGAGTGGTGGTCATCGTTGCGAGTCGGTACGACACGGCGCGTGACCCGCGATTTGCGGCGCTCGACGAATCGGGTGTCACGACGGTCATTCGCCTTCCCGCTGCCGACGTGAGCGGTGGCAGGGCTCGGTTACGTCGACTTGTCTGGTCACGATGGCGCGTGCAGCGACTCTTGCGTCGTCATGATGCAGGAGTCGTGTGCACGGAATGGCGTGAGGGAATCGCCGGTGACGCATTCACGGGGATGTCTGCGATGCGCCAATACCTGTTCGCCGACTTCATGCCGCAGGTACAGCACGCCGCACGCGATCTCGGCATTCCGACCGTCGCCTTGCCGCACGGACACAGCGTGAAAACGAGTCTCGTCCTCAGCCCCCACGTTCGCGCAACACTCGACGCGCACGGCGGAAAGCTGCCATTCGCCGACCGCGACTCATTCCGGGCTTACGTGTTCTGTTCGACGTATCACCGCGACGTCATCGTCTCCAATTCGACGATGAGCGGGAACAACACCGTCGTGTGGGGCAGTGTGCGGTTCAGCGAAACGTGGATCGCCGAACTACGAAGACTCACCGAAGGTTCGGTGTATGTAGCTCGCCGCCCGAATACCCGGCGCGTGCTGTTCTTCGTTCCGAAGTGGCACAACCTCGTCGACCGCGCCGCGACGATCGAGTTGCTCACGGCGATGTCCCGTGAGCCGAGCCTTCACGTTCTGCTGAAGGCGCATCCGCGCGCTGACCACACGTCGCTCACCGCTGCGGAACGCAGCATGCTCACGGCAGGCGGATCGCTCGAATTCATCGAGGGTCCGGCCGAGTCGTCGGCACTGCTCGGTGAGTGCGACGTGCTCGTCGACGTCGACTCGAGCATCGCCCTTGAAGCCGTGATGCGAGGCATTCCCTATGTGCGACCGAAGTGGCTGCAGGATGCATCGGTCGGCACCATCTGGGATACGTACGCCGTTGCTCACCAACCGTCAACACTGCATGAGGCGATGGAACTGCTCACCGGTCCGCGAATTGCGGCGGCAATTCCCGACGACACGTTCATCAACGACGTGATCGGTGGTCGCGGATCGGCACCACTCGACCGCTACGTCACCGAACTGGCGCGGATCGCCGACTAGGCGGCGAGTGCGAAGTCGCGCTTGTGAGCGCGCTGCCAGCGCACCATGTTGCGCGTGTGGGTGACGATCCACAAGGTGCTCATCGCGATGAACCCCGGCTTCTCAAAGACGATGGCGTAGGCAAGCCAGGGGAACGAGTGGGCGAGCACGATCGCCCAGCCCCACCACTTGCGGGCGCCGACGAGCCAGAAGCCGGCAATGCCGACAACCTCACAGATGAGCAGTCCCCAGGTCCACAGTGCTTCGTTCGACATGAGGATCCAGTCTGAGGCCGGTCACACTGCAAAAACCGACGACTTCGTCGCTATAGTGGCTTTATGACCGAGGAAAACGTGGCTATAGACCGAATCGACCGTGAAATCCTCGCCATTCTTCTCGATGACTCGCGGATCTCGTGGCAGACGCTGGGTGATCGGGTGCATTTGTCGCCGAACGCGGTCGCCGAGCGGGTGCGGCGGCTCATGCGCCGCGGGATCATTCGGCGCTTCACCGTCGATATCGACCAGCGGGCGCTCGGCCGTGACCTCATGGCGGTGATCGATGCGCGAATCACGGCAGCCGACGACTTCGACGAAGCGGTACGGGGGCGCGACGATGTCGTGTGGGCCTCGCACGTCACCGGCGTGCCCGACGTGAAGATCGCCGTCGCCTGCGACGGCACGGCAGGGCTCGATGCGTTCCTCCACTGGCTGCACAGCCTCGGGGCCACCGACACCCGCACCGATGTGGTCTTGCGGCCGATCAAGTAGCCCCGCGGGCTGGGTACCGCGGCCCGGTAGTCGGTTAGCAGTCTCATCGGTAGAGTGCTAACCCGCCATACCCTCCCGTGACACCTAAAGGAGTTAGCGATGCCGAAGATCATTTTGTTCGACGAGCAGGCCCGCCGTGGTTTGGAAGCCGGCATGAACAAGTTGGCCGACGCGGTGCGCGTCACCCTCGGACCGAAGGGACGCAACGTCGTCCTCGACAAGAAGTGGGGCGCCCCGACGATCACCAACGACGGTGTGTCGATCGCCAAGGAAATCGAGCTCGAAGATCCGTACGAGCGCATCGGCGCCGAGCTCGTGAAGGAAGTGGCGAAGAAGACCGACGACGTCGCCGGTGACGGCACCACGACGGCCACCGTGCTGGCGTGGACGATGGTCCGCGAGGGTCTGCGCAACGTCGCGGCCGGCGCCAACCCGATGAGCCTGAAGCGCGGCATCGAGGCGGGCGTCGCGGCGGCCGTGGCGTCGATCAAGTCGCTGGCCAAGGAGGTCGACTCCAAGTCGCAGATCGCGCAGGTCGCCGCCATCTCGGCCGCCGACGAGGAGATCGGCCAGATGATCTCCGAGGCGATCGACAAGGTCGGCAAGGACGGCGTCATCACCGTCGAGG